>JANMTL010000236.1:0-2567 GCA_031390425.1 Rhizobacter sp.
CGCCGCCTGGGAAGCTCGGCTTGCCGCGCTGCGCGATGCCGAACTGGGGTACGGCGAGGGCATGAAGTCTGCCGATGTCAGCGCGGCCTTCACAGCCGCCTGGCAGGCGGCGATGAACCGTCCGGTGTTCGACGCCGCACAACTGGCGGCCCCAATGGCCGCCGGCCGCGAGCTGATCACCCGCGTCGACAACCATTCCAAGCTGATCCTCGACCCCGACCCCGACAGCCATCACACGATGTCGCTGGAGCCTCTGCCGTCGGTGTGTCGCCGCAGCGTGACACCCAAATCGGCGGGTGTTCAGGCCGTTTGCTTTGGTTACTTTCATTTGGGCCCGCAAATGAAAGTTACCTGCCTGTCGGGGCGGGACCCGACGCGGCCCAACGCAAGGCAACCCAGCCCAAGGCGAAACCCAAGCGACGCCCGGCAGGGCGAACACACGCCATAGACTGCCCGCTTCTACAGCGGAGCAAACCACATGGCTGTCCTGATCCTGGGTCTGGTGATCTTTCTCGGCGTGCACTCCACGTCGATCTTCGCGCCCACGTGGCGCAACGCCCAGTTCGCCGCGCGTGGCGAGATGACGTGGAAAGGCATTTACGCGCTGCTGTCGCTGATCGGCTTCGCGCTGATCCTGCACGGTTATGGGCAGGCGCGCGGCGCGCCGGTGGTGCTGTACCAGCCGCCCGCCGCCTTGCGACACGTGGCCTGGCTGCTGATGCTGCCGGTGTTCCCGCTGCTGTTCGCGGCGTACCTGCCGGGCCGCATCTCGGCCGCCACGCGGCATCCGATGCTGGTCGCCACCAAGCTGTGGGCGCTGGCGCACCTGCTGGCCAACGGCACGCTGGCGTCGACGGTGCTGTTCGGATCGTTCCTGGCGTGGGCCGTGGCGGACCGGATTTCGCTGAAACGGCGCGCCCCGCGCCGCACGCCGGCTGCCCCACCGAGTCGTTACAACGATCCGATTGCGCTGGTGGCAGGGCTGGGTTTATATGCAGCATTCCTTGGCATGCTGCATCTGTGGCTGATCGGCGTGTCACCGCGTTGAACAGGCCCGTCGCCGGGAAAAAATTACCTCCTGCAGCCTACTCCTCAGACCTCACTTTCAAATGCATTCTTAACTGCTTGTTTTTGAACGACATTCGTTTCCAACCTTTCAAAGTGAAAGCTAAGTTATTGATCTAGTTGCAGTTTTTTCATATCGGCGTTGCCGAGGACGATGCCTTGGGATACAGTGGGTGCTGGTGCACTTTTCTGGGTTTTCGTGGCGAATCTCGTGTTTCAGGGCCCTGCGTCACTGACCTTGGACATCAAGGGCCGGATGACCTTGCCCGCACGCCACCTGACGGTGCTGCGCGCCCTGGAAATCACGCAGCTCACGATCACCAAACACCCCGACGGCCCGTTGATGGTGTTCCCGCGGCCGACCTGGGAGGAATTTCGCGATCGGCTGGACGCGCTGCCGATGGAAGCGCTGCGCTGGAAGCGGATTTTTCTCGGCAACGCGATGGACGTGGACATCGACGCATCATCGCGCGTTCTGGTCGCGCCCGAGTTGCGTAAATCGGCCGGCCTCGATCGCGACGTGATGCTGATCGGTGTCGGCAGCCACCTGGAGCTGTGGGACGCTGCGCTGCATGCCGCGCATGAAGTCGAGATCGCCAAGGGCGAGATGCCCGACGCGCTCAAGGCCTTCACGTTCGGATCGGCGGCGCGATGACCACCGCACCGTCCGCTGCCCACACCACCGTGTTGCTGAACGAGGCCGTCGACGCACTGCTGCATGCGGCGCCCGGCGGTGCCGATGACGAGGAACTCGAGCACGCCTCGAACGGCATTTACGTCGATGGAACGTTCGGACGCGGCGGCCACACGCGGGCCCTGTTGCTGCGTCTCGGCGAGCGCGCACGGGTCCTCGCCATCGACCGCGATCCCGAAGCGGTCGCCGCTGCGGCGGCCGATGCTCAATTGGCCGACACGCGCTTCTCGATCCACCACACCCCCTTCGGCCAACTGGTGCCCACGCTGGCGGCGGCGGGCGTCACGCGCATCGACGGTTTGCTGCTCGATCTGGGCGTCTCGTCGCCGCAGATCGACAGCCCCGAGCGTGGGTTCAGCTTTCGTTTCGACGGCCCGCTCGACATGCGGATGGATACGACCCGGGGCGAGAGCGCTGCGGACTTTTTGGCCCGCGCCGACGAGCGCCACATTGCAGAGGTAATACGCGACTATGGGGAAGAACGGTTTGCTGTACAGGTTGCAAAGGCGCTTGTTGCTCGGCGCGAGGGCGGGAACCCAGTTCGAACCACGCGGGAGCTTTCCGAGGTCGTGGCTGGTGCAGTCAAAACCCGCGAGCCGGGCCAGAACCCTGCAACGCGCACGTTTCAAGCTCTTCGGATTTTCGTCAACGCCGAGCTTGAGGAGCTCGAACAAGGGCTGAACGCCGCGCTCGAACTGCTGGCGCCCGGCGGGCGGCTGGTGGTGATCAGCTTTCATTCGCTCGAAGACCGCATCGTCAAGACCTTCATCGCGCGCGAAAGCAAGCCGGTGTTCGACCGCCGCGTGCC
>JANMTL010000267.1:0-2195 GCA_031390425.1 Rhizobacter sp.
GGGAAAACCAAGCCGCAAGACTTTTTGGATCATCGCCGGCACGGTGGTGGGTACGGTCGCCGCCTCGCTGCTCGCGGTGAACTTCATGACCGGTGAAAAGAAGATCGAACGGCGCATCGATCGGCTCTACGCAATCGACGATCCACGCTTCGTACACGAGCTCGGCGCGCTGCTTGGGCCCCCCTTCGTCGCCGGCAACCGCACCCAGGCGCTGCACAACGGCGACCAGATTTTTCCGGCGATGTTGGCAGCCATTCGCGGCGCGCGCAGCACCATCACTTTCGAGACCTACATCTACTGGTCGGGCGACATCGGACGCGAATTTGCCGAAGCGTTGGCCGAGCGCGCGAAGCAGGGTGTCATGGTGCATGTACTGCTCGACTGGGTCGGCAGCGCCAAGATCGACGCCAGCCTCATCGAGCAGATGACGACCGCGGGGGTGCAGATTCGCAAATTTCATCCGCCGCACTGGTCCCAACTCGGCCGGCTGAACAACCGCACGCACCGCAAGCTGCTGGTCGTCGACGGCCGTGTCGCTTTCACCGGCGGCGTCGGTATCGCGCCGCTGTGGACCGGCAACGCGCAGGACCCCGAGCACTGGCGCGACAGCCATTTCCGGGTCGAAGGACCTGTGGTGGCGCAGATGCAGGCGGTATTTATGGACAACTGGATCAAGGTCACGGGCGACGTGCTGCACGGCCCGGCCTACTTTGCGGACTTGCCAGCCGTCGGCAGCGGCCTGGCGCAGATGTTCAGCAGCTCGCCCAGTGGCGGCAGCGAGAGCATGCAGCTGATGTACCTGCTGGCGATCACGTCGGCCTCGCGCTCGATCGACTTGGCGGCGGCCTATTTTGTGCCCGACGAACTGACCTCCAAGGCCCTGGTCGCGGCGATGCAGCGTGGGGTCAATCTGCGTATCGTGGTCCCCGGCGAGCACATCGACAGTGACGCCGTGCGCAGTGCCTCGCGTGCACGCTGGGGCCCCTTGCTGGAGGCCGGCGCGCTGATCGCGGAGTACCGGCCGACAATGTTCCACTGCAAGGTGATGATCGTCGACGGGCTGCTGGTTTCGGTGGGCTCGACCAATTTCGACAACCGCTCTTTCCGGCTCAACGATGAGGCGACGTTGAATATCCTCGACGCTGAATTCGCCCGGCAGCAGACGGCGACCTTTGCCGCCGACCTGGGCCTCGCACGCCCGATCACGCACGCCGAATGGCAGGCGCGGCCGTGGCAGGAGAAATTGCGCGAGCGCGTGGCTTCGCTGATCGGTGCCCAGCTTTGAGGCGCGGGTCGTGCGGTGCGGGTCGTGCGGTGCGGTTTCGTTCGGTACCGTACAGAGGGGCCGGCGTTGGCCGCTACACTCCAGGATGGCGCGAAGACGAACCCGCCGCGGAGTCGCTCCTTGTCAACCCCCCTCGACCCCAAGACCAACCACCTGCTCGCCGCGCTGCCCGAGTCCGACCGGCAGCGCTGGCAGCCGCAACTTGAGGCGGTCAAGCTGGGGCTCGGCGAAGTGCTGTACGAATCGGGCGCGACGCTGTCGCATGTTTATTTCCCGACTTCGGCCATCGTGTCCCTGCTCTACGTGATGGAAAACGGCGCGTCGGCCGAAATCGCCGTCGTCGGCTTCGAGGGCATCGTCGGCATCTCGTTGTTCATGGGCGGCGAGTCCACGCCCAGCCGCGCCGTGGTGCAAAGTGCCGGGCAGGCCTATCGGCTGCCGGCGGCGGCAATCAAGAGCGAGTTCAAACGTGCGCCGGTGCTGCACCTGCTGCTGCGCTATACCCAGGCCCTGATCACGCAGATGTCGCAAACGGCGGTCTGCAACCGCCACCACTCGCTCGATCAGCAACTCTGCCGCTGGCTGCTGCTGAGCCTGGACCGGCTGCAGGGCAACGAGTTGGCGATGACGCAGGAGTTGATCTCGAACATGCTCGGTGTGCGCCGCGAAGGTGTGACCGAAGCCGCGCTGAAATTGCAGGACGCAGGGCTGATCCGCTACTCGCGCGGGCGCATCGAGGTGCTCGACCGGCCGTGGCTCGAGCAGCGCACGTGCGAATGTTATGCGGTGGTCAAGACCGAGTACGACCGGCTGCTGCCGCCCAAGGTGGCCACGTAGGCCGACTCAAGTGGCGCTGGGCTGCGGCAGAAAGCCGTGCGCCCAAAGCTGCTCGGGGAATGCCAGCGCGCTG
>JANMTL010000283.1:0-2836 GCA_031390425.1 Rhizobacter sp.
GTGCTTGAACTGGAACGCGACCGAGCCTTCGGTGCCCATGTTGCCGCCGTACTTGCTGAACGCGTGGCGCACCTCGGCCACCGTGCGCACCCGGTTGTCGGTCATGCAGTCGACGATGATCGCGGCGCCGCCGATGCCGTAGCCCTCGTAGCGGATCTCCTCGTAGCTGACGCCTTCGAGGTTGCCGGTCGCCTTGTCGATGTTCTTCTTGACGGTGTCGGCCGGCATGTTGGCGGCCTTGGCCTTCTCGACCGCGAGCCGCAGCCGCGGGTTTTCCTTCACGTCGCCGCCGCCCTGGCGGGCGGCGACCATGATTTCACGGATCACGCGGGTCCAGACCTTGCCCCGTTTCTCGTCCTGCCGGCCCTTGCGGTGCTGGATGTTGGCCCATTTGGAATGTCCGGCCATGAAGGCAGCTCCTTGGGTGGCCGCTTCGGCGGCGCACGGGTAATTCTTTGCGGAGCGCGGATTTTAGAGGCTGAGCGCAAGGTCTCCCCGGCCCGCTGCCGCAGCGCCCACGACCGCGAGCAGCGACTCGGCCATCGCGTCGACGGTGAAGCGCTCGTCGAACAGCGCGCGAGCCCGGGCGCGCATCGCGGCCTGCTCGCTCGGCGGCAGCGCCAGCCAGCGGGCCAGCGTCTCGGTCGTGCCGTCGGCCGTGTCGCTCGCGACGAAGCCGGCCCCGGCGGCCGAAATCTCGCGCCAGATGTTGACCCGGTCGGAGATCAGCACCGGCACGCCGCAGCCCAGCGCCTCGGCGACGGCGATGCCGAAGTTCTCCTGGTGCGACGGCAGCAGGTAGGCCGACGCCGCATGGAACGCGCCCCACTTCATGTCGCCTTGCAGCATGCCCGGCCAGGTGATGCGGTCGGTGACGCCCAGGCCCTCGGCCCGTGCCTGCAGCGTCGGCATCCAGCCGTGCTGGTCCGGGCCGGCGATGACCAGGTGCAGGCTCGGGTCGCCCGCTGCGACGCGAGCGAAGGCTTCGAGCAGCAGGTCGCAGCCCTTCTTCACGTGAATGCGGCTGAGGAACAGCAGCAGCCGCTTGCCGCGCAGGTGCGGATGGCGGTAGAGGAAGGCTTCGCGCAAGCGCGTCGCGTCGGCCGGCGGGCGGGCGGTGCCGAAGGCGACGACGCTTTCGCGCGCGCGGTACAGCGCGAAGGTCTGGCGTGCCAGGCGCCGCTCTTCCTCGCAGGTGAACAGCACCGCCTGCGCATCGCGCAGCAGGCGGTAGTCGGCCCATGGCCAGTACAGCCACTTCTTCAGGTGCTTCAGCGGATAGGCCTGCTTGAAGTAGGGATCGAGCATGCCGTGGGTGTAGACGACGTACGGCACGCTGCCGCCGCTCAGCGCGCGCCAGGCTCCGAAGGCGTGGTACTGCCAGAGGCCGTTGACGACGACGGCGTCGTAGTCGGCCGCGTGCGCGCGCAGCCACGGCACGTAACGCGCGTTGTAGCCATAGCCGCCCTTCGACGGCCCGAGCGCGTGCACCGGCAGCGGGTAGTCGGCGAGGAAGGCGGCGGCGGGATCGTCGAGCGTGACGATCTCCACCCGATGACCGCGCTCGACGCAGGCGCGCCCGGTGTTCAGCACCGCCTCCATCGGACCGCCACCACGCGGATCGACGGACGGCAAAACTTGAAGGAGCCTCATGGGATTCGCAGCCCGCCCAGGCGCTGTTCGACCGCTTGCACCACGGTGTCAACCTCGATCGCCGGCACGCCGCGCATCTCGTGAATGATGCGGTGGCCGGGGCCGCGAGGGTGCCATTTGCACGGCTCGTTGTTGTTGCCGAACAGGCCGACGCAATCCACCTGCATCGCGGCGGCCAGGTGCAGTGGTCCGCTGTCGTGGCCGATGAAGAGCACCGACCCGGCCATCGCCGCGGCGCTGACCCGCGGACTCACGCGCCCGCACAGGTTCAGCACCGGCGCGGGCCAGCCGGCGGTCACGGCATCGGCACGTGCGGCGTCCTCGGGTCCGCCGACGATCATCAGCGCATGCGTGCGCAAGCCGGCGGCGAGCCGCTCCAGCAGCTGCGTCCAGCGCTCCGCACCCCAGTCGTTGGCGGCCAGCTTGCCGCCCATGTTGATCACGATGCGCGGGCCGCCGTTCAAGGGCGCCAGCCAGCGCTGCGCTTCGGCCCGCTCGGCGTCGCTCAGATGCAGGTCCCACGCGGCGCTTCGGTCGAGGTCGATCGGCCCGAGCGTGCTCAGGCAGCGCGCCATGCGTTCGCATTCGCGCTCGAGCGTGCCGTCCGCGCCGCGCCGAAGCTGTTGCAGGTCGGCGCCGAGCGGCGCACCGACGATGCGCCGGAAGCCGCACAGGCGGAAGAACAGCACGTCGCGCCAGGCGGCCGGCAGACCGCGCGGCGGCGTCAGGTAGACCAGCAGGTCGGCCCGCAGCGCGCGCAGCTCCGTGGCCAGCCGGCGCAGCGCGCCGAACGAGCGCATGCCCACCGGGTAGGCCATGAAGCGATGCACCAACCCGCTGCCGCCGAGGATCGCCTCCAGCGGCGCCGCCTTGGCGCTGACGGGCACGTTGGTCAGCATGATGCGTTCGGCCTCGGGGAAGGATTCGGCGATGCGGTGCAGGCACGGCAGCGCGACGACGGTGTCGCCCAGGCTGCCGAGGCGATAGATGACGATGCGTTGCGGCCGCTTCACTGTTTCACGGCATCAAGGCGTCACGGCCAAAACCGGCAGCGCCGCGCGCCGGTCGAGCGCGTGGCGGGCGGCATCGAGCACGCGCGCCGTGCTGTGGCCGCTCACCAGCGCGCAGGTCAGCACCTGGCCACCGCGCTGGCGCACGAGATCGGCGCCGACGATGTCCTCGG
>JANMTL010000122.1:0-3462 GCA_031390425.1 Rhizobacter sp.
TGGCCAAGAACGCCACGCGTGCGTTCGTGGCGCTCGGTCTGGCCAACATCTACCTCGCACGCAGGAGGCTCGCGGCATGAGTGCGCCTGCAGGGCGCAAACAGGGCGCTGCGGCGCAAAGAATCAGCTCAGAGTGAGCGAGATCGAGCCCGTCGTGCGCAGCAATTGCGCTGCTTGAGCATCGATTTATGGAATCGGCGGATTTGGTGGGTTGTTCAGCGTTGCCCTAACTCTCTGTCAGGACTTGCTCTTCAATGAAAAGCCGGACTGCGCGGGACGACCTGAAACGAAGACGACTCATTCCCACTCGATCGTCGCCGGCGGCTTGCTGCTTACGTCGTAAGTCACGCGGTTGATGCCGCGCACCTCGTTGATGATGCGGCTGCTGACGCGCTTGAGCAGTGCGTACGGCAGTTCGGCCGAGTCGGCGGTCATGAAGTCGCTGGTCTGCACAGCGCGGAGTGCGACCACGTACTCGTAGGTGCGGCCGTCGCCCATCACGCCGACGCTCTTGACCGGCAGGAACACCGCGAACGCCTGGCTGGTCAGCTCGTACCAGCTCTTGCCGGTGGCGTCGTCTCGTGTGCTGCGCAGCTCTTCGATAAAGATCGCGTCGGCGCGGCGCAGCAGGTCGGCGTAGTCTTTCTTCACCTCGCCGAGGATGCGCACGCCCAGCCCCGGCCCGGGGAACGGGTGGCGGTACACAATGTCGTGCGGCAGGCCGAGCGCCACGCCGAGCTCGCGCACCTCGTCTTTGAACAGCTCGCGCAGCGGCTCCAGCAGCTTCAGGCCCAGCGTGGCGGGCAGGCCACCGACGTTGTGGTGGCTCTTGATGGTGGAGGCTTTTTTCTGACCCGTCGAAGACTTGCTGCCGCCACTCTCGATCACGTCGGGGTAGATCGTGCCCTGAGCGAGCCATTTGGCTTGTCGGAGTTTCTTCGCTTCGGCCTGGAAGACTTCGACGAACTCGCGGCCGATGATCTTGCGCTTGGCTTCGGGGTCGGTCACGCCGACCAGGTGGCCGAGGAACTGGTCGCTCGCATCGACCGCGATCACCTTGACGTTCAGTCGGCCTGCGAACATCTCCATCACCAGGGCGCCTTCATTCAGCCGCAGCAGGCCGTGGTCGACAAACACGCAGGTGAGCTGGTCGCCGATCGCGCGGTGGATCAGCGCGGCGGCCACGCTCGAATCGACGCCGCCGCTCAGGCCCAGGATGACTTCATCGCTGCCGACCTGCGCACGGATGCGGGCGACGGCTTCTTCGATGTAGTCGCCCATCACCCAGTCGGGCTTTGCTTTCGCGATGCCCTGCACGAAGCGCTCGAGCAGCGCCCGACCTTGCACCGTGTGCGTGACCTCGGGGTGGAACTGCACCGCGTAATAGCCACGTGATTCATCGGCAATGCCTGCGATCGGGCAGCTCGGTGTGCTGGCCATCAGCTTGAAGCCAGGCGGCAGTTTCGTCACCTTGTCGCCGTGGCTCATCCACACCCGCAGCATGCCGTGGCCTTCTGGCGTGCTGAAGTCCTCGATCCCGTTCAACAGCGCGGTGTGGCCGTGCGCGCGCACCTCGGCGTAGCCGAACTCGCGCTGCGCGCTGGCTTCGACCTCGCCGCCCTGCTGTACCACCATCGTGAACATGCCGTAGCAGATGCCGAGCACCGGCACGCCCAGCTCCCACACCGCAGCCGGTGCGCGCAGGTCGTGGTCGTCGTAGGTGCTGGCGTGGCTGCCGCTGAGGATGATCGCCTTCGGTGCGAACGCACGGATGAAGTCGTCGCCAACGTCGTTCGGGTGAATCTCGCAGAACACATGCGCTTCGCGCACGCGGCGGGCGATCAGTTGCGTGACTTGCGAGCCGAAATCGAGGATGAGGATCTTGTCGTGCATGGAGTGCGAAGGAGGGTGGACTGCGGCCCGAATCGGCGTCAGCGGGTGCCGGAGGTGGCCACCGCCGCGTGATGAGGCGGGGTGCCCATGCGGCGGAAATGCGTCCAGGCCAGCAGCAAGGCCACCGCCTGCAGCAGCGCGCCGCAGTACAGTGGCGCGCCGATGGCCCAGTGCCCCTGCGGCAGACCGGACACCGTCACCAGCAGCGGCGTCGCGATCAGCGGCCCGATCACCGCCGTCAGGCTGTTGAGTGCGCTCACCGCGCCGAGCGTCTGGCCCTGGCTGCGGTCGTCGGCGGCGCTCGAGACCACGCTCTGGATCGAAGAATTGACGGTGAAGCCCAGCAGGTTGGCGAAGATGACCGCGTACATCATCCAACCCGCCACCGCAGCGCCCCACAGCGCATACGCGACCATCGACGACACCAGCCCGAAGATCGCCAGACGCTGCGGCGCAAACTGCTTCAGCAGCTTGCCCAGCAGGTAGCCCTGCACGAACACCGACACCACGCCGATGGCGGCCAGCGACCAGCCGTTCTCGTCCGAGCCCCAGCCGAACTTGAAGGTCGAGTACAGCACCCAACTGTTGTAGAGCACACCCTGCGCCAACCCCGTGCAGGCGATCACCCCGACCAGCCGGCCCACGCCCTTGAGCTGCGCGAGCGCCTTCAACGAGGTGATCGGATTGGCGGACTTCCACGCAAACGCACGGCGGCGATCTGCAGGCAGCGACTCGGGCAACACGAAATAGCCGTACGCCAGATTCACCAAGGCCAGCGTGCCGGCGACGAAGAACGGCAGGTGCAGGTTGATGGCGCCGAGCACGCCGCCCATGGCTGGCCCGAGGATGAATCCGATGCCGAACATCGCGCCCAGCATGCCGAAGCGCTTGGCGCGGTCGGCGGGCGCGGTGATGTCCGCCACATACGCGTTGGCGACCGCCGCATTGGCCTGCATCGCACCGCCGACCAGCCGCACCGCGATCAACACCCACAGCGTGGTCGACAGGGCGGTGGCGAAGAAATTCAGCGCCAGTCCGCAAAAACCGAGCAGCAGCACCGGGCGCCGCCCATAGCGATCGGACAGTGCACCCAGGATCGGCGCGCCGAAGAAGTTGGCGATGCCGAACGCGAAACTGACCACGCCGAGCCAGAACGCCTGATCGGCCTGCGTGCCGGTAAAACTGCCGATCAGCGCCGGCAGCACCGGCACGATGATGCCGATCGACACCATGTCGATCAGCACCGCGATCAGGATGAAGGGCATGGCGGCCTGGCGCTTGTCGCGCGCTGGCGGCTTCAATGGTTCGACCGGCGCTGCAACGCCCGCGTTATCGATCACGGGATCGGTCATTCCATGCGGTAGTTCGGGGCTTCCTTCGTGATCTGCACGTCGTGCACATGGCTCTCGCGAATGCCTGCGGACGTGATCTCGACGAACTCGGCGCGGCTGCGCATGTCTTCAATCGTGGCGCAGCCGCAATACCCCATCGAGGCGCGGATGCCACCGGCCATCTGGAACACGATGCTGATCATCGAGCCCTTGTAGGGCACGCGGCCTTCGATGCCTTC
>JANMTL010000124.1:0-14381 GCA_031390425.1 Rhizobacter sp.
GACCCCGCTGAGCCTGGGCATCGAGACCCTCGGCGGCGTGATGACGAAGATGATCCAGAAGAACACCACCATCCCGACCAAGTTCGCGCAGACGTTTTCCACGGCCGACGACAACCAGCCGGCGGTGACGATCAAGGTGTACCAGGGCGAGCGCGAGATGGCTTCGGGCAACAAGAGCCTGGGCGAGTTCAACCTTGAAGGCATCGCACCGGCCGCTCGCGGCACGCCGCAGATCGAGGTCAGTTTCGACATCGACGCCAACGGCATCCTGCACGTCGGCGCCAAGGACAAGGGCACCGGCAAAGAGAACAAGATCACCATCAAGGCCAACTCGGGGCTGACTGAAGCCGAGATCCAGCAGATGGTGAAGGACGCCGAGCTGAACGCTGCCGAAGACAAGAAAAAGCTCGGTCTGATCCAGGCCCGCAACTCTGCCGACGCGATGATCCACAGCGTCAAGAAAAGCCTGACCGAACACGGTGACAAGCTCGACGCGGCCGAGAAGGAAAAAATCGAGTCGGCGATCAAAGCGGCTGAAGAAGCGTTGAAGAGTGAAGACCAGGCGGCCATCGAAGCGTCGACCGAGACCTTGATGACCGCGAGTCAGAAGCTCGGCGAAAAGGTCTACGCCGACGCGCAAGCTGCCGCCGGAGCTGCCGAAGCGGCGGCCGCCGGGGCAGCGTCGGCTGCATCGGCATCCGCAGACAAGCCCGCCGACGACAACGTGGTGGATGCCGAGTTCACCGAAGTCAAAGAGAAGCAGTGACACGACATCGATGAATAAACCGACGCCGGGGCGACCCGGCGTTGGCGCCGCGTCAGGGTGCCCAACACACCCGACGCGGCGTTCTCGTTTCAATAAGACGCTGCGGCGTGACGGATGAACCGATGGCAAAGCGCGAATACTACGAAACCCTCGGCGTGGCAAAGAACGCGTCCGATGAGGACATCAAGAAGGCCTATCGCAAGCTGGCGATGAAGCACCATCCAGACCGCAATCAGGGTGACGATGCGAAGAAGGCCGAGGAAAAGTTCAAGGAGGCCAAAGAGGCCTACGAGATGCTCTCCGACCCGAAAAAGCGCGCCGCCTACGACCAGTACGGGCACGCCGGGGTCGATCCGAACATGGGCGGCGGATTCCGTCCCGGCGCCGGGGGCGACGGCATGGGCGGTTTCGCCGAAGCC
Organism: Rhizobacter sp.; assembly: GCA_031390425.1. Classification (GTDB taxonomy): domain Bacteria; phylum Pseudomonadota; class Gammaproteobacteria; order Burkholderiales; family Burkholderiaceae_C; genus PBB1. The sequence continues at coordinate 1,186 of JANMTL010000124.1, forward strand.
TTCGGTGACATCTTCGGCGACATCTTCGGCGGAGGCGCTGCGGGCGGCCAGCGCCGCAGCGGCCAGCAGGTGTTTCGCGGCGGCGACCTGTCGTATGCGATGGAGATCACGCTGGAAGAAGCGGCTGCGGGCAAGGAAACGCAGATCCGCATTCCGGCCTACGAAAGCTGCGAAACCTGCAAAGGCAGCGGCGCCAAACCCGGCACCAGCGCGAAGGTCTGCGGCACCTGCAACGGCGCCGGTGCAGTGACGATGCGCCAGGGCTTCTTCAGCATCCAGCAAACCTGCCCGAACTGCCGCGGCACCGGCAAGGTGATCCCCGAGCCCTGCACCGCCTGCAACGGACAGGGTCGCATCAAGAAGACCAAGACGCTCGAAGTCAAGATTCCGGCCGGCATCAACGAAGGCATGCGCATCCGCTCGGCCGGCAACGGCGAGCCCGGCACCAACGGTGGGCCAGCGGGTGACCTGTACATCGAGATCCGCGTCAAGCAGCACGACATCTTCGAGCGCGACGGCGACGACCTGCACTGCACCGCGCCCGTCAGCATGGTGACGGCCGCGCTCGGCGGGCAGATCCAGGTGCCGACCCTGAGCGGCAACGCCGAGATCGAGCTGCCCGAAGGCACCCAGCACGGCAAGACTTTCCGGCTGCGCGGCAAAGGCATCAAGGGCCTGCGTTCAAGCTACCCCGGCGACCTGTATTGCCACGTCACGGTGGAGACGCCGATCAAGCTGACCGAGCACCAGCGCAAGCTGCTCAAGGAGCTGGACGAGTCGTTTCAGAAGGGCGGGGACAAGCACTCGCCGAACTCGAAGTCCTGGTCGGACCGGGTCAAAGACCTCTTCAAGTAAGCCGCCGACTGACCTGTCGGCGACAGGTCAGTAGTCGCCTCCGGCGCTGCCCGGCGCCAGGTTGTCGAACTTGGTCAGCGGCTTCAGGAAGGTCAGCTTGACGGTGCCGGTCGGCCCGTTGCGCTGCTTGCCGATGATGATTTCGGCAACGCCGGGCTCTTTGCAGGCTTCTTTGGTGTAGTACTCGTCGCGGTAGATGAACATGATGACGTCGGCGTCTTGTTCGATCGCACCGGACTCGCGCAGGTCGCTCATCATCGGCCGCTTGTCGGTGCGCGACTCGACGCTGCGATTGAGCTGCGACAGCGCGATGACCGGGCATTGCAGCTCCTTGGCCAGCGACTTCAGCCCGCGGGAAATCTCGCCGATCACGGTGGCGCGGTTTTCTTCATTCGTGCCGCCGCTGCCGCTCATCAGTTGCAGGTAGTCGACGACGATCAGCCCCAACTTGCCGCACTGGCGAGCCTGCCTGCGCGCCCGCGCACGCAACTCGCTCGGGGTGAGTGCGGGGCTCTCGTCGATGTACATGCTGACGCTGCCGAGCTTCTCGATCGCCTCGGTCAGGCGGCCCCATTCGTCGTCCTTCAGCGCGCCGGTGCGCAGGTGCTGCTGGTCGATGCGGCCGAGCGATCCGACGAGGCGCAGCGCCAGTTGCGACGCACCCATTTCCATCGAGAAGATGACCACCGGCAGGCCTTCGTTGACGGCCACATGCTCAGCGATGTTGAGCGCCAGCGCGGTCTTGCCCATCGATGGCCGCGCGGCCAGCACGATCAGGTCGCCGGGCTGAAAACCGGCGGTCATGCGGTCGAGATCGAAGTAGCCGGTGCGCACGCCGGTGACTTCTTCGGCGCCGTTCTCGTGCAGTTCGGTCACCCGGTCGAGCAACTGCACGACCAGCGCATCCATCGTCTGAAAGCCCTGCCGCGAGCGCGAGCCTTCCTCACCGATCTTGAAGATCTTGGCCTCGGCCTCGTCGAGGATTTCCGAGACCGCCCTGCCCTGCGGATTGAAGGCACTGGTGGCGATCTCGTCGCTAGCCGACACCAGCTTGCGCAGCACTGCGCGTTCGCGCACGATCTCGGCATAGCGGCGCAGGTTGGCGGCGCTCGGCACGCTCTGTGCGAGCGCATTCAGGTAGACGAGGCCGCCGCACTCCTCGGCCTTGCCGAGACTTTGCAACTGCTCGAACACCGTGATCACGTCGGCCGGCCGGGTGGCGTTGACCAAGGCCCCGATAGCGCCGTAGATGGCGCGGTGCTCGTAGCGGTAAAAGTCGCTGTCGGTCAGCAGATCACCGGCGCGGTCCCAGGCGCTGTTGTCGAGCAGCAGGCCGCCGAGCACGCTCTGTTCGGCTTCGATCGAATGCGGCGGAATGCGGAGTCGGGCAACCTCGTCATCCCCGCGCGGCAGGTGAGAGGAAAGCGGGGGCGATGAAAGGAGCGCTGACATGCAAAGATCATACGAGCGCTCGGCCCACACGGCTGTGGACAACGCTGTGTAGATGTTGGGTAAATGCTGGGGAAGCGCGGGTAGTACCGCCATTGAAAAAGGCCGGCGGAGCCGGCCTTTCAAAGCGACGAGCCGATCCGGCTCAGGCGGCTTCGCCGACCACCACGACCTTGACTTCGACCACGACATCGGTGTGCGGCGACACCGACACCAGATGTTCGCCGACGATCTTCAACGGGCCATTCGGCAGGCGAACCTGCGACTTGACCACCTTGAAGTCGATGCGCGTCAGCGCTTCGGCGATGTCGTTGTTGGTGACCGAGCCGAACAGACGTCCGTCGACACCGGCCTTTTGCGTGATGTGAACGGTGCGACCGCTCATCTTCTCGCCCAGGGCCTGTGCTGCAGCCAGCTTGTCGGCAGCGGCTTTTTCGAGTTCGGCGCGCTTGACCTCGAATTCCTTGATCGTGATGGCCGTGGCACGGCGTGCCGCCCGGGTCGGGATCAGGAAGTTGCGGGCATAACCGGCTTTGACGTTGACCACGTCACCGAGGTCGCCCAGGTTCGCCACTTTTTCCAGCAGGATGATTTGCATGATGTGGGGCTCCTCAGACGCGGTGCTGGTCGCTGTACGGCAACATCGCCAGGAAACGCGCTCGCTTGATGCAGGTGGTCAATTGGCGTTGGAAGAACGCGCGGGTTCCGGTCAGGCGGGCCGGCGTGATCTTGCCGTTCTCGCCGATGAAGTCGCGCAGTGTTTCGACATCCTTGTAGTCGATCTCGGTCACACCGGTGACGGTGAAACGGCAGAAGCGCTTGCGCCGGAACAGCAGCGATTGCTGGTTGCGCTTCGGCTTGCGATCTTTGGAAAACTTACCCTTACCGCGTGGTGGTGGCATATCAAACCTCTGTCAAATTCAATTCAGATCTAAACCGTTCGGACGTTCAGTCCATCTCGGTCACATGGAAAACGACGCCTTTGCCGTTGCGCTGCGAACCCAGAAAGCCGGCAAAGCCGTGGCTGGTCCCGAGTTCGATGCAGTTCAACGAGCCGGTGATGTCGCCCACAGCGCGCGCTTTGATTTCGATCGAAACCTGGCGCGGCGTGCCGTTTTGCGTCACTTGCGATTCGTGCCTCAGGCTCAAATCGAGTGCCGGCAATCCAGCGGGGGTGTAGCGCAGAGCGCCTCGCTCGACCACGCACGCCGTCAGAACCAGTCTGTTCATCGGGCAGGTCGCATCGAGCCGACATCACACAGCCTGCTCAGGCAGCCGACTCCTGCGGTGCGCGACGCTCTTCGCGGTCGCTGGTCTTCATCATCACCGAAGGGGTCGTCTCGGCCTTGCTTTTGAGCACGGTGAGGTGGCGCAACACCGCGTCGTTGAACCGGAAGCCGGTTTCCAGCTCCGCCAGCACTTCCTTGCCGCATTCGATGTTGATGCACAGATAGTGCGTCTTGGCGAGCTTCTGGATCATGTAGGCCATCTGCCGACGTCCCCAATCCTCGACCCGGTGAACCTTGCCGCCGCCGGCGGTGATCACACCCTTGTAGCGTTCCAGCATGGCCGGAACCTGTTCGCTCTGATCCGGATGGATCAGCAGCACGATTTCATAGTGACGCATTGAATCTCCTTGTGAATTCCGAAATTGGAAGCCACCCCGAGCGTCGACCTGGGTGTGGCAAGGCAAGCCCACCAGTATATCGCGTCAGTCCGGCTGCGGGAAGCGCAGGTTCCGGGTGAAGGCGCGTGATTCGCTGCGCGGCCGCGGTGTCAGCAAGCTGACGGCGACCAGCACCACCGCGCCGACGCTCATGCCGAAGATGCCCGCCGAAATCGGCGAAATACCGAACCACAGCGCGGGCGGGCGGGTGACGCCGAACAGGCTGCGCAACCAGGGCTCGTTTTGCACCATGTAGTACACCGTGACCGCCAGGCCCGACACCATGCCGGCCAGCGCCCCCGGCTGGTTGGCTCGGCTCCAGAAGACGCCGAGCACCAGCGCCGGGAAAAACGCGGCAGCAGCCAAAGAAAACGCGGCCGACACCAGAAAGACGATGTCGGCGGGCCGCTGCGCCGCGACCGCCGCAGCGCCGAGTGCGACCGCCAGCAGCATGACCTTGGACAAGGCCACCCGACGCGCCGCCGACGCAGCCGGGTTGATCATCTTGAAGTAGCAGTCGTGCGACAGCGCGTTGGCGATCGTCAACAGCAGCCCGTCGGCGGTGGACAGCGCAGCCGCCAGTCCACCGGCAGCCACCATGCCGGAGATCACGTACGGCAACCCGGCGATCTCCGGCGTCGCAAGCACCACGATGTCGCCGCCGATTCGCATCTCGCCGAGCTGCAGGAGCCCGTCCTTGTTGATATCGACGACCGACAGCAGCGACGGATCGACCCGCGACCAGGTCGACATCCAGGACGGCAGTTGATCGAAGCGGGTGCCGACCAGCACATTGAACACCTCGAACTTGACCATCACCGCAAGCGCCGGCACGGTCATGTAGAGCAGAAAAATAAACAACAGCGCCCAGGTCACCGATCGACGCGCCTCGCGCACCGACGGCGTGGTGTAGCAGCGCACCAGGATGTGCGGCAGCCCGGCGGTGCCGACCATCAGGCACAGCACCAGCGCCAGGAAGTTCATGCGCGACAGATTGAAAATTTCGCGCTCTTGCGGGCTGCCTTTCGGGTCACCTGCAAACTGCTGAGCGTGCGGCGGCATGCCCGCCAGCGGGCGCGCCCGGGCCTCGTTGGAGGCGACGGCCTTGGTCCACAACTCGCGCGCTGCGGCTTCGGTTTTCGGGATGCGCAGAAGCGCCTTCTCCGCCGCCTGGATATCGGCCAGCGGCGCGTTCTCGGCCTTCAGTGCAGCAACCTGGCGGCGGCCGGCTTCGCGTTCGCTGGCCAGCGCCTTGGGCACATCGACCAGCCGTGCCGCATAGTCCTGGGCAAGTGCCTTGAACGCAGCGATGACCTCGATTTCCCTCGGATCATTCAACAACTGCTGTTCGCGTTCGGTCACCTTCGCGAGTTGGCTTCCGTACACCAGTTGCGGAATCGGCACGCCGGTCTGCTTGACGGACAGCCACATCACCGGCACCAGGAAGGCAATGATCAGGATGATGTACTGCGCCACCTGCGTCCAGGTCACCGCACGCATGCCGCCGAGGAACGAGCACACCAGCACGCCGCCCAGCCCGAGGAAGATGCCGATGACGAAATCGACCCCCGTCAGGCGCGCCGTGATCAGCCCGACGCCGTAGATCTGCGCGACCAGGTAGACGAACGAACACAGCACCGCCGCGACCACGCCGACCCCCCGCGGCAGGTTGCCGCCGTAGCGTGCACCCAGGAAATCGGGGATCGTGAACTGCCCGAACTTGCGCAAATACGGCGCGATCAGCAGCGCCACCAGACAGTAGCCTCCGGTCCAGCCGAGCACGAAGGCCAGGCCGCCGTAGCCCTGCAAGTAAAGCGTTCCGGCCAGACCGATGAACGACGCCGCCGACATCCAGTCGGCCGCCGTCGCCATGCCGTTGTAGAGCGCCGGCACCCGTCGGCCTGCCACGTAGTACTCGGTCGGGTCGGTGGTGCGGCTCAGGATGCCGATGCCTGCGTACAGCAGCACGGTCGACAACAGGAAAGTGACGCCGATCCAGTGCTTGGACATGCCCATCCGCTCGAACATCGCCAGCGCCAGCACGAATACGATGAAGCCGGCGGTGTAAGCCAGGTAGATGCGGTCGAGTCGGCGCCTGAACGGCGCACTGCCGAGCGGCTCGGTCACGCTGGTCGACGCTGATTCATGCAGCGGCCTCCACACCGCGGTTGGCCAGCGCGTCAGCGCGCTCGTTGCCGGGGTCGCCCGAATGCCCCTTGACCCAGCGCCAGTCGACCTGATGCAGCGAGCGCAGCGCATCGAGCCGCTGCCACAACTCGGCGTTTTTGACCGGCTTGCGATCGGCTGTTTTCCAGCCACGCTGTTTCCAGCCGTGGATCCACTCGGTGATGCCCTTGCGGACGTATTCGCTGTCGGTGTATACGACCACCGAACAGGTGCGTTTCAGCGACGCCAGCGACTCGATCACGGCGGTCAGCTCCATGCGGTTGTTGGTGGTCAGCAACTCGCCGCCGAACAGCTCTTTTTCGTGGCCCTCGGTCGCCAGCCATGCGCCCCAGCCACCGCGCCCCGGGTTACCTTTACAGGCGCCGTCGGTGTAGATCGTCACCAGCGGGCGCTGGATCTGTGCGGGCTCGCGCTCGCCCGCACTCGTGTCCACACTCATGCCCACACCCGTGCCAGGTCACTCATGCTCGGCCAGCTCCCGCGACCAGGCTGCAGCCTCGCTGCGGTGCGGTTGCTGTTGGGTCACGGCGGCTGGCGCTGCGTTGGCCTTCAGGCGTTGATCGCGCACCAGCCCCACCAGCCGCATGCCGCGCACCCGCTTGACAGCGGTCAGCGCGTAGACCGCGCCGAACACCGGCCACCAGCGCTCGCCGGCGTTTTCCATCCAGCCGAACCGGGTCAGCCATTTTTCAGATCGCATCGGCGGCCGGTAGCAGCCAAAGCGCCCGGTTTCGACCTCGAAGCTGAGCAGCCGCAGCCAGTCGCGCAGCCGACGGTAGGACATGACCTCGCCGTCGCGTGGCAAAAACATCGATTGACCCAGTCCCAGACCGAGGCGACGACGCGCGTGTCCGGTCTGCTGACGCATGCCCCACAAGCTGTTCGGGTTGAATCCGATGATCACGACCCGGCCTTCGGGCATCAGCACCCGCTCGACTTCGCGCAAGGTCAGGTGCGGGTCGCGGGCCAGCTCGAGCGCGTGCGGCAAGACCACAAGGTCGAGGCTCTGGCTGTCGAAGGGCAACGCATCGAAGTCGCAGTTCAGCGTGGCCGCACGCCCGGCAGCCGCGGGGATCGCCTCACCGCTGCGCTGCGGCACATCGGCCGCCAACCAGCGGTGCGGCATGCGGTTGCCGCGCAGCGCGTCGAGTTCGGGCAAACCGAGTTGCAGTGCGTGAAAGCCGAACACATCGGCCACCGCAGCGTCGAGGTGCCGCTGTTCCCACTCCAGCAAATAGGCGCCGGGCGGGGTCGCGAGCCAGGCACCCAAACTTATACTCGTTGCGGATTCCGTCATGAATTTAATCGCACTGCCCGCGTTCACCGACAACTACATCTGGATGCTTCACGATGGGGTCGATGCCGTCGTGATCGATCCGGGAGATTGTGCGCCGGTGCTGGCCGCACTCGATCGCCTCGAACTCAAGCTCGCGGCGATTCTAGTGACGCACCACCACGCCGATCATGTGGGCGGTGTCGCGGGTCTGCGGTCGCGCTTGGTCGGCCCAATGTTCGGCCCCGCGTTCGAGTCCATACCCGAGCCGTACGTCCCCGTGCGCGGTGGCGAGACGGTTCGGGTGCTGGGTCTGGACTTCGAGGTGATCGACGTGCCGGGCCACACCTCAGGCCACATCGCGTACTTTCATCGGCCTCATTCGATCCCGGGTGCCGCGACCGAAGCGCCGCTGCTGTTCTGTGGCGACACGCTGTTCTCAGGCGGCTGCGGGCGGCTCTTCGAAGGCACGCCCGCGCAAATGCACCATTCGTTGCAGACACTGGCTGCGTTGCCGGGCGACACTCGCGTCTGTTGTGCCCACGAATACACGCTTTCCAACCTGAAGTTCGCCCGCGCCGTCGAACCCGACAACGCGGACGTCGATCGATACACCCGGTGGTGCGAGCAACAGCGCGCTGCCGATCGGCCTACTTTGCCCGGCCGCATTGCCGATGAGCGTGCCGTCAATCCATTCCTGCGCTGCGGCGTTCCCGCGGTGATCGAAACGGCCCGGCGCCATGGCGCTCGCGGCCAACAGCCGGTCGAGGTCTTCACCGCGCTGCGACTCTGGAAGAACGAGTTCCGATGACCGACCTACCGACACACCCACTGCGCAGGTTCGCGCTGATCGCCCTGCTGGCGTCGAGCTCCTGGTGGGTGGGTTCGGGCTGCGCCACCCCGAGCGGCCCGGTGGTGACCGGGACTTCGGGCGACCCAACCCACCCGAACGCGCCGAGCCGCGACCAGCCGGTGGTTGCTGCCGAGGCGTCCGCCACGCCATTGGCCGCGGCCGAGGCGCTGCCAGCGGCGGTCGCTGCGCCGGTCGATCCGCTGCGCCCCGAGATCAGCGTCGACCTCGACGACGCTGCGGCGCGGACCGACCTGTGGGCGCGTGTTCGACGCGGCTTCCGCATGCCCGACCTCGACACCGACCTGGTGCGCGACCGCGAGCGCTGGTACGCGAGCCGACCCGATTACGTCGATCGCATGACCACCCGCGGCAGCCGGTACCTGTTCCACATCGTCGAAGAGCTCGAAGCGCGCCGCATGCCGACCGAGCTGGCGCTGCTGCCCTTCATCGAAAGCGCGTTCAACCCGCAGGCGATGTCGTCGGCCAAGGCCTCGGGCATGTGGCAGTTCATGCCGGCGACCGGGCGCGATTTCGCACTCAAACAGAACATCTTCCGCGACGACCGGCGCGACGTGCTGGCGTCGACTCGCGCCGCGCTCGATTACCTGCAACGGCTGCACCGCCAGTTCGGCGATTGGCACCTGGCGCTGGCGGCCTACAACTGGGGCGAAGGCAGCGTGCAACGCGCGATCGCCCGCAACCAGAAAATCGGCCTGCCGACCGACTACCTGAGTTTGAAGATGCCCGAGGAGACACGCTATTACGTCCCCAAACTGCAGGCGGTCAAGAACATCGTCGCGGCGCCCGAAGCCTTCGCGCTGACGCTGCCGGCGCTGGCGAACCACCCTTACTTCCTCGGCGTACCAATTCAGCGCGACATCGATATCGACCTGGCCGCGCGTCTGGCCGGCATGTCGCTCGACGAGTTCAAGACGCTGAACCCGCAGATGAACAAACCGGTGATCCTGGCTGCCGGTACGCCGCAGGTTCTGCTGCCGTACGACAACGCCAGCGCCTTCGTGCGCAAGCTGTCGGAGCACCGCGCGCCGCTGGCGAGCTGGACTGCCTGGATCGCGCCGAGAACCATGCGGCCGGCCGACGCGGCGCGTCAGGTCGGCATGAGCGAGGCATTGCTGTGCGACGTCAATCGCATCCCGCCGCGCATGCTGGTCAAGGCCGGCTCGACCTTGCTGGTGCCGCGCAGCGAGCAGCGGCAGACCGACGTGGCGGAGCACGTGGCGGACAACGCAACGATGTTGCTGGCGCCCGAGGCGCCGCCGCGGCGACGCGTGGTGCTCAAAGCGGGCAAGGCCGACACGGTGGCGAGCATTGCCAAACGCTACCGCGTGGGCGCGGCGCAGGTCGCCGAATGGAACGCGGTGGGCGCCGCTGCGCGCTTCAAAGCGGGGACCTCGATCGTCGTCTACCCGGCGACGCGTCGCGCGGCGTCGACACGCTTGGCAACGCTGCGCACGAAGAAGCCCGTGGCGGTCAACGTGGCCGCACAGAGCAGGTCGGTGAAAACCGCCGCGCCGAAACGAACGTCGGCGACCGCGTCCGCCAAAACCCGCAAAACGGTGCGGCTGGCCGCGCGTTGATCAGGCGCCGGAGAACAGCAACGCGATGTTGACCGCGAGCGCCGCCGCCCAGACCAGCGTGCGCAGAGCGGCCCGGTCCAGCACGTACAGCGCAACATAGGCGCTGCGCAGCAGCACGAAGCTCACCGCCAGCAGGTCGACCCGCTGCTGCGGCACACCGATCTGCTGCGCCCACAACAGCGCGCCGATGAAGAACGGCAGTGCTTCGAAACAATTGGCCTGCGCCGCATTGGCCCGCTGGCGCCAGCCTTGCTGGCGCGCCAGCCATTCGCGCGGGTGGTTGTTGTCGAACCCACCCTGCGTCGGCGGCTTGAGGAAGGTGCCCCACTTGGCGATGCCGGCACACACGATCGGCATCAGCGCCGCGATCAGGATGCACCAGGTGCTGAGGTTCGTCATGGCAAGCCCTTCGGCTGGGATGTCTTCAACGGCGATCGACCAACGCGTGTGCGATGGTGCCCAGATCGACGTATTCGAGCTCGCTGCCCACGGGCACGCCGCGTGACAGGCGGGTCACACGCAGGCCGCGGGCTTTCAAAGCCTCACCGACCGCATGCGCGGTCGCTTCGCCTTCGGCGGTGAAGTTGGTCGCGACGATCACTTCTTCGACCCCGTCCTCGGCCGCGCGGGTCAGCAGCGCCTGCAAACCGATGTCGTGCACGCCAATGCCGTCGAGCGGGCTCAAGCGCCCCATCAGCACGAAGTAGCAACCGTCGTAGCTGCCGGTGCGCTCCATCGCGGCTTGGTCGGCCGGGGTCTCGACCACGCACAGCAACCGCGCATCGCGCCGGGGGTCGGCGCAGATGCCGCAGATCTCGCTTTCGGTGAAGGTGTGGCAGCGCGCACAGTGCCGCACGTTCGCCACCGCCGCCTGCAGTGACAACGCCAAGCGCTGCGCGCCCGGCCGGTCGTGCTGCAGCAGGTGCAGCGCCATGCGCCGCGCCGATTTTTCGCCGATGCCGGGCAGTCGCCGCAGCGCGTCGACCAGCGCGTCGAGTGCCGGCTCAGCCACTACTGCGGCCGCCGCCGGGCCGCCCCGAGGCGGCCGAGCCCCAAGGCCACGAAGGGGCCTCCCTGTGAACCCTGGGGTGGAGAAGCGGCGGAGCCGCAAGCCTGGGGGCCGACATCTCTAAAAGGGAAACTTCATGCCCGGCGGCAGCGGCATGCCCGCGGTCAGCTTGCCCATCTTTTCCTGCGACACCTCTTCAGCACGGCGCAGGCCGTCGTTGAACGCGGCGGCGACCAGGTCTTCGAGCATGTCCTTGTCGTCGGCGAGCAGGCTGGGGTCGATGGCGATGCGCTTGACATCGTGCTTGCAGGTCATCGTGACCTTGACCAGCCCGGCACCCGATTGGCCTTCGACCTCGATCGAGCCCAGCTCGTCCTGTGCCTTCTTCAGGTTGTCCTGCATCGCTTGGGCTTGTTTCATCAAGCCGGCGAGTTGGTTTTTCATCATGGTGTGACCTCGTGGGTGAAAGTTATTGATACCTGACCGAGCCGGGCACGATCCGCGCACTGGCGTACTGCGCCATCAATGTGCGCACGATGGGGTCGTCGTGGATAATCTGTTCGGCCTCGCGCTGGCGGCGCACGCGCTCGGCGGCGTTGCGCAACGCCGGCGTGTCGACCGCTGCGCCGGACAGCACTTCAAGCCGCACCGGCGTGCCCAGGTGCAGCGCCAGCGCGGCTTCGAGCTTGTCGCTGTGGGTGGCAGAGCGCAGCGTCTCGCGCTCGATTTGCAGCGTCCAGAGGGCCGGTTGCGCGAGCTCGTCGATGCGCACGCACTGCGACTGCAAGGCCAGCTCGCGCACCATCGCGCCGATGCTTGCGGCCTGGTTCATCGCGTGCACCGCCTCGGCCCAGCGATCACCCAGCGGCGTCGCAGCGACCACGGCGGCAGCAGACGGCGTGACGAGCTCGCGCTCGACGGCTGCGTTGAGGGCAGCGGGGCTCTCCTCGGGGATCGCAGCGACCGGCGGGGCGTTCACAGCGGGAACCGACGCGGGCGCCGCCGGTCGAGCGATTAGGCTGTCATCGCCCCAGTCGGCGTCCAGCCACGGGGGCGGGGTCGCCTCGGATACGAAGTGAACGGGGGCTGGCAGCGCCGCACTGACGCGCGCAACGGTCGCCGCTGCGGCCACCGGCTGGGACTTGTCCGCCGGCGGGGCCGGGGTCGGTACCCGGGTCGCAACCACCTCTCGCTTCGAGGCCGCTGAAGGCGGGCAAAACGCCAGCATGCGCAGCAGCACCATCACCAAGCCGCTGTGTTCGTCGGGTGCCAGCGCCAGTTCGGCGCGGCCGTGCAAGGCCATGCTGTAGAGCACCTGCATCTGATCGGCAGCCAGGCGCGACGACAGCCGCATGGCCGCGACCGCATCGGGCTCGGCGGTGTCGAGCGCGTCGGGCACCGCCTGCGCCACCGCCATCTGCTGCAGCAGATCGGCCAGCTCTTCCAGCGTGCCGGTGGCCGACAGGCCGAGCCCGCGCAGCGCATCGGCCTCGGCCAGCAAGGCCGCGCCGTCGCGATCGGCCAACGCCTCGATCAGGCGGATCGCATGGCGGCGGTCGACCGCGCCGAGCATGTCGCGCACGCCGGTCTCGAGCAGCGTGCCGCCGCCGAACGCAATCGCCTGGTCGGTGACCGACAGCGCATCACGCATCGAGCCGCGCGCCGCCCGCGCCAGCAGGCGCAGCGCGCCGGGCTCGGCAGCAATACCTTCGTCGGCGAGCACCTTCGCCAGATGATCCTGCACGGTGCGCACGCCCATCGGCCGCAGGTTGAACTGCAGGCAGCGCGACAGCACGGTGGCCGGCACTTTCTGCGGGTCGGTGGTCGCCAGCACGAACTTCAGGTACTCGGGCGGTTCTTCCAGCGTCTTCAGCATCGCGTTGAACGCGTGGTTGGACAGCATGTGCACTTCATCGATCATGTAGACCTTGAAACGCCCGAGCACCGGCTTGTAGACCGCCTGATCCAGCAGCGGCGTGATCTCTTCGACGCTGCGGTTCGATGCCGCGTCGAGCTCCATGTAGTCGACGAAGCGGCCGGCGTCGATGTCGCGACACGCACTGCACACACCACAAGGATTCGCGGTGATGCCGCCCTGCCCGTCGGCGCCGGTGCAGTTGAGCGACTTGGCGAGGATGCGCGACACCGTCGTCTTGCCGACACCGCGCGTGCCGGTGAACAAATAGGCGTGGTGCAGTCGGCCCTGCGTCAGCGCGTTCGACAGCGCCTGCACCACGTGTTCCTGGCCCACCAGGGCGTCAAAAGTGCGCGGTCGGTATTTGCGGGCCAGAACCAGATAACTCATC
>JANMTL010000127.1:0-30640 GCA_031390425.1 Rhizobacter sp.
GTAGCCCGCGCGGTGGGTCTTGAATTCGGGTGTCTCGGCGAGCGTGGTGCGAGCCAGATTCGGCAGCGCCAGGTCGTCGAAGAAGACCTGCATGAATTCTTCTTTGGTCAGGTGGAAGACGAAGTCGTCGTCGCCCTCGCCCGAGTCGGCCGCCTTGCCGCCACCTGCGCCACTGCCACCGCCCTTGGGCCGCTCGATGCGGTCGCCGCGCAGATAGTCCTGGTTGCCGGGGTGCACCGTTTCTCGCTTGCCGCCTTGGCCGTGGCCGAACACCGGCTCGGAGATGTCGCGCTTCGGGATCGTGATGTCCTCGCCCTGCGCCAGATCGCGGATGCTGCGGCCGTCGACCGCGCGCTTGACGGCTTCGCGGATCTGTTCCTTGTGGCGCCGCAGGAATCGTTCGCGGTTGCCGATCGATTTGTTTTTTCCCGCAAGGCGGCGGTCGATGATTTGCTGCATGGTTCAGCCGCCTCTCCCGCAGGGCGGGAGAGGGAGCAAGGTCAGCGGCCGCGGCTTCACGAGCTTTTCCTGACCCGTAAATACCACTCACACAACAGCCGCACCTGCTTCGGCGTGTAGCCCTTAGCGACCATGCGCGTCACGAAGTCCTCGTGCTTCTTGGCCTCGTCGGCACTCGCCTTGGCGTTGAAGCTGATCACCGGCAGCAACTCTTCGGTGTTGCTGAACATCTTCTTCTCGATCACGGTGCGCAGCTTCTCGTAGCTGGTCCACAGCGGGTTGTTGCCGGCGTTATTGGCGCGCGCACGCAATACGAAATTGACGATCTCGTTGCGGAAGTCTTTCGGGTTGCTGATGCCGGCCGGTTTCTCGATTTTCTCCAGCTCGCCATTGAGTGAGCCGCGGTCGAAGACTTCGCCGGTGTCGGTGTCGCGGTACTCGTGGTCCTGAATCCAGTAGTCGGCGTAGGTGACGTAGCGGTCGAAGATGTTCTGTCCGTACTCGCTGTAGCTCTCCAGGTACGCAGTCTGGATTTCCTTGCCGATGAATTCGGCATAGCGCACCGACAGGTGTTCCTTGATGAACGCGAGGTACTTCTGCTCGGTCTCGGCCGGGAACTGCTCGCGCTCTATTTGCTGTTCGAGCACATACATCAGGTGCACCGGATTCGCGGCCACTTCGGTGCTGTCGAAGTTGAACACCTTGCTGATGATCTTGAAGGCAAAGCGCGTGCTGATGCCGCTCATGCCCTCGTCGACACCGGCGTAGTCGCGGTACTCCTGGAAGCTCTTGGCGCGCGGGTCGGTGTCCTTCAGGTTCTCGCCGTCGTAGACCAGCATCTTGGAATACAGGCTGCTGTTCTCGGGCTCCTTCAACCGTGTCAGCACGCCGAACTGGCTCATCATCTTCAGCGTACCCGGTGCGCAGGTGGCCTGCGCCAGCGACGAGCCGCGCAGCAGCTTCTCGTAGATCTTCACCTCCTCGCTGACGCGCAGGCAGTACGGCACCTTGACGATGTAGATGCGGTCGAGGAAGGCCTCGTTGTTCTTGTTGTTGCGGAAGGTTTTCCACTCGCTCTCGTTGCTGTGCGCCAGCACGATGCCGTCGAACGGGATCGCGCCGAAGCCTTCGGTGCCCTTGAAGTTGCTTTCTTGTGTGGCGGTCAGCAGCGGGTGCAGCACCTTGATCGGCGCCTTGAACATCTCGACGAATTCGAGCAGGCCTTGATTGGCCAAGCACAGGCCGCCGGAGAAGCTGTACGCATCGGGGTCGTCTTGTGCAAAGGTTTCCAGTTTGCGGATGTCGACTTTGCCGACCAGGCTGCTGATGTCCTGGTTGTTCTCGTCGCCCGGCTCGGTCTTGGCGATGCCGATCTGCTTGAGCACCGACGGAAAGCGCTTGACGACCTTGAACTTGCGAATGTCGCCGCCGAATTCTTCGAGCCGCTTGACCGCCCACGGCGACAGCACGCGTTGCAGGTAGCGGCGCGGGATGCCGAACTCTTTTTCCAGAATCGGGCCGTCTTCGGTCGCATCGAACAAACCGAGCGGTGACTCGTTCACCGGCGAGCCTTTGATGGCGTAGAAAGGCACCTCTTGCATGAGCTGTTTCAGGCGTTCGGCGATGCTGCTCTTGCCGCCACCGACCGGGCCCAGCAGATAGAGGATCTGCTTTTTCTCTTCGAGACCTTGCGCGGCGTGCCGGAAGTAGCTGACCACCTGTTCGATGGCGTCTTCCATGCCGTAGAACTCGGCGAACGCGGGATAGATCTTGATGACCTTGTTCGCAAACAGCCGCGACAGGCGCGGGTCGTTGCGGGTGTCGACCGACTGCGGCTCGCCGATGGCTTGCAGCATGCGCTCGGCGGCACTGGCGTACGCGACCCGATTGCGCTTGCATTCGGCGAGGTACTCTTCGATCGAGAGTTCCTCTTCGCGCGTGCGCTCGAACCGAGCGGCGAAATGGCTGATCACGTCCATGTTGATCTCCTGTGTGTCGAGGAGGCGATGGCAGGCCAACGGGCTTCGCCACCGTCTGGGGAAGTTCTGATGAAGTCCTAACTTCAGGGCTCCATCAGAGCTTTCCGCGACATCGACACCGCCTGAAATCAGCTTGTGCCAAACGCGTTGCGGCGATGGCGCAAGAAACAGGCGAAGGACCGCGCAGTTCCGAATTTCAGTTCAACATTACCAGCAATTTGTGTGCCTTTTCGTCAAGTCCCTGCGCGCATGAATGCATGAGGTGACGAGTCTGTCACGAGGGCTCCGGTTCCCTCAAGCTGGCAACCTAAACCCGTAACGTCTCGCGGCTTGCGCGCGCCGACATCGCGTTGCGGCGATCCGCAGATCGGTGTGACGCACCAGTGGATTGGAACCAGGCGGAGCAGTCGCAGCGTGTTGCACGAGTGCGCCAACCGCCGTGCCCGTTGCCGCAGGGATCGGACTGAGCGCGGCGTCAGCGCTTCGAGAGACCGAGCTTGTCGAGCAGCCCGTTGAGTTCATCGAGCGAGCCGAAGGCGATCGAAATCTCGCCTTGTTCGCCGCGCGAAGTGCGCTTCTTGACTCGCACTTCGACGCGTGCGGTCAGCGCGTCCGACAGCTCTTGCTCGATGCGCAGCAAGTCACGCGACTTGGCATCGGCGAGCCGCGCGGCGGGTTTTTGCCGGCTGCTGTCGTCGGCGCGCGCGACCAGCCGTTCGGCCTCGCGCACGCTGAGCTTTTTCGCGACGATCTCGCCGGCCGCCAGGATCTGCCGCGCGCCATCGAGCGGCAGCAATGCGCGCGCATGGCCCATGTCCAGATCGCCGGCCATCAGCAACTGCTGCACCGGCTCGACCAGATTGAGCAGCCGCAGCAGGTTGCTGGCGGCGCTGCGCGAGCGGCCCACCGCTTGCGCAGCTTGCTCGTGAGTCAGGCCGAACTCTTCGGTGAGCCGCTTCAGTCCTTGCGCTTCTTCGAGCGGGTTGAGGTCTTCGCGCTGGATGTTCTCGATCAGCGACATCGCCGCAGCGGCCTCGTCGGGCACGTCCTTGACGAGCACCGGCACCTCGTCCAGGCCAGCGAGTTTGGCCGCGCGCATGCGGCGCTCGCCAGCGATGATTTCGTAGTGCGGCGCGTCCACCGCAGCGTCGTCGAGCAGGTCGTGCACGCGGCGCACCAGGATCGGCTGCATGATCCCCTGCGCCTTGATGCTCTCGGCCAGCTCGTACAGCGAGCCTTCGTCCATGCGCGTGCGCGGCTGGTACTTGCCGGGTCGCAGTTGGGTCAGCTTCAGGGTGCGCGGACTGCGGTCGGCGTCAGACGGCGGCTTGTCGGTGGGCTCTTTGACGCGGGGGCCGAGCAGCGCTTCGAGGCCGAGGCCGAGGCCCTTGGGTTTCTTGGTGACCATCGGCGGATTGTCCGGTATCGCATCGTGCTTGCTGTTGCGCGCCCCATGCAACGCCTACGGCGCCGAGCTCATCGCAGCGATCGCGGTGGCGGGCACGCTGGCGGCAAGGCAGCTTTGCAGCGGGCTCGCTTATCCTCGCCGCTCAGTCTTTGGGAGCGCTTCATGAAGCACCGCGTGTTCGTCGACGGCCAGGAAGGCACCACTGGCCTGCGCATCCATGAGTATCTTGCGCAGCGCGACGACATCGAGGTGCTGCGCATCGATCCCGATCTGCGCAAGGACACGGCCGAGCGCGCCCGCTTGCTGAACGCGGCCGACGTGGCCTTCTTGTGCTTGCCCGACGCCGCGTCGCGCGAGGCTGCGGCACTGGTCACCAACCCGGCCACGTGCCTGATCGATGCCAGCACCGCGCACCGCACCGCGCCGGGCTGGGCGTTCGGTCTGCCCGAGCTGGCGCCGATGCAGCGGGCGGCGATTCGCGCCAGCAAGCGCATCGCAAACCCGGGCTGCCACGCCAGCGCTTTCATCCTGCTGTTGCGGCCGTTGGTCGACGCCGGGTTGCTGCCGAACGGCACGCCGGTGACGGCGACGTCGATCACCGGTTACTCGGGCGGCGGCAAAAGCATGATCCGCGACTACGAGGCCGCCCCGTTCGCCCTGGGTGTCGGCAGCGATGCCACGACGCCGTACGACGCGCTGGGCGCCCCGCGTCCGTATGCGCTGGCGCTGGCGCACAAGCACCTGCCCGAAATGCAAATCCACACCGGCCTCGATGCGCCGCCGGTCTTCATGCCGATGGTGGGCCCGTTCTACAAGGGTTTGACGGTCAGTGTGCCCTTACATCTGACGCAACTCGGTGGAACCGTGAGTGCCGCTGACCTGCATGCGGCGCTGACGCAACGCTATGCCGACGAGCGCTTCATCCGCGTGATGCCGCTGCGCGACGAGGCGACACTGGCCGACGGCTTCTTCGATGTGCAGGCCTGCAACGACACCAACCGGGTCGACCTGTTCGTTTTCGCGAGCGACACCCAGGTGCTGCTGATGGCGCGGCTGGACAACCTGGGCAAAGGCGCCAGCGGCGCGGCGGTGCAAGCCATGAACGTGCACCTCGATATCGACGAAAGTTTGGGCTTGTAGCTCGGCACAGACTGAGGATTAACGTAAGCGAAGACTCACATCGTATCGATGCGAAGGACCATTTCCTGCGCGAAAGCAACGAAAGCTTGCGCACCCTTCGACGCCGGATCGAAGACGACGCCGGGCAATCCATAGCTCGGCGCTTCGGCCAGCCGCACATTGCGCGGGATCACGGTGTTGAACACCTTGTCGCCGAAATGCGATTTGAGCTGCTCGCTGACTTGCTGCTGCAAGGTGATGCGCGGGTCGAACATCACCCGCAGCAGGCCGATGATTTGCAGATCTGGGTTCAGGTTGGCGTGGACCTGCTTGATGGTGTTGACCAGATCGGACAGGCCTTCGAGCGCGAAGTACTCGCACTGCATCGGCACGATCACGCCGTGGGCGCTGCACAGGCCATTCAATGTCAGCATGCTGAGGGACGGCGGGCAGTCGATCAACACGAACTCGTACTGGTCGGCGACCGCTTCGAGGGCCGTCTTCAGTCGCTTGTCGCGGCGTTCGAGTTCGACCAGCTCGACCTCGGCACCGGCCAGTTCGCGGTTGGCGCCGACCACGTCGTAACCGACGCTGTCCTTGCGCTGACGGACTTCGGCGATCGACGCGTTTTCGAGCAGCACGTCGTAAACGCTCAATTCCAGCGCCCGCTTGTCGATGCCCGAACCCATTGTGGCGTTGCCCTGTGGGTCGAGATCAACCACCAGCACGCGCTGCCCGATGCGCGCCAGCCCGGCGGCCAGGTTCACCGTCGTCGTGGTTTTGCCGACCCCGCCTTTTTGGTTGGCGATGCAGAAAATTCGGGCCATGGAGGGGTTCGGTTCGGAGGCAAGGTGGGCGGGTAAAGCAGAGGTGGAAAAGCGCGCTCTTCCCGGCCTCGGACTGCCCCGCTGATTATAGGAAGTGGGTCTCACTGGTTTCGGTCGCGCCGCGAGCGAACACCGCAGATGGGCGCTCGGTCAGGATACTTTCGGAGGCTTCGCCCCGCTTACCCTCGAAGCAACACGCATCCACACCAAACAGCGCTCGGCGTTCAGCCCAGGAACTGTCAGCGGTTCCACGTGAAACACCTCGATCTCGTCGGGCAACGCGGACTGCTCTTCGGTCGGCGCCCTGCCCTTCATCGCCATCCATACGCCCTGCGGTGCCAGCAGTTGCTGGCTGAGTCGGGTGAAATCGAGTAGCGATGAGAAGGCTCGCGAGGTGATCACGTCGAACGGCGCTGAGCGCAGTGCCTCAACGCGGGCGTGCTCCGCCGTCAGGTTGCTCAGCCGCATTTCCGCTGCGGCTTGCTGGATGAAGGCCGTCTTCTTGCCCACAGTGTCGACGCAAACCACCTTCCACGACGGAAACATCGCAGCCAGCACGACGCCAGGCAGCCCGCCGCCGCTGCCGACATCCAGCAGACGAACCGACTTGCCCGTCTCGCCGGGTTGACAAGCCAGCCGCCGCGCCATCGGGCCGACCACCGCGAGGCAATCGGCCAGGTGTTGTCGCAGCATGTCCTGTGGATCACGCACTGCCGTCAGGTTGTAGGTGGCGTTCCAGCGCTGAAGCAGGTCCAGGTAGGCCAGCAGCCGATCGATGGGAACGGTTTGCGCGCACAAACCCAGGTCGGAAACCGCCTGGGTCAGCGATCCATGCAACCCATGTGGCGAAGGCTCAGGCGGCATCGGCCAAGTTCGCTGGCTTGGCCAAAGTGACACCGGATGCGTCAACCGCCTCGATGACCCCGGCAAACCGCCCTTTCTTCAAGTGCACCAGCAGCAAGGACATCGCCGCCGGCGTGACGCCCGACATCCGCGAAGCCTGTCCCAAGGTCTCGGGCCGGTGACGGCTCAACGACTGCCGCACCTCGAAACTGAGCGCCGATACCTGCGTGTAGTCCAGTTCGGCGGGCAGTCTCAGATGCTCATAACGCGCCGCCCGCTCGACTTCGTCGTTCTGCTTGACGATGTAGCCGACGTACTTGGCGCTGATCTCGATCTGTTCGATCACGGCATCGGCGAGCGTGTTGCCCAGCTCGGTGTGGAGTGTTTCACGTGAAACTCCCGCCTCCGGACAAGCGATCGCTGCCACTTGGCTCAGCACGTCGTGATCGACCTCGGGCCGACGCAGCAGGTCCATCAGGCTGTACTCGTGTTCGAGCGACTTGCCCAGCAAGCGTTCGGCCTCGGCTGTGGGCAAGGTTTGTGGTCGCACCCAAGTGGCTTTCAAGCGCTGCGTTTCACGTGAAACAGCGTCACGCTTGCGGCTGAAAGCAGCCCAACGTGTGTCGTCGACCAAACCCAGGCGTCGACCGTGCTCGGTGAGTCGGGCATCGGCGTTGTCCTCGCGCAATTGCAGCCGGAACTCGGCCCGGCTGGTGAACATGCGGTACGGCTCGGTCACGCCCTTGGTGATCAGGTCGTCGACCAGCACACCGAGATAGGCTTCATCGCGGCCCGGTGTCCAGGCCGGCTGGTCGCGCACCTGCAAAGCCGCATTCAACCCGGCAAACAGGCCTTGGGCCGCCGCTTCCTCGTAGCCGGTGGTGCCGTTGATTTGCCCGGCAAAGAACAGGCCACGGATCGCTTTCGTCTCGAAGCTCGCCTTCAGCGCACGTGGGTCGAAGTAGTCGTACTCAATCGCATAACCCGGCCGCAGAATGTGGGCGTTCTCCAGCCCTTGCATCGAATGCACCGCAGCCAGTTGAATGTCGAATGGCAGCGAAGTGGAAATGCCGTTTGGATAGAACTCGTGCGTGGTCAGGCCTTCGGGCTCCAGGTAGATTTGATGCGAGGGCTTGTCGGCGAAGCGACTCACCTTGTCCTCCATGCTCGGGCAATAGCGCGGCCCCACCCCTTCGATCACACCGGTGAACATCGGGCTGCGGTCGAAGCCCGATCGGATGATCTCGTGCGTGCGCTCGTTGGTGTGGGTGATCCAGCACGGCAGTTGCGGCGGGTGCTGTGAGGCCTCGCCGAGGTAGCTGAACACCGGCATCGGGGTTTGCGGCGCAGCGCCGTCGGCACCTGCAACGCCGTCGCCGAATTGCGGCGTCAATCGGCTGAAATCGATGCTGCGGCCGTCGATGCGTGGCGGCGTGCCGGTTTTTAAGCGGCCTTGCGGCAGCTGCAGCTCCTTCAGGCGCGACGACAGCGTGATTGCGGGCGGGTCACCTGCGCGTCCCGCCGCGTGGTTGTCGAAGCCAACGTGGATTTTGCCGTTCAGGAACGTCCCGGCTGTCAGCACCACAGTCCGAGCACGGAAGCGAACGCCCACTTGCGTCACAACACCCGCTACAACGGCACCTTCGATGATCAGATCATCGCAAGCACCCTGAAACAACCACAGATTGGGCTGGTTCTCCAGCCGCCGCCGAATCGCCGCGCGGTACAGCACGCGGTCGGCCTGCGCGCGGGTCGCGCGCACGGCGGGGCCTTTTGAGCCATTCAAGATGCGGAACTGAATGCCCGCTTCGTCGGTGGCTGCGGCCATCGCACCGCCCAACGCATCGATCTCCTTGACCAGGTGTCCCTTGCCGATGCCGCCGATCGACGGGTTGCAGCTCATCTGCCCCAGCGTTTCGATGTTGTGTGTCAGCAGCAAGGTGGCGCAACCCAGGCGCGCCGAGGCGAGCGCCGCCTCGGCGCCGGCATGGCCGCCACCGATCACAACGACATCGAAGACTTGGGGGAACCACATGGCAGTGCCTGTTTTTTGAGCAATCCGGGATTGTAGGGAGCACCCTCTGTGAAGTCATCCGATGGTCGAGAGTCCACCCCTCTTCATGCACACCCTCCCGATGCCGACGTCGCCCGGGCGGTTGGGGGGCCCTGGGGTCGCTCAGGCTGAACCGAATCCCGCGCGGGCGCTCAGCGCCCCGCGATCCCACTGCCCGGCAGGCTGCGCAAGTCCTGCGCAACCCGCCCTTCGTGCAGCACGATCACGCGGCTGGCCGTCGCGATGGTCTCGGGCCGGTGCGCGACGATCACGCGGGTCAGGTCGAGCTGCCGGACCGCTTGGTTGACGAGGCGCTCACGGTCGACGTCGAGCGCGCTGGTGGCCTCGTCGAGGAACAGGATACGCGGCCGTTTGTAGAGCGCGCGGGCCAACAAAATGCGCTGCTTCTGACCGCCGGACACGCTGGTGCCCATGTCGCCGATCAGCGTGTGAAAGCCCATCGGCATCGCGTCGATCTCATCAACGACGGCGGCCAGGCGGGCGCATTCCTCGACCCAGGCCGCATCGGGCGCGGCGTCGAAAAAACTGATGTTGTCGGTGATCGAGCCGGCGAACAACTGGTCGTCTTGCATCACCGTGCCGATCATGTCGCGCCAGGCGCGCAGGCCCAGCCGAGCCAGCGGCAAGCCGCCCACGCGGATCTCGCCGGACTGGGGTTCGAGCGTGCCGAGCATCAGCTTCAACAGCGTCGTCTTGCCGCATCCCGAGGGCCCGACGATTGCCACCGATTCGCCGGGTTCGATCGTCAGGTCGAGGCCATCGATGACCGAAGGCTCGCCGTCCGAATACCGAAACCCGATCTGGCTGAGCTGGATCTGACCGCCGACCTTTTGAATGTCGACCGGCATCGCCACCTCTGCCTCGGGCGCGGTCAGCACGATGTCGGCGAGGCGCTCGCCCTGCAGCTTCAACATCCGCAACTCGACCGCCTTGTCGATCAGGCCGCTGACGCGCAGCGCGAACTGCTCTTTGTAGGCAAAAAACGCGAACAGCATGCCGACCGAGAAGCTGCGGTCGAGCACCAGCAGCGCGCCGACCCAGATCACCGCGACGCGCTCCAGCCCGAACACCAGCTTGTGCGACACCGCCAGCGTCAGGTCGAGCTTGCGCGTCAGGATGTGGGCGTTCAGCGCGTCGACCGCGCGGTTCATGAACTGCGCCTGCCGGTCTTCCTGGCGGTTGTAAAGCTTGATCGACTGCACCCCGCGCAGCGATTCGAGGAAGTGCGTGGCCATGCGCCCATCGTGCACGATGCCCTCTTCGGTCGCGTCGCGCAGCGGCCGGAAGAACGCCCAGCGCAGCAGCGCGTACAGCGCGACCGCGCCGAGCGCGATCAGGGTCAGCTTGACGCTGTAGAACGCCATCATCGCCAGCGTCAGCACCACCAGCATGCCGTCGAGCACCACCTCGATGAAGCTGGTGGTCAAGGTCTGCTGGATCTTCTCCACCGCGCCGAAGCGCGACATCACGTCGCCGGTCTGCCGCTTCTCGAACCACACCACCGGCAGCCGCATCAGGTGCGCGAACACGTTCGACAACCACTGCAGGTTCAAGGTCGACGACAGGTACAGCACCGCCCACGAGCGGATCGCGCCGGTCGCCACCTGCACCAGCACCAGCAGCGTGAAGCCCAGCCCGAGCGTGACCAGCAGATCGCGATCGGCGCTGACCAGCACGCTGTCGACCACCCACTGCATGAAAAACGGCGACAGCAGCATGAACACTTCGAGTGCGAGTGCCAGCACCATGATCTGAAACAGCGATCGCTTGAGCCCGCTCACGCGTCCGAGCAACTGCCGCACCGACACCGACTGCCGCTCCTCGCGTGGGCGGAAGTCCGGGGTCGGCGTCAGCTCGAGCGCCACGCCGGTGAAGTGTTTCGACAACTCGTCCATCGACAGGTGGCGGATGCCGTGCGATGGGTCGTGGATCACCGCCTTGCCGCCGCGCAAGCCGGTCAGCACGACGAAATGGTTCAGGTTCCAGTGCAGCACGCAGGGCAGTTGCAACTGCGGCAGGTGCTCGAGCTCGGCGCGCAATGCGCGCGGCGTCAATTGCAGTTGGCCGGCCATGCGGGTCAGGTCGAGCAGCGTCGAGCCTTTCAGCGACAACGAAAAGCGTCGGCGCAGGGTCGGCAGATCGGTCTTCAGCCCGTGATAGGTCGCGACCATCGCCAAGCAGGCCAGGCCGCATTCCGCCTCCTCGGTCTGCAGCAGCATCGGCATCCGCGGGCGGCCCCAGCCGAAGCGCAGCGTTGACAGCGCCGACGCGCCGAAACCCTCGCGGCCCATCACAACCGTCCGGTGATGCTCAGCAGCGGCTCGAAGATCCACTCGATCAGGCGTCGGCGGTCGAGCAACACGTCGGCTTCGAGCTGCATGCCGGCGACCAGCGGCTGGGCAATTCCGTAGGCTTGCACGGTTTGCTGGTCGAGTGCCACGGTGATGCGGTACAGCGGCTCGCCAGCGACACCGTTCGGATTCAACGCAGATGCCGACGTCGATCCGGTCGCCAGCGGCAGGCTCGCCAGCTCAGCGGACTGCAAGGGCGTGCGCGACACCTGCAACACGTGACCGGGGTGGTGGCCGAACTTCTGAAACGGAAAAGCCTGGTAACGCAGTTGAACCGCCTGTTCGGGACGCAAAAACCCCACAGCGCTCGACGGGGCGAACAGCTCCGCTTGCATCTTCGCGCCGGCGGGCATCAGGCTCGCCAGCGCAGCCGACGGTGACACGCTGTCACCCGGCGCGGCGAGCACCGCAGTCACCACGCCGGCCTGCGGCGCCCGCACGACGACGCGTTGCAGGGCATCGCTCTCGGCCGACTCTTGAGCCAACTCAGCCAGGGCGCGCTCGATGGTTCCGCGCTGGGCCAGTGCCTGCAGAGGCCGCTCGCGGCGTTGCGCTTCGAGCACACCGATCTCGCGCTGGTGCACCGTGCGCTGGCGAACCAGCGCCTGCGCCTGGGCGCGCAAGCCGAGGATTTCCTCGGCCTTGGTCTGCACATGGGCCGAAGAGACGAAATTGTCAGCTTGCAGCGACTCAAGCCGCGCCTGCGCTTTTTGAGCGAGCGCCAAGCGCTGCTGCTGCAACTCGGCCTCGACATCCATTTGTTGCAACTCGCGGCGCATGCCGTCGATCTGCCGGGTCAACGCCGTGACTTGCTCGGTCTCCAGGGTTCGGATCTGGCGACTCGCGTCTTGCAGGCTGCGCTGCCGAGCATCCAGGCTGCCTTGGACGGCGGACTGTGCGTCACCGTTGAGCGTCGATCGATCGACCGAAATAACGAACAGCACATCGCCTGCAAGCACCGAAGCGCCTTCGGTGACGCGCCGCTCGACCACCGTGCCAACTGCCGGCGAAGGCAGGCGAAGCAGGCCGCGATCCGGAACGATGACGCCCAGCACATGCGCTTTGCGCGTGTACTCACCCTGAAATAAAAACAGACCGGTCGCGATGGCTGTACAAGCCACCAGACCGGTCAGTAGGGCCAGCGGAACGGGCCGGACGAGCTGTATGCCACCGAGCCAGGAGTGGCTCTGATGTTCGACAGACTCGGGACGAAATAGTCCAGTCATCAATCAATGCTGATGACAATCCGGCCGCGCCGGAATTTCACCATCTGTGGACAGGCAACCGCGTGCCAGCACCGCTGACGTTGCGCATTTCGTCAGCACCCAGTTCACGGGGCACGGATGGAGTGACACGACCTTTGTCGCACTGAATTTCGACATGGGTGCGCGCAGGGGTTTGACGGGGCACCGAGGCGTTGAGTGGCTGTTGCTGCATGAGAAGCTCCTGAAAATTTTTATGCACACCATGTACATAGAGCTATTTCAGCAGCCGACCGTTAAAACCGTAACTGTCAACTCTTACAGCTTGTGCAACCGCGTTCTTGATACTAAACGTCACACATTCAGTCAACGAATGAGCTTCAAACGCAACGCTTTCAGCACCGCTTGGTGCTTGTTCACACAGTCGAGCTTGTGCGTGGCATTGCTCAAGTGCAGCACGGCAGTGCGCTCGGTGATACCGAGGATGTTGCCCACCTCCCACGCGGTCTTGCCTTCCATCGTCCAGCGCAGGCTTTCGAGCTCGCGAGGTGTTAGCGAGACGGATGTTGCATCCGGCACCGCTGGCAGCAAAACCCGCAGGGCTGCGTCTTGGGCCAGCACAGCGAACAGTTGCAGATCGGCCACGATACGGGTGAGCTCTTGCGTCTGCGCAGGAAGCGGTTGATCGCGGTCCACGCCCAACACGAAATGCCGACCCTCGGGCATATGCAACGCGAGTGCGATGCCAGTGCTGTAACCGAAGCGCGCCTGCCGCTCCCAGCTGGCGGCTTGGCCGGCTGAGATGTATGTCGTCTGATCCCAGATGATCGGAATACTTTTCTTCTTGCAGTGCTGCATCACCGGATCACAGCGACCCACTTTATCGTCGGCCATCAACTCATGGTAGGCCGGAGGTGCATTGTGCAGAGAGATGAATTCAGGCTGTCCGAGCAAATGGTCGATCACGGTGATCGCCGACACCGTCTCGAAACCCAGGCCGCGGGCGAAACGGACGATTTCCGTCTGGAGATCGTCGCGACTCTGCGCCTCGAACACCGATGAAAATCCGCTCTGCAGCATCAGAAACCGATCACTCCCGAACGCCTCGTTCTTGCTGTCTCAGTGGCACGCACCTGCAAACATTGACAGGTGGCAAGCTCGATGAACCGCTCCACACTCACAGTTGTGGCAGTTCAATGACTGCCTTTTCGGAAGGCGGTAAAACCGATGTCTCCCCCGTGGACAGTGCGTGCATGGCCCCCCTTATTGTGGCAGGCGGACTCTACAATGGATCTGCGCCTGATCCATATGCATACCCGCGTGGTGCAGTCGGGCCTTTACGACACGCCCTGCTGCGGGCAAACCTTGTGGGCCCGCGTCGGCAATGACTCAACCGCTGGTGTGGCGTGGGACTGGATTCAACTTCATCAAGGCGTCGTTGCGATGGCCGATCCGATGGGGCTGGTGACCAATCTGATGCTGCTCAATGCGCAAGGCGAGCCGATCACGAGTTTGCAGGCGGCGTTGCATCTCAACGAGGTCGTCCACTCGCTGCCTTGGCAGACCGAGGTCGAGCGCGCGCTGGCGCGCATGGCGGCCTGATCGCGCGGACATCGATCGACGCGCTTGGTGCGCTCGGTCAGGCGGAACGCAACATCTCGGTGTGCGCGATGCCGTCTTCAAAATAGCGTTTGCCGACGACCGTGAAGCCGAGCGATTGATAGAACGCTTCCAGGTGGCTCTGCGCCGAGATGCGGATGCCCTGACCCACAAACGCATCGACCGCGTGCGCCACCGCACGCTGCATCAACGCCCGCCCCAAGCCCTGGCCTCGTCCCGCCGCCATGGTGAGCACGCGGCCGATCGACGGCTCCGCGTACTTGACGCCCGGATCGACCACCCGCGCATAGGCCAGCGGCATCGGGTGTCCGGCCGCCCAGGCCGCCAGATGAAAGGCCGGCTCGTCGCAGCCGTCCGCGTCGAGGTAGGCGCATTGCTGCTCCACGACGAACACCTGCTGGCGCGCCATGTAGATGCACTGCAGCTCGTGCACGGACAACTCGCCGAAGCGGCACCCGCGCCAGCGCACTGTGGGAAGCGGCGTTGAAGCCATCAGCGCACCGCCGCGTCGTTGAGTCGACGCGACACCCACATCAGACCCAGCCCCGTCAGCGCCCCGCACACGGCCAGCGGCACGGCCATCTCGACGGCGCCGAGCGACTCGCCTTTCAGCACCCGCGCCATCAGCGTCGATTGCGCCAGCGCGGGCACCCACAGGTGCCAGGGCGATTCGCCACGCGGGTCGAGTACGGTCACCAGCGGCAGCAGCGACACGACCGCCAGCACCACCGTGCTGCTGGCCTGCGCCTCTTTGAAGCTCTTGCAGCGGATGGCGATCGCCATCAGCAGCGCCGACATCGCCGCCGCAAACGGCAGCAGCACCGCCAGGAACGCCAACGCCTCGCGCCAGCCGTACTGGAACATCGCCTTCAGCGTGTCGCTGCGCAGCAGCCATTGCGCGGGGATGAAGCTGTAGCAGCTCAGCATCGCGATCAACACCGCGACGCTGGCAACCGCACCCCATTTGCCGAGCACGATCGCGCCACGCCGCGCGGGGTTCATGAGCAGCGGCTCCAGCGAGCCGCGTTCGCGCTCGCCGGCCGTCGTGTCGAGCGCTGCATTCAGCGCGCCATAGAGCACCGCCATGATCACGAAGAACGGCAGCACGCCGGTGATCTGCGCGGCGCGGGTGCGTGAGCTGGCGAGATCGCGCTCCTGCACCTCGAACGGTTCGAGTAATTCGGTCGAGATGCCGCGCAGGGCCAGCGTCAACGTCGTGCGCTCCTGCGCATAGGCGGCCAGCAGACGCTGCACGCGCGCGGCGCCCGCCTGCGCCTGCGCGTTGCCGCTGTCGCTGACCACCTCGACGGTCGGCGCCTCGCCGCGCTGCACCGCCGCGTCGAAGCCGGCCGGCACGACCACCACCGGATCGGCCCACTTGCGCGAGCGCAGTTGCGCTTCGTAGTCGGCCGGTGGCACTTTCACCGTGCGGGTTTGCCGTTCGAGGAAATTGACCAGCCCGGGGGCGTGCTCGGCGCCATCGACATAGACGACGCGGCCCTCCGCGCGGGCCTCGAAGCCCGCCAGCAGCGCCGACAGCGCCACCAGCAGCAGCGGGCCCATCAGCACGCTGCTGAAGAGCACCACCATCAGCGTGCGCCGGTCGCGCAGCGCATCGACGATTTCCTTCTGGTAGACGGCCCAGGCGGCGTTCATGAAAACGTCCCTGCTTGCGCCGGGAATGCCAACTGCACGAACGCTTCTTCGAAATCGGTCTGCCCGGTCTGCGCCAGCAGCGCATCGACCGTGCCCGACGCCACACTGCGGCCGCGCGACACCACGACGACGTGGTCGCACAGCCGTTCGACCTCTTGCATGATGTGCGTCGAAAACACGATGCACTTGCCGCCGCCTTCGGCCGTGCGCAGAAAGCGCAGCGACTCGCGCAGGCCGCGGGTGGCAGGCACGTCGAGGCCGTTGGTCGGCTCGTCCAGCACGATGTGCGCGGGGTCGTGCACCAGCGCGCGGGCCAGCGCGATCTTCATCCGTTCGCCCTGGCTGAAGCCTTCGGTGCGGCGGTCGAGCAGCGGTTTCAACTCCAGCATCTCGGCCAGGTGCTCGGTGCGTGCTTCGGCGCGCTCGCGGGTCAGGCCCTGCAGCGCGCCGTAGTAGACGATGTTCTCGCGCGCGGTCAGCCGAGGGTAGAGACCGCGCGCGTCACTCAGCACGCCCATGCGCGCCAGCGCCTCGCGCGGGCGGCTCGCCACGTCGATGCCGTCCACCGACATGTGCCCCGCGTCCGGCGCGATCAGCCCGGCCAGCATGCGCAGCGTGGTGGTCTTGCCAGCGCCGTTCGGGCCGAGCAGCCCGGTGATGCAGCCGTCGGCGGCGGTGAAACTGATGTGCTCGACGGCACACACGCCGGGTGTGGCCGGACGGCGTGCCAGCAAATCGCCGACGCTGCGCGGTGGCGACGCGAACCGCTTGGCGAGACCTTCGACGACGATCATCGGGGGCCCTGCTCGGTGGCCGCGGCCTGCGGCTTCACCGGCTCGAATGCCGACGGGCGCGGGATGCCGCCGACGCACGACGCATCGACCGCCAGGGCTGCCGCATCGTCCGCCGCATCGATGAAGCGGAACATCACATCCCGCACGCAGCCGATGCCCATCAGCCCGTGGCCGGCGTTCGGCACCACGACGTGCAGCGCCTTCGCGCCCAGCGCACGCGCCACCCGTTCGCCGTGGCGCGGCGGCGTCGCGGGGTCCAGCCCGCCGCTGAGCAGCACCGAGGCGCTGGCTCCGATCGGGATTCGATAGAAGTCGTCTGCCACCGACCCGCGCGGCCAGAAGGCGCACGCACGCCGGTACAGCCGCGCTGCGTGAGCGACGAACGGCGCGGCACCGGCGCCGACAGCCCCCGCAGGCCCGCCGGGCGGCAGGCGCGGCGCGTCTTCCGCACACAGCACGCTGAAATGCATGCCCATCGCGACCGTGCCGCCGCGACGGCCCGCCAGCGCGCCGGACAGGCCCAGCAGCGCTTCGTAGCGGCCCGCTGCGGCCTCGCTGATGGCCTGCGGCAACCCGGCCGCCAACACCGGCGCATACAGCGGCCGGCGCACCGCGCCGAGCAGCCGGTCGGCATCGAGCGTGAAGGTTTCGCGCTGGCCGCTCAGCGGGTGGGTGGCGGCCACCTGCTTCGGCAGGCTCGCCAGCAGCGCGGCCCAGTCGGCACGCAGGCTCGGATGCGTGCGGCGGCACGCGGGGCTGCGCTCGCAATCCGCAAGCATCGTGTCGAACGCGGCCTGGGCATCGGTGCCGCCGCTCGCTGGCAGCACCATGTCGGGCGGCGCCACGCCGTCGAGCACGCTGCGCCGCAGTCGTTGTGGGAACTGCCGCGCATAGTCCAGCGCGGCCCGCGTGCCGTACGACGCGCCGACCAGGTTGATGCGCTCGGCGCCCAGCCGGGCGCGCACCGCATCGAGGTCCTGCATCGCGATCGGCGTGGTGAAGAAGCGCAGGTCGTCGGCCGAGTTCAGCGGTGCGATCGTTGCCAGCTTGGTGAGGCAGCGTCGCAGCTGCGCCAGTTGCGCCTCGGTGTCGGCGGGCTCGGACAGCGGCGCATTGTGTTTGTCTTCGCACAAGAGCGGCGCCGAGCGGCCGGTGCCGCGCTGATCGACAAACACGATGTCGCGCCGGTTGTTGAGCCGCGTGAACAGCGGCAGCACGGCGGGCGCCACCGAGATCGCGCTCTGCCCCGGCCCGCCGGCCAGCAGGAACACCGGGTCGGGCAGGCGACGCCGCGCGACCGCGGGCACCACCATGAAGTGGATGTCGAGCTGCGGCCCGGTCGGCCGCGCCGGATCGAGCGGGCGCTGAACGACGCCGCAGCGCACCTCGTTGGCCAGGCCCGGCACGCGGCACGGCGAGGTCGCTTCATCGGTTGGCGCCACGGCGGCGGGAGCGCCAGTGGCCGCCAGCGCAGCAGCCAGCAGCGCAAAGACGGACGCGACCCGGCCCAGACGCACGCGACTCAAGCCAGCAGCCGCTTCAGCTCGCCGCTCGCGATCAGCTTCGCGAGGTCGTCGGCACCGCCCACCAGCACGCCCCTGACGAAGACCATCGGCAGCGTCGGCCAGCCCGTCCACATCTTCAGCGCCAGGCGCTCGCGCCACTGGCTGAAGTAGCTGCCGTACTCCAGATAGTGATGCGGCACCGCAGCGGCATCGAGCGCCTTGCGCGCCCGCTTGCAGAACGGGTTGCCGGCCATGCCGACCACCAGCACCGGGTTCGACATCGACGCCGCTTGCACGTTGTGCACCACCTCGGCGTGCAGGTGCTCTACGGCGTCGCGGATGGCGGGGTGCAGGTGGGATGCGTCGAGGTGGGGTCGGGACATGGGGGCTCCATCGAAACCGCCGTGAGCGTACACAGCGGGGGTCAAGCGTAGCCGAGCCCGCGTGTCATCGAAGGCCACGGGCCCATCGTTGATTCGGTTCCCGGGCAAAATTTATTCGCTGCGGCGACGGCTGTGCCGCTTTCGACTTCTACCCGACACGACAAAGGATGACATCGCCATGCGCAGTCACTTCAAGAAACTCAGCATCGCCGTGGTCGGCTTGACCTGCATGGCCGCACTCGGCAGCGCGGTCGCCGCCGACTCGAAGGTGCTCAACATCTACAACTGGTCCGACTACATCGCCGACGACACGATCAAGAACTTTGAGAAAGAGACCGGCATCAAGGTCAACTACGACAACTACGACAACAACGAGGTGCTGCACGCGAAGCTGGTCGCGGGCCAGACCGGCTACGACATCGTGGTGCCGGGCGCGCACTTCGCCAAGACGCAGATCGAAGGCGGCCTGCTGCAAAAGCTCGATCGCAGCAAGCTGACGAACTGGGGCAACCTCGACACCGGCCTGCTGGAGCAACTGGCCCAGGTCGACCCGGGCAACCAGCACCTGGTCGATTGGATGTGGGGCTACATCGCAGTCGGCATCAACACCGTCAAGGTCAAGGCGGCCCTCGGCGATATGCCGATGCCCGACAACGCCTGGAGCCTGCTGTTCGACCCGAAGTACGCGAGCAAGCTCAAGGGCTGCGGCATCAATTTTCTCGACTCGGCGTCCGAGGTGCTGCCGATCGCGATGCTGGTCGCCGGCAAGCCGCCGTTCAGCAAGGAGAACGCCGACTACAACGCAGCCGCTGCGGTGTTGAAGGCCGCACGCCCGTATGTGACCCGCTTCTCGTCGTCGGGCTACATCAACGACCTGGCGGCCGGCTCGGTGTGCGTGGTGATGGGGTACTCGGGCGACATCAACATCGCGCGTGCCCGGGCGATTGAGGCGAAGGCCAAGTTCGAGATCCTGGCACTGGTGCCCAAAGGCGGCTCGACGCTGTTTTTCGACACGATGGCGATCCCGAAGGACGCGAAGAACGTCGCGAACGCGCATGCGTTCATCAACTACATCCTGCGACCGGAAGTGCACGCGTCGCTGACCAACAAGGTGTTCTATGCGAACCCGAATGCGGCTTCATTGAAGTTCGTCAAGCCTGACGTTGCGCAGAATCCGACGATCTTTCTGAGCGATGCGGACAAGAAGTTGATGGCGGCGCCGGACAGCGTGCCGCAGGCGATTCGGCGCGTGCAGACGCGGGTGTTCACGGCCTTCAAGGCTGGCAGGTAGGCCTTGCCATGCTGTGAGCCCGGTGGACGGGGGTTGCTTGCGGTGCCCCGCGCCGGGCTCTGCCCCGGTGGGCGGGGGTTGCTCTCTTGCTCACCCCGCGCCGGGTCTCGGCCCGGCTGACGAGTCACTTTTTCTGCGGGGCCAGAAAAAGTAACCAAAAAGAGGCCCTGAACACCAGCCATTTGAGTGTCACGCTGCGGCCACACACCTCCTTCAACGGCTCTGGCTCGAGAACATTCACCGAATTCACGCCACGGTTACCTCGCTAACGCCCAGCCGCTTGTTGTCGTCACGGCTCGGCCTCGCGGCCATCGCCGCGATGACCCGCAGGGTCGAGCCGACGCGAGCTCGAGCGGCTGGGCGTTAGTGAGGAAACCGAGGCGGTAGTACGGAGGATGTTCTCGAGCCAGAGCCTCGGCCGTAGGTGTCGAGCCGAAGCGAGCAGCTCACATCGGCTGGTGTTCGGGCCCTCTTTTTGGGTTGCGTTTTTCTGGGCCCGCAGAAAAAGGTAACTCGGCTGCCGGGCCGAGACCCGGCGCGGTCTCGCCAAACATCAGCCGTCGGTACGTCTCCACCTTCAGTACAACGTACGTTCACCAACAGCCGGCGGCAGCCACTGATACAGCCAAGTCTCCGTCAGCGGCTTCCCCTCGCTGCTCAGGTAAAGCCGCAACTCGATCGGATCGGCCGACTCGGTCGGCACCACATCGAACAGGGCTCGATACCCGCGCACGGAACTCAAAGGCCGCGCCGAGGTGACTTCGATCCGTGCGCCCGACGATGCGGTGATCACCGGCGTCACGACCGCGTTGGAGCCGATCCCCGCCAGGTCGCCGCCCGAGAAATCGACCGCGAAGCGCCACGAGAAAACCGTGCGCTTCTTCCCGATGACACCGCCCAGCCCGGTGCGGGTGGCGACACAGCGCGCCAGCGGCGGTTGCGCCGGCGGTTGGCCGCCCCAGTACAGCCGGTAGCCGAACAACAGCTCCTCGCCAGCCCGCACCGGCCGCGCCGGGTTCCAGAACGCCACGATGTTGTCGAAGGTCTCGTCGACCGTCGGGATCTCGAGCAGCTGCACCGAACCGGCCCCCCAGCCCGACTTGGGTTCGACCCACAGGCTCGGCCGCCGGTCGTAGAACACACCGTCGTCCTGGTAATGATCGAAGTCGCGGTCGCGTTGCAGCAGGCCGAAGCCGCGCGGGTTGTCGTCTTGAAAGGCGTTGAAGGCGAGCTGACGCGGGTTGGTCAGCGGGCGCCAGATCCACTCGCCAGTGCCGGTCCACATCGCCAGGCCATCGCTGTCGTGGATTTCATGGCGCCAGTCGTAGCCCATGCGGCGGTCGTTCTCGCCCACCTGGAACATGCTGGTGCAGGGCGCCAATCCGAGGCGGGTGAGGGTGGTGCGCGGGTACAGCGCGGCGTCGATGTCCATCACCTGCGTGTCGCCCGGCGTGATGACGAACCGGTAGGCGCCTGCCACGCTCGGCGAATCGAGCAGCGCGTACACGGTGACGCTGTTTGAACCCGCAGCGGGGCGTTCGAGCCAGAAGCCGGTGAAGTCGGGAAACTCTTCCGGCCACGGCGCGCCGGTGTCGATCGCCAAGCCGCGCGCCGACAGGCCGTACTGCCATTCGCCGCCGACGGCGCGGAAGTAGCTCGCGCCCAGGAAGGCGGTGATGTCGCGCTGCAGATCGGTGTGGAAGTTCAGGCGAAACCCGGCGAAGCCGAGGTCGCGCGGCAGCTTCGCGTCGGCCAACCCGCTTGTCCCCTGGTCGAACATCTCGGGCCGGTAGGCCAGTTCCTGCGCCAGTCCGTCGACCAGTTCGTAGAGCCGAACCGGCGACTTGAAGTACAGCCCGAGGTGAAAGAACTGCGCCTGGAAGTGCAGCTTGTCGCGCTGCCACAGCGCGTGGTCGGGGCGAAAGCGGATCGCCTGGTAGGCGTCCCAGTCGAGCGCCTCGACCTCCTTCGGCAGGGCAGCGTGCGGCTTCTCGCAGGGCCGTCGGGACAGCGCCTGCGCCTGTCCTTTCAACGCCGCGTAGTCGAAGCGCTGCGGCGCGCCGATCGCCTGAAGTCTCTCGGCCCAGGCCGGCCATGCCGCACTGCCCGCCAGCGCGGCGAGGCTGGCGATGAAATCTCGGCGCTGCATCGACAACGTCACTCGACCTTCACACCCTTCCAGAACGCGACGCGTCCCTTGATGTTGGCGGCGGCCTCGGTCGGCTCGGGGTAGTACCAGACGGCGTTCTCGTTCATGTCGCCGTTGACCATCAGGCTGTAGTAGTGCGCCTGCCCCTTCCAGGCGCAGCCGGTGCGGTGGTTGCTGAAGGTCACGTGCTCGCGCCGCAGGCTGGCTTCGGGGAAATAGGAGTTGCCTTCGACGGTCACGATGTCGTCGCTCTCGGCCAGGGTCACGCCGTTCCAGGTGGCTTTCATCGCGGTTCCTTTCAATGAGCTTCGGGGCGGCGCCGCGTGCGGTGCCACATGCCGTCCGGCTTCAAGCGTACAACGCCGCCGCTTTCTTGAGCCGCTGCGCCGTCGCCGCCGCCAGGGCCTTGTCACCGGTCACGCGCACGCTGTCGCCGTGGCGCAGGATGTCCATCATCAGCTCGGTCGGGTCGCTGTACGGCACCTGGAGTTCGTAGCAGCCCTCGCCGTGGCGATCGCCCAGCCAGCGCGCTTTTTGCTGCGGGTGCCATTCCTCGCTGGCAACCCACTGCGCCGCGTCGGCCTCGAACACCAGCGTCGCCCATTTGACCTTGGCACCCCCTCCCCCGTAGATGCCGTAGCCGGCGTCGAGCGCGGCTTCGAGATCTTTCAACGCGACCGACTTGGCACGCGTGTCGAGCGCGCGCGCCGCCTCGATCGCGTCGAGTGCGAAACGGCGCAGGCCGTCGCTGGCGTGACACCACGCGTCCAGATACCAGGTGTTGCGGTAGTTCACCAGCCGCTGCGGCGAGACCTCGCGCTCGCTGGTCGCGCGGTCGCTGCGCTTGAAATAGCGCAGCCACACCCGCTTGCGCTGCACCAGCGCGCTGCCCAGCAACTCGAAATGCTGGCTCGGCACGCGGCGCCGCGCGGTGACGATCAGCTTGACGCGGCGCACCAGCTCGCGCGCCTCGGACGCATCGGCGCCGAGCAGGCCTTGCAGCCGGTCCATCATCGGTTGCAGGTGCCGCGCCAGCACGCCGTCGTCGTCGAGCCCGGCCATCAACTGATGCATCGTCAGCAGCGCGTGCAATTCGCGCTCGCTGAACCAGATGCCCGGCAGCTCATGGCGTACCGCCTTCGATGGGTGCGTGCTGCCGGCCATCGGCGACTGAAAGCGGTAGCCGTTGTGCATTCGGTCGTAGCTGATCGGCGCCCCCATTCGGCCGCGCAGGTATTGAAGGTCGCGCTTGAGCGTTGCGGGCGACACCGCCAGATCGGCCAGCAGTGCGTCGAAGCTGACACAGCCACGGCTGCGCAGCAGCAGCTCGATCTTGTAGAAACGTTCGGTTCGGTCCATTGAAGACTCCGCAGCAGGTACGGCTTGGCACACCAAGTGGCTCACCCTATGAGCCACAAAGGCGGCAAGCATAAACGATTTATTTTTACGCTGAAAAGCTTTGGCTCATGCTATGAGCTTGTGGGGGGACACACTGACTTCATCGCG
Source organism: Rhizobacter sp. (assembly GCA_031390425.1). Taxonomy (GTDB): domain Bacteria; phylum Pseudomonadota; class Gammaproteobacteria; order Burkholderiales; family Burkholderiaceae_C; genus PBB1. The sequence continues at coordinate 23,167 of JANMTL010000127.1, forward strand.
GCATGTCGCTGCGTCCCGAGGAGTCCGCCATGACCACCGACCTGTTCGCCCACGATCTGTTCTCCGCCGATTTGGCCGCCGTTGTTCACCCGTGCGCCGATAACCGGGCACCGGCAGCCCTGCTGACGACGCACGAGCACATCGGCTTCGAGCTCGGCTGGGACCATGCGCACCACGGCGTCACACCGCCCGCGCCGTATGCGCAGGAACCCTCACCGTTGCGCCACGGTTGGCTGGCAGGCGTTGCCACCTTCGGTGACCGCACGCTGACGCCGAGCCCCGCAGTGCGCCAGTGGCTGCAACTGAGATTGCACGCGTGGCTGCGCGGCCGCAGCGTCGAGCTGTTCCAGGTCACGCCGAATTACCTGCAACGGCTGGGGGTCAGCCACTGCCCGATCACCCGCGAGGCGCTCGGCAGCGCCGACGGCGACCGCCGCGAGGCCTCGATCGACCGGGTGCGCAACGACGCTGGCTACGCCGCCGGCAACCTGGTCGTGATGAGCGCGCGCGCCAATGTCGCAAAGGCGGCGCACCGGTTCGACGATGCACTCGGCAGCGTGCGTCGGCTGGAAGCCGGCGGCGAACGCGGCAACACCGCGCCGGTGCTGCAAGGCGGCCTGAATGCGATCGAGTGGGGCCGCATTGCGGTGCTGTGCAGCTTCGTCGAGCCGCTGTCGCACGCGCGGGCGGCCGAGTTGCCGCTGCTGGTGCTGCCGCCCAACCGGCTGCGCTTGTTCAACCCGGTGCAGGCACTGCAAGCGTTCATCAGCCAGCAACTGCTCTGCCCCGGCTGGAGCCAGCGCATCAACGCGATCGAGGCGCTGCTGCCGGGTCCGCCGGCACGGCGCGCGTTCCGCTCGTTTTTCCAGACGCTGCTGCCGCGCGTGCTCGAAGCGGGCCGTCCCACCGACCCGCAGCGCGCGCGCTGGGCCCTCGAAGACGCGTGGCGCCATGCGCCGGTGATGCAGCGCTGGCTGCGCTTCGCGCTGCTGCTGACCGCGGCGAAATGCGAAACGCTGCTGGCGCGCGCGGCCGCTCAGCGAATTGCACCCGACGGTGTTCGCGTCGAGCAACTCGCCGATGCCGACGCCACCGACGGCTGGTGCCTGGCCACCAAAGGCTATGTGCCGCACGGCCTGCGCAGGCAGCCTTCGGCGCGCGCCGTGGCGCAGTCGGCCCCAGTGTCGGTGTGAGTCGAATGCAAAGAACCTGACAGCGCGCGGGAATTCAAACGAACGTTTGATTCATTGTGGCTACACTGCGGTGCCATGAAGTCCGCGCCTGCCCCTGTCTCCGCTCTTGCCCCTGCCCCTGCCCACGCGGCATCGCGTTCCCTGGGCAGCGCCGTCGCCGACCCTGCCAACGGCCCGTCGACCCGCCAGCGGCTGCTGCACACCGGGCTGCGGCTTTTCGCGCAGCAGGGTTACGCCAAGACGTCCACCCGTGCGATCGCCGAACATGCACAGGTCAACGTCGCGGCGATCAGTTACCACTTCGGTGACAAGGCCGGGCTGTACAAGGCCGCGTTCCTGGAGCCGTTCTGGTCGCAGGGTCCGGTCGAGGCCGCAGCCGATCAGACCTTGGCCCAAGCGCTGCGGCTGCTCTACGACGGTTTTATCGAACCGCTGAAGCACGGTGACCTGGCGCAGCTTTCGGTCAAGCTTCACTGCCGTGAGATGCTGGAGCCGACCGGGCTGTGGGGCGAGGAAATCGACTGCGGCATCGCGCCGGTGCACCGCGCGCTGGTGGCTGCGCTGTGCCGTCATCTGGGCTTGAAGCGCCCCGACGACGAATTGCAGCGCCTCGCGGTGTGCATCGCCGGGCTGGGCGTGCACCTGCATGTCGGTCAGGACGTGATCGATGCGCTGGCGCCGCGCCTGAACCGCATGCCACGTGCTTTCGAACACTGGGCCGATCGGCTGGTCGGCTATGCCGAGGCGATGGTGGCCGCCGAGGCGCAGCGGCGCGCGGTCGGTGCGGCTCTGGTAAGGCGCGACGCGCGCAAGACGCTGGCCGCGGTCCCGGTGACCCCGAAACCGGTGCGGTCTCGGCCCCGCACAACTGCATCGCCCGCGAAGCAGGTGCAGCCATGAGGCTTCCACTCTTGCGCGCCGAGAGGGCCCTCACCGGCGCGTTCGCGACCGCGGTGCGGCCAGCCCTCGCGGCAGGGGCGATTGCGCTGCTGGGCGGCTGCGCGGCCTTCGGGCCCGATGTCGATGCCGCCCTTGCTGCGCGGGTGGCCTCATCGGCGCCTCCGCAGTGGTACGCACCGGCCGCGCACCACGGCGATCTGGCCGAGTTGTCGGGGTGGTGGCGGCAGTTCGATGACCCGCTGATGGACCGGCTGGTCAGCGAAGCGCAGCGCGTCAGCCCGACGGTGTCGACGGCACGCTTGCGCATCGAGCAGTCGCGCGCCACCCGCACCGCCGCCGGTGCGGCGCTGCTGCCGGCCCTGGATGCCAGCGCCAGCATGCAGCGCGGCGTCAACGACAGCAGCGGCGCCATCGCCAACAGCTCCAACGGCTCGATGGCCGTGTCGTGGGAAATCGATCTGTTCGGCGTCGGCACCGCCGGGCGTGACGCGGCGCAGGCCCGCCTGGATGGCGCGCAGGCGCTGTGGCACGACGCGCGGGTCTCTCTGGCGGCCGAGGTCGCCACGCACTACACCGCGCTGCGCGCTTGCGAGGCACAAACGGTGCAGGTGCAAATCGACGCCGACTCGCGCGCCGAAACCGCGCGGCTGACCGGCCTGACCGCGCGCGCCGGCTTCGAATCGCCCGCCAACGCCGCGCTGGCGCGCGCCAGTGCGGCACAGGGTCACGCCCAACTGATCCAGCAGCGCGCGCAGTGCGACAGCGCGGTCAAGGGCCTGGTCGCGCTGACCGGCCTGGCCGAGTCGGCCCTGCGCGAAGCCCTGCTGCCGGCGCGCGGCGTGATCGCCCGCCCGCGTGAGATCGCGGTGCCCACGGTCCCTGCGGCGCTGTTGCAGCAGCGGCCCGACCTGGTGAACGCCGAGCGCGAGTTGAGCGCTGTCGCTGATGACATCACCGAGCTGCGGGCCGACCAGCTGCCGCGCATCCGGCTCGCCGGCAGCGTCGGCGCGACGCGCTACCGCAGCGGTGCGCCCAGCGGATTCGTCGGCGGCATCAACGGCGCCGGCTCCACCTGGTCGGTCGGCCCGGTGTCGGTGTCGCTGCCGATCTTCGACGGTGGCACGCGGCGCGCCAACGTCGAGGCCGGGCGCGCGCGCCTCACCGACGCCACCGCGCAGTACGCCGCCCTCTTGCGCCGTGCGGTGCAGGAGGTCGAAGACGCGTTGATCGCGCTGCAAAGCACCGCCGATCGACAAGCCGACGCCGAGGTCGCGGCTGGCGGCTTTGCCGAATCGCTGCGCGCCACTGAAGCGCGTTTTAACAGCGGCCTCGGCAGCCTGTTCGAGCTGGAAGACGCGCGCCGATCGGCGGTGCAGTCGCAGACCACGCTGATCGACCTGCAACGCGAGCGGGTGACCGCGTGGATTTCGCTGTACCGCGCGCTCGGCGGGGGGTGGCGGGCGGGCGCCGACGAAATGGCAGCAACCGACGCGATCCGAGCGCGACCCGCAGCAGCCACCGCGCGCTGAGATGCCCCTTTTTCGATTTGACCGATCCGCCCGACGCCATGACCTCGATCTCCCGCCTTGCCTTCGGCTGTTCACCGTGGCCGCCCTCGCTGTGGCTGCGACGCTGGCCGTCAGCGCGCGTGCCGCTGACGACGCGAAGCCGAAGTCGGCGACGCGACCGGCGCTCACCGTCACCACCACGCAGCCGCAGCGCGCCGAGCTGCCGTTGACTGTCACCGCCAACGGCAGCGTCGCGGCCTGGCAGGAAGCCAGCATCGGTACCGAGGCCAACGGTCTGCGGCTCGCGTCGGTGCGGGTCAATGTGGGTGATGTGGTCAAGCGCGGCCAGGTGCTGGCCACCTTCGCGCCGGAGACCGTGCAGGCCGATGTCGGGCAGATTCTCGCCAGCGTCGCCGAGGCCGAAGCGACGGCCGCCGAAGCGTCGGCCAACGCTGAGCGCGCACGCAGCCTGCAGGCCACCGGCGCACTGAGCGCGCAGCAGATCAACCAGTACCTGACCGCCGAACGCACCGCGCAGGCGCGGCTCGAAGCGCAGCGCGCAGCGGCGCGGGTGCAGCAGTTGCGGCTGAAGCAGACGCAGGTGCTGGCGCCCGACCACGGCGTCATCTCGGCACGCAGCGCGACCGTCGGAGCGGTGCTGCCGACCGGGCAGGAGCTGTTCCGGATGATTCGGCAGGGTCGGCTCGAATGGCGCGCCGAAGTGCAGGCCGCCGATCTCGCCAAGCTGAAGCCCGGCATGCCGGTGCGTGTGGTGCTGTCGGGCGACAGCGCGGCGGGCCATGCGATCGCCGGGACGCTGCGCGTCGTGGCGCCCACCGTCGATGCGCAGACACGCAACGGGCTGGTGTATGTCGATCTGCCGGCCGGCAGCACGGCGCGCGCGGGCATGTTCGCGCGCGGTGAGTTTGAACTCGAACGGGGCAGCGGGCTGACGCTGCCGCAAAGCGCGGTCGTGCTGCGCGACGGCTTCAGCTACGCGCTGCGCGTCGAGCCCGACTCGAAGGTGCGCGAGGTCAAGCTGTCGGTCGGCCGACGCGTCGGTGACCGCATCGAGATCACCGGCGGGCTCGACGCTGCGGCGCGAGTCGTCGTCTCGGGCGTCGGCTTCCTGAGCGACGGCGACACCGTGCGCGTGGTGGCTGCGCCATGAACTTCTCGACCTGGTCGATCAAGAACCCGATCCCGTCGGTGATGCTGTTCATCCTGCTGACGCTGGCCGGCGTGATGGGCTTCCGGGCGATGAAAGTGCAGAGCTTTCCCGACCTCGACCTGCCCACCGTCACGGTGACGGCCGCGCTGCCGGGCGCATCGCCGCAGCAGCTCGAAACCGAGGTCGTGCGCAAGATCGAGAACTCGGTCGCCACCGTCACCGGCGTCAAGCACATATACGCCAGAGTGCAGGACGGTTCGGCGATCGTGACCGTCGAATTCCGACTCGAAAAGCCGACCCAGGAGGCGGTGGACGATGTGCGCGATGCGGTCAGCCGCGTGCGCACCGACCTGCCCGGCGACCTGCGCGACCCGGTCATCTCGAAGCTCGAACTGTCGGGCTCGCCGATCCTGACCTACAGCGTGTCGTCCGATCGCATGGACGACGAAGCGCTGAGCTGGTTCGTCGACAACACCGTCACCAAGCGGATGCTCGCGGTGCGCGGCGTCGGCGCGGTCGGGCGCGTGGGGGGCGTCACGCGCGAGGTGCAGGTGGCGCTCGACCCGGCGCGGCTGCAGGCGCTCAACGCGACCGCCACCGACATCTCGCGCCAGTTGCGGCAGGTCCAGCAGGAGGCCTCGGGCGGCCGCACCGATGTCGGCGGCGCCGAGCAGTCGGTGCGCACGCTGGCCACGGTGCAATCGGCCGACGAGCTGGCGCGCATGGAGATCGCCCTCGGCGACGGCCGCCGCATCCGACTCGACCAGGTCGCAACGGTGCGCGACACCGTGGGCGAGATCCGCTCGGCTGCGCTGCTGAACGGCAAGCCGGTGGTCGGCTTCGAGATCACCCGCACGCGCGGCGCCGGCGAAACCGACGTGGCGGCCGGCGTGCGCGCCGAACTCGATCGCCTGCGCACGCAGCACCCCGAGATCACCGTCACCGAGGCGTTCAACTTCGTCGATCCGGTGCAGGAGAGCTTCGACGGCTCGATGTTGCTGCTCTTCGAGGGCGCGGCCCTGGCGGTGCTGGTGGTGTGGCTGTTCCTGCGCGATGGGCGGGCGACCTTCGTCGCTGCGACCGCATTGCCGCTGTCGGCGATCCCGACCTTCGCGGCGATGCACCTGTTCGGCTTCACGCTGAACACGGTGACCTTGCTGTCGCTGTCGCTGGTCGTCGGCATCCTGGTCGACGACGCGATCGTCGAGATCGAGAACATCATGCGACACCTGCGCATGGGAAAGACGCCGCGTCAGGCGGCGATGGAAGCGGCCGACGAGATCGGGCTGGCGGTGATTGCGACCAGCTTCACGCTGATCGCGGTTTTCTTGCCGACCGCGTTCATGAGCGGTGTCGCCGGCAAGTTCTTCGTGCAGTTCGGCTGGACGGCGGCAATCGCGGTGTTCTTTTCGCTGGTCGTCGCGCGGCTGCTGACGCCGATGATGTCCGCCTACCTGCTGAGAGCGCCGAAGCACACGGTGGAAAAAGAATCGCGCTGGATCGCGGTCTGCATGCGCTGGACGCGCTGGTGTCTGACGCACCGTTGGCTCACGCTGCTCGGTGCAGGCGTCTTTCTGGTCGGCTCGACGGCGCTGGTGCCGCTGTTGCCCACCGGATTCATCCCGCCCGACGACCTGTCGCAGACCCAGGTCACGGTGTCGCTGCCGCCGGGCAGCACCTTCAAGCAGACCTTCGCGGCCGCCGAGCAGGCGCGCGGCCTCATCGAGACGAACCCGCACGTCAAGCTGATCTACACGGCCGTCGGTGGCGGGTCGACGGGCGAAGACCCGTTCGCACTCGGCGGCGCACCCGAGGTGCGCACCGCCACGCTGACGATCAACCTGACCCCTCGCAGCGAGCGCGCCGGTCTCGGCAAACAGGCGATCGAGCGCGAGCTGCGCGAGGCCTTGGCGGAGCTGCCGGGCGCGCGTGTCAAGGTGGGCCTCGCGGGTGCTGGCGGCGAAAAGTACGTGCTGGTGCTGGCCGGTGAAGACGGCCGCGCGCTGCTCGACCATGCGCGCATCGTCGAGCGCGAACTGCGCACGCTGCCCGGCATCGGCAACGTCACCTCCACGTCGAGCCTGGTGCGCCCGGAGCTGATCGTGCGGCCCGACTTCGACCGCGCGGCCGATCTGGGCGTGACCTCGGCCGCCATCGCCGACACGCTGCGCATCGCCACCAGCGGCGACTACGACCAAAGCCTGCCGAAGATGAACCTGTCGCAGCGCCAGGTGCCGATCGTCGTCAAGCTCGATGCCGATGCGCGCAGCGATGTCGAATTGCTGTCGCGGCTGGCGGTGCCCGGCGCGCGCGGGCCGGTGATGCTGGGCAATGTGGCCCGTTTCACGATCGACAGCGGCCCGGCGCAGATCGATCGCTACGACCGGCAGCGCAACATCAACTTCGAGATCGAGCTGAACCAGCAGCCGCTCGGCGATATCGAGCGCGCAGCGCTCGCGCTGCCCAGCCTGCAACAACTGCCGCCTGGCGTGTCGCAGACGGTGGTCGGCGATGCCGAGGCGATGGGCGAGTTGTTCGAAAGCTTCGGCCTCGCGATGGCGACCGGCGTGCTGTGCATCTACATCGTGCTGGTGCTGCTGTTCAAGGACTTCGTGCAGCCGGTGACCATCCTGGCCGCGCTGGTGCTGTCGATTCCGGGTGCGTTTCTCGCGCTTTATCTGAGTCGCACCGCGATCTCGATG
>JANMTL010000215.1:0-11955 GCA_031390425.1 Rhizobacter sp.
GCAGCGCCCCTCGGGGGCAGGAGCGCAGCGACTGGGGGGCACGCTCGCCGCACGGCCGCCCGAAGGCGAGCAGCGCCCCTCGGGGGCAGGAGCGCAGCGACTGGGGGGCACGCTCGCCGCACGGCCGCCCGAAGGCGAGCAGCGCCCCTCGGGGGCAGGAGCGCAGCGACTGGGGGGCTCCATCAGTACTCGCGCAACTTGACCCGCAAGCGCGCGATCGACTGGCTGTGCAACTGGCACACGCGCGACTCGGTGACCTTGAGCACGGCGGCGATTTCTTTCAGATTCATGTCGTGCTCGTAGTACATGCTCATCACGTACTGCTCGCGCTCGGGCAGCACCTTGATGCCGGCCACCAGCGCCTCGCGCATGCGGTGATCCTGCAACTGCGCGAGCGGGTTGAAGGAATCATCGGCGACGTGGCGGTCGAGGTAGTCGTGGTCGCCGTCGTCGCCCGACATGTCTTCGAGGTAGACCAGTTGCGTGCCGCGCACCTTGCCCAGCAGCTCCTGGTACTCGACGAGCGTGATACCCATCTCGCGGGCGATCTCGCTTTCGGCCGGAGCGCGGCCCATGCGCTGCTCCAGCTTGTGCACCGCCGCTTCGATCGTGCGCTGCTGTTTGCGCACCCCGCGCGACAGGTAATCGTTGCCGCGCAGCTCGTCGAGCATCGCGCCGCGGATGCGCTGCGTCGCGAAAGTCTCGAATTGCACGCCCTGCGCAACATCGAAGCGGGTCAGCGCGTCGGCCAGGCCGATCATGCCGACCTGGATCAGGTCGTCGAGTTCGACGTTGGCCGGCAGCTTGGCGATCATCTGGTGTGCGAGGCGGCGCACCAGCGGGCTGTACTGCTTGAGCATCGACGAGTTGTCGAGCTGTCCTTTGGCGGTGTAGGTGGACATGGATCGGCTCCGGAGATTCAATTCAGCGCGTGTTGGGGCTGTGCATGCACCGCGGCATGGAACGCAGGCCGTTCACCAGTGGCGGGCGCCAGCGTGTCGCGAACCCAGCGCCGCAGCGCGGGGGTCGAGGCGCTGTGTGCATCGCTGGCCGGATCGATCTGCATCCAGTCGCGCAGCACCGCACCCAGAAAATCATCGGCGCAGGTCGCGATCTGCATCGCGATGCGCTCGGCGCGCGGCGAACTCGGCGCTGCGCTCAGCAACAGGTCGTGCACCAGCAGGCCGGCTCGCCGCGTCAGCAGCTTCATCGCGGCGTAGGCGTGCGTCACGCTGACGGGACGGTCGTCGGCCAGCAGCAGCGGACGCGGTCGGGTGATCGATTCCGCTCTTGTGTCATGACGCATGAACAGCCGACACAGATCGGTGGCGCTCGCATGCACCAGCACCACGTCGGCGTCGGGCGCCGCGCGTGAGATCGCGTCGAGAAATCCAGCCGTCGAGCCCTGGGCGTCGACATGCCGCAGCGGCAGGCCGCGCGCTGCCAGATACGAGACTTCACGCGACAGCGTCTCGATGCACTCGGCCAAGTCGACCTGCGCGATCTCGCTCGGCTCGGGCGCGCTCTCGCCGGCATCGACCACCAGCGTGTGGCAGCCTTGTTCGGCGAAGCCGCTGCACAGGCGCTCGAGCATCACGCCGCCGAACGCCATGTGCGGGTTGGACACCACCGGGATGAAACGAACCTGTGCGTGGGCGAACAGGCGCCGCAGGCCGTCGGCCTGGTCCAGCGGCATCACGCGTGCACCGCCATTTCGGCATGCGCTGCACGGTGCTGCGGGTGCGACTGGTTTTGCGGCGCGGCGAAGATCAGGTTCACTTCGCTCGAATCCATGCGGTAGGCGCTGGCCACGGTCGGGCGCAGCGCGCGGTGCATCAGCGCATGCGACGACAGCCGGAGCCAGTCTTCAGGCACGCGCTGGCCGTTGGCGACGCCGACCACGGTGAGCTTGTGGCGGATCAGCGCGTCGAGCGCCGGGCCGAGCTTGACCGCCTCGTCCATCTTCGACAGCACCACGCCGCAGCAGGTGTTGGCGTGGTATGCGATCAGCACGTCTTCGATGGTCTCGCCCTGCGCGGCCGAATTGACGACCAGCAGCTTGCGGATCGAGCGGTGGCTGAGCATGTCCAGCAGCTCGCGGGTGCGACTGTCGCGCTGCGCCATGCCGGCGGTGTCGATCAGCACCATCTTCTTGGCCGACAGCAGCTCCAGCAGGTCTTCGAGCGAGGCGCGGTCGTGTGCGGTGTGCACTGGCACGCCGAGGATGCGGCCGTAAGCGCGCAGTTGCTCGTGGGCGCCGACCCGGTAGGCGTCGAGCGTGATCAGGCCCAGGTGCGCCGCGCCGTAGCGGGTCGCGAAAGCCGCCGCCAGCTTGGCGGTGGTGGTGGTCTTGCCGACGCCGGTGGCGCCGACCAACGCGTAGACGCCTCCCTGGTCTTCGAGCGCCGGTTCGCGCTCGGCGCTCTGCAAATTGCGTTCGAGCACGTTGGCCGCCCAGGCCATCTCGTCGGTGACCTCGGGGCCCATGCCGTCAGCCAGCTTGCGGATCAGCGCGGGCGAGAAGCCGCAGTCGATCAGCTTTTGAGTCAGCCGCGCCTGTGCGGGCTGGCGTTGCAGTTTTTCCATGAACGCCAGCGCGCCGAAGCGCTCTTCGATCATTCCTTTCATGCTGCGCAGCTCGCTCATCATGTCTTGCTGATCGCGGCGGGCGGTGCCGGTGTCGGTCGGGGTGGCGACGGGCGGGGCGGCGACGGACGGCGCGTGCACGCGGCTGCGCACCTCTTCGCGCAGCACCGGCGGCTCGCGCAGCAGCGCTGCCGGGTCGACGTACAGCGCGGCGCTGTCGGTGTGCAGCGCGCCGAGCACCGGCGCGTGGCCCGGCACCGGCGCGGCGCTGCGCGGCTGGGCCAGCGATGGCGATACCGGCAACGCTTGGCGTGCCGGTGGCGCGTCGGCCATGCGAGCGGCCAGCGGGCCGGGTGGCGTGTCGACGACGGGTGCAGCGGCGCGCGCGGCGGCCGATTCGGCCTGCATCGCGACCTGGCGGCGCTTGAGCATGCGCTCGCGCACATAGTCCTGGAACGACAGCGTGCTCATCGACAGCCGCTCGACGTCGTCGTCGACCGTCGCGCTGTCGGGCCCGCCCTGCGGCTCGACGCGCGCGGCGAGCTGGGTTCTCGCCACGCCGGGTCGGCCGGGGCCGGGGCGGCTGGCGGCCGGCCGCTGGGCGGCGGCGGCGTGAGGGATCTCGGCAGGCGTCGGATCGCTGGCCATGCGCTCGATCTGCAACAGGGTCTCCGGCGCCATTGCCAGCACCTCGACGCCTTCGGCGCACGGCTTGGTCGACAGCACGACCGCGTCGACGCCCAGAGCCTGGCGCACCTGGGCCAGCGCGTCGCGCGAGGTGCGCGCAGTGAAACGTTTGACGTTCATGCGACCTCCCGCCGAGCTGTGTCGAGGGAGGTCCGTCCCCCAAGGGCCACGCAGAGGCCCCTGCGGTGCCTCGGGGACAGCGAACGAATGTGAGCGCGAGGGTTCATGGGGTACCTCCAATGACCGACCCGATGCGGATCGAATGTGTTTCCGGAATTTCACTGTGGGCCAGCACCCGCATGCGCGGTGCGGCCCGCTTGAGCAGGCGGGCCATCGGCGCGCGGATCAAATCCGGCACCAGCAGGCAGGCGGGCAGCCCCAGGTCTTCCTGGCGCTTGGCCGAATCGGCGGCGTGCCGGGACAGCGTGTCGGCCACACCGGGGTCGAGCGCCGCGCCATGCGGCGAATTGAGCGCCTGCGTGACGAGCCGTTCGAGGTCGGGTTCGAGCGCGATCACGTCGAGCTCTTTGCTCGGCCCGTAGATCTGCTGGACGATGGACGGCGCGAGGTGGATGCGGATGCGGCGGGCCAGCTCGGCCGGGTCGGTGACGGTGGAGGCGTGTTCGGCCAGGCTCTCGACGATGGAGCGCATGTCGCGGATGTGCACGCCTTCTTCCAGCAGCAGCTGGAGCACCTTTTGCAAAGCCGGAATCGCGACCATCTTGGGCACCACGTCCTCGATCATCTTCGGGGCCAGTTTGGTCACGTGTTCGACCAGTTGCTGGACCTCCACGCGACCGAGCAACTTGGCGGCGTGGAGTTGCATCAAGTGTGAAAGATGGGTCGCCACGACAGTCGAGCAATCAACCACCGTAAATCCACTCATTTGGGCCGACTCGCGCTGACGCTCCTCGATCCACACCGCCGGCAGGCCGAAGGCCGGGTCGGTGGTGCGCGTGCCGATCAGCGCGGTGGTCGCGCCGCCGGGGTTAATGGCCAGCCACATGCCCGGGAAGGCCTCGCCCTCGCCGACCACCGCACCGCGCAGCGTCAGCCGATACATGCTGGGCTTGAGTTCGAGGTTGTCGCGGATGTGCACCGGCGGCGGCAGAAAACCGACGTCCTGCGCGAACTTGCGACGCACGCCCTTGATGCGCGCCAGCAGGTCGCCTTCGCGCGCCTTGTCGACCAGCGCGATCAGCCGGTAGCCGACCTCCAGGCCCAGCGTGTCGATCGGCAGCAGGTCGTCCCAACTGGCTTCGGCATTCGCCTCGGGAGGCGCCGCAGGCAGCGGCAGCGGCGCCGCACCGGCGCGGCGGTTGCGTTCGCGCATCCAGTAAGCGGCATAGCCGAGGCCCGAGGCGATCAGCAGAAACACCAGATGCGGCATGCCGGGAATCAGACCCAGCGTGCCGATCACGCCGGCGGTGATGGCCAGCGAGCGCGGCGAGTTGAACATCTGCTTGGCGATCTGCGTGCCGACGTCCTGGTCCTTGCCGACGCGCGACACCACCATCGCGGCGGCCACCGAGATCAGCAGCCCCGGGATCTGCGCGACCAGCGCGTCGCCGACCGCCAGCACGATGTAGCTGTCGGCCGCCTCGCTGGCCGACAGGCCGTGCTGCACCACGCCGATGACGAAGCCGCCGACGATGTTGATGAACAGGATCAGCATGCCGGCCATCGCATCGCCGCGCACGAACTTGCTGGCGCCGTCCATCGATCCGAAGAACTCCGCCTCGTCGCCGACTTCCTGGCGGCGGCGCTTGGCTTCTTTCTCGTCGATCAGGCCGGCGTTCAGATCGGCGTCGATCGCCATCTGCTTGCCGGGCATCGCGTCCAGCGTGAAGCGCGCACCGACCTCGGCAATGCGTTCGGCGCCCTTGGTCACGACGACGAAATTGATGACGACGAGGATCGAGAACACGATCAGGCCGACCGCGAAATTGCCACCGATCAGGAAGTGCCCGAACGACTCGATCACCGCACCGGCGGCGCCCGGGCCGGTGTGGCCTTCCATCAGCACCACGCGCGTCGACGCCACGTTGAGCGACAGCCGCAGCAAGGTGGTCAGCAAGATGATCGACGGGAAGGCTGCGAAGTCCAGCGGCCGCACCATGTAGGCGGCGACCATCATCACCATCAGCGCCATCGCGATGTTGAAGGTGAACAGCAGGTCGAGCGCGAACGGCGGCAGCGGCAGCACCATCATCGCGAGCACCATGATGATGAACAGCGGCGCCATCAGCGCCTTGATCGCGGTGGCGTTCGGGCCCAGCCAGGCCTGGACTTGCTGCAGCGGGTTCATTCAGCGGCCTCAGAGGTCGACGCGTCGACGTGGTGCGGATCGAGCTCTGTCGGCACCGACAGCTCGGGCAGGTCCTCCGGCATCGCGCCGCGGCCGGTCATCGCGGCGCGCAACTGGTACACATAGGCCAGCACCTGCGCCACGGCAGCGAACAGTGCGGCCGGGATCTCGCGGTCGATCTCGGCGTGCGCATACAGCGCGCGCGCCAGCACCGGCGCCTGCAACACCGGCACCTGGGCGGTGCGTGCCGCATCGCGGATCGTCATCGCGAGGATGTCGGCGCCCTTGGCGACCACGCGCGGCGCGCCCATGCGGGCTTCGTCGTACTTCAGTGCCACCGCATAGTGGGTCGGGTTCATCACCACCAGGTCGGCGGTCGGCACGGCGGCCAGCATGCGGCGGCGCGACATCTCGTGCATCAACTGCTTGCGCTTGGCCTTGATCTCCTGGCTGCCGTCGGATTCTTTGTGCTCTTGCTTGACCTCCTGCGCGCTCATCTTCAGCTTCGAGGCGTTCAGGTGGTGCTGCAGCGGCGCATCGACCGCGGCGAACAACGCCAGCACGCCCAGCAGCAGCCACAGCCCGCCCTGAATGGCCGAGCCCGCCTGGGTCAGCCCGGCCGACAGCGGCATCGACATCAGTCCGCGAAACTCGTCGACGTGGCGATACAGGTACACACAGCCGACGGCGCCGAGCAGCAGTGCCAGCACCGACGCCTTCGCGGCGTCGATGATTTGCTGTTTCGCGAACACGCGGCCGATGCCCGCCAGCAGCTTGAACGGCGTGGCCTTCGGGATCAGCGGCTTGAGCGTCCAGTTCCAGCCGCCGACCGCCAGCGCGCTGGCGATGCCGATGCCGCTCATCCACAGCCCCATCGGCACGACGATCCACAACAGCATCAGCGTCAGGTCGCTGAGCTGATCGAGCATCACCGACGGCGCACCGCGACTGTCGGCGCCGAAGCTCAGGCTGCGAGCGAGGCCACCGCGGGTCCAGCCGATCAGCGTCGGCATCATCAAGCCCAGGCCGACGCCACCGGCGGTGAGCACGGCGAAATGCCCGAGATCGCGCGAACGCGGCACATTGCCGTCTTCGCGCGCTTTCATCAGCTTGCGGGCCGAGGCGGGCAGATTGCGGTCTTGAGCGTCTTGGTCGGCCATGGGGGCGCGCGGAAAACAGGGAGCACGCGGGTGTCGCGTGGGCTGATTGTTCCCAGCCGGTGCGCGAACTTGAGCCAGAGAAACGGGGCAAACGCGCCCCTTCTCGGGCCCCGGCCGCGCCGCGCGCCGCAGACCCGCGGTGCGCTGGCGTCGGCGCTGGAGTGGCTCCCCAGGCCTGCCTGGCGCCGCGCGCTGACCCGCGATCTTTTTGTGCTGTCGGGTCGGGGTGTTTCCGCTGTCCGCGCTGTCGGGCTGGTGTCAGACTCAGGGCGTCAACTTTGGGCGCGTCGCCTCGCGGCGACCGCTGGAAAACGCAGTTCAATCACCCCCACGGAGACAGTCCATGAGCACCCCTGACAAGAACACCGCCCCCCGCCGCCGATTTCTGAAACGCGCCGCGACCGGCGCGGTCGCCACCGGCGCGCTGGCCGCGCCGATGGTCTCGCGCGCGCAGACCACCAGCCTGCGCTTCCAGAGCACCTGGCCCGCCAAGGACATCTTCCACGAGTACGCGACCGACTTCTCCAAGAAGGTCAACGACATGGCGGGCGGTCGGCTGAAGATCGAAGTGCTGCCTGCCGGCTCGGTCGTGCCGGCCTTCCAGTTGCTCGAAGCGGTGAGCAAAGGCACGCTCGACGGCGGCCACGGCGTGATTGCGTACCACTACGGCAAGAACTCGGCGCTGGCGCTGTGGGGATCCGGCCCGGGCTTCGGCATGGACGCGAACATGGTGCTGGCCTGGCACAACTACGGTGGCGGCAAGGACCTCGTGGCCGAGATCTACAAGTCGTTGAACATGGAGGTGCAATCGTTCCTCTACGGCCCGATGCCGTGTCAGCCGCTCGGCTGGTTCAAGAAGCCGGTGGCCAAGGTCGAGGACATGAAGGGGCTGAAGTTCCGCACGGTGGGTCTGGCGGTCGACATCTTCACCGAGCTGGGCACCGCCGTGAACCCGCTGCCCGGCGGCGAAATCGTGCCCGCGCTCGACCGCGGACTGATCGACGCGGCGGAGTTCAACAACGCGTCGTCCGACCGCCTGCTGGGTTTCCCCGACGTCGCGAAGAACTGCATGCTGCAGAGCTTCCACCAAAGTGGCGAGCAGTTCGAGATCCTGTTCAACAGCGCCAAGTACAACGCGCTGGTGCCCGAGCTCAAATCGATCATCGACTACGCCGTTCAGGCGGGCAGCGCCGACATGAGCTGGAAGGCCATTCAGCGCAATTCGCAGGACTACATCGAGATGAAGAAGTCCGGGGTCAAGTTCTACAAGACGCCCGATGCAATCCTGCGCGCGCAGCTCGCAGCGTGGGACAAGACCATCGAGAAGAAGGCTGGCGAGAACCCGCTGTTCAAGAAGGTGCTCGACTCGCAGCGAGCCTTCGCAGAGCGCGCAGGCCAGTGGCAAAACGATTACACGGTGGACTTCAGCATGGCGTTCAACCACTACTTCGGTAAGAAGAAGACCTGAGGTTGCGATACCCGCATCAACCAGCCTTCCGGATGCACTGGAAGGCTGGTTTTTTTGTTTTACCCGGATGCCCGAGGCTGCACGATGAGTACCCAACAACTGCTCCACACTGCAGATCGATTCAGCACCTTCGCTGGCAAGTTTTTCGCCTGGTTAATCGTTGCGCTGATGCTGCTGGTCGTCGCCGAAGTCTTCAAACGGTATGCGCTGAACGCGCCCACCGCCTGGATCTTCGACGCCAGCAACATGCTGTACGGCACCTTGTTCATGATGGGCGGGGCCTACACGCTGGCGCAGGACGGCCATGTGCGCGGCGACTTTTTCTACGGCAACATGAAGCCACGCACGCAGGCCTCGCTCGACCTGGTGCTCTTCATCGTGTTCTTCCTGCCCGGCGTGGTCGCACTCACCTGGTCCGGCTGGACCTACGCCAATGAGTCCCTGGCGATTCGAGAGCAGACCTTCAACGCCGACCCGATTCCCGTCTACCCGTTCAAGTTCGTGATCCCGATTGCCGGCGGCATCTTGTTGATGCAGGGCATCGCCGAGATCATCCGCTGCGGTGTGTGCCTCAAAACGGGCGCGTGGCCGCCCCGACTGAAGGACGCCGGAGAGATGGACGTCGTCGAGCAGCAGTTGGCCGACAGCGTGTACGTCGACGAGGCCGTCAAGCGCGACGTGATCGAACACGCCCACGAGATCGACGACGCCGCACACAACCGCAGTTCGGGAGGCAAGCCATGAGCGATCCGGTTCTCGGCATGTCGATGCTCGGCCTGATCGTCGTCGTGATCATGCTCGGCTTCCCGACGGCGTTCACGTTGATGGGCCTGGGCATGTTCTTCGGCTTCATCGCTTTCTACGATCCGTCGCAGGCCTGGCTGGACAACCGCGTCTTCGACCTGATGGTGCAACGCGCCTACGGTGCGATGACCAACGACGTGCTGCTGTCGATTCCGCTGTTCGTGCTGATGGGCTACGTGATGGAGCGCGGCGCGCTGGTGGACAAAATGTTCTACAGCGTGCAGCTCGCCTTCCGCGCGGTACCGGGCTCGCTGGCGGTCACCACGCTGATCGTCTGCACCTTCTGGGGCATCGCCAGCGGACTCGTCGGTGCGGTGGTGGTGCTGATGGGCGTGATCGCGATGCGCCCGATGCTCAACGCCGGCTACGACACCCGGCTGGCGGCCGGCGTCATCACCGCCGGCGGCACGCTCGGCATCCTGATTCCACCGTCGGTGATGATCATCGTGTACGCGGCGGTGGCCGGTCAGTCGGTCGTCAAGCTGTACGCGGCGGCGATGTTTCCCGGTTTCTTCCTCGCGTTCCTGTACCTGATCTACGTGATCGGCTGGTCGATGATCCAGCCCAAAGTCGCGCCGAAACTGCCGCCGGAGCAGCAGCGCGCACCCATCTCGCCGTGGGTCGCCCACCTGGCGGCCACTTACTCGCAGCGCCTGCTGCCCGCGCTCGCCGCTTCGGTGGTGGCACCGGGGCGTGCCCTGCGCGCGCAGATCGACGGCCTCAAGATCACCTGGGTGCTGCTGCTGCGCAGCCTCGTCACCGCCTTGGTGCCGATGCTGCTGGCCCTGGTCACGTTGGGGGCGGTGTGGTGGTACGTGACCATCCACTCGCAAAAGGACAACAACGCCGCGCCGGCCGTGGCCGAGCAGATGCAGATGCAGATGCCGTCGGCAGGCTCGCCCGCGTTGGCCGAACCACCGAGCGGCGGACTTCAGGAGCCGCCCTCAGAAGGTGGCCTGCAAGAACCGCCTTCCGGCGGCGGCTTACAAGAGCCGCCCACATCGGCCGACGGCGTGAGCGAACCGCCCGGAGCGGCGGCGCCTCAGGTGGAGGAATCGGGCGGCTTGCAGCAGCTCGGCGATGTCGTCGACGCGCCGCAGACCGCCGCCGTACCCGAGAACTTCTACACCGGCTTCTGGCTGACCTGCGCCATGGTGGTGGGACTGCTGATCTGGTACTACTGGAAGATGGATGCCGAGCAGTTCGAGATCCTGCGCATGCTGGTCTCTTCGGTGATGCCGCTGGCGATCCTGACGCTGGTGGTGCTCGGGGTCATCCTGTTCGGCATCACCACGGCGACCGAGTCGGCGGCGGTGGGTGCGGCGGGCGCCTTCCTGATGGCCTGGCAGGCGCGCTCACTCACGTTCAAACGCGTCCAGGAAGCGGTGTTCCTGACCGCGAAGACGACCTCGATGGTGTGCTGGCTGTTCGTCGGCTCGGCGCTGTTTTCGGCGGTGTTCGCGATCCTGGGCGGACAGCGGGTGATCGAGCAGTGGGTGCTGGGTATGGACCTGACGCCGCTGCAGTTCCTGCTGCTGTCGCAGGCGATCATCTTCATCCTCGGCTGGCCGCTCGAATGGACCGAGATCCTGGTGATCTTCGTGCCGATCTTCCTGCCGCTGCTGTCGCACTTCGGCATCGACCCGCTGCTGTTCGGCGTGCTGGTGTTCGTCAACCTGCAAGCGGCCTTCCTGTCGCCGCCGGTGGCGATGTCGGCGTTCTACCTGAAGGGCGTCTCACCGCCGCATGTGACGATCAATCAGATCTTCGCGGGCATGATGCCGTACATGCTGATCGTGATCCTGTGCATGGTGCTGATGTACATCTGGCCGGGCCTGACGCTGTGGTTGCCGCACTACCTGTACGGAGGTTGATCGGCGGCTGAGCCAGCCTGACTCGCGCGCAGCGCGCGCGCGGGGATGTCGGGTTTACCGCCTTGGCCGCAATACCTGCGCCGCTGTCGACGCCGCGCTGTGTCTCACTGCGCAGCGCGTCCAGCTTCACGGCTCGCAACCGCTCCCGATCTTCGAGCACGCGCAGCCCGTCCCGCACCACCTCGCTGGCGCTTGCGTAGCGACCCTGTTGAATCTGCTCTTTGATGAACGACTCAGAATGTTCCCCGATCACACAGCTCGACGGCATGGCACGACTCCTGGCGACTGTCCGTGATGTGACTGAAACGATCAAATATTGATAGTTTTGCCAACTGGAAGCTGTCGGCGCCTTGCCGCTTACTGAAACATCGACAGCATTCGCTCCAGTGCCATCGTGAAAGGCAGCTCCATCAGCGGCAGGGTCAGCAGCACGCCGACCAAGCCGACGGACACGGTGATCGGAAAGCCGATCGAGAAGATGTTCATTTGCTGCGCGACGCGGGCGATGATGCCGAGCACGAGGTTGGTGAACAGCAGCATCGCGATCAGCGGCAGCGCGATCCACAGGCCGAGGCTGAAGATTTCGGCGCCCCACAGCTCGGGTCGCGTCGCCCGCAAAAAGGCGAACGGCTCGGCGCCGACCGGGAAGGCGTTGAAGCTCTGCACCACTGCCGCGATCAGCAGCAGGTGGCCGTTGATGACGATGAACAGCCAGCTCACCGCCACCCCGAAGAAGTTGCTCAGCGCGGTGGTCTGACCGCTGGTCGCCGGGTTGAAAAAACCGGCGAAATTGAGGCCCATCTGCAAGCCGCCGATTTCGCCGGCGAACTCGACCGCGGCGAACACGATGCGCACCGCGAAGGCCATCGACAGCCCGATCAGCACCTGTTGCAGCACCAGCATCATCGCCAGTGAGGAATCGAGCGCGACCACCGGCATCGGCGGCAACGACGGCTGCACCGCCACGGCGATCAGGAACGACAGCGCCACGCGCACCCGCGCCGGCACGTTGCGCTGGCCGATCACCGGCACCACGCCGAGCAAGGCCAGCACGCGCAGGAACGGCCA
>JANMTL010000181.1:0-26749 GCA_031390425.1 Rhizobacter sp.
GAGATGACTAGTTCATGCGGCGTAGTAATCAACATCGGGTCGGCCTGACGATGGACAAGCTCAAAAGCATTCGGACTTTCATCGCGATTGCTGATAAAGGCAGCCTCACGTCGGCCTCGATCCACCTCGACGTGTCGCTGCCGACCGTGGTGCGCACTCTGGCTGAACTCGAGCGCCATCTCGGTGTGACACTGTTTCACCGCACGACTCGCCGCATCAGCCTGACGGATGAAGGCAGGCGATACCTAGAAAGCTGCTCCATTGCGCTGACCCAGCTGCAGGAGGCCGAGCAAAGCTTGGTTGCGGCAAACGACAGGCGCAGCGGCCGCCTTGCCGTGACCTCGTCGGTGCTGTTCGGACGGATGCACGTGGCTCCGCTGGTATCTGCATTCCTGGATCGGTACGCGCACGTATCAGCCGAGTTGGTGTTGCTCGACCGCATCGTCGATCTTGTCGACGAAGGCATCGATGTCGGAGTTCGAATCGGGCACCTTCCCGACTCCTCGTTGCATGCAGTGGAGGTCGGCACCGTCAATCGGGTGGTCTGCGCCAGCCCGACCTACTTAGAACGTTGTGGCGTGCCGAAGCAACCTGCCGACTTGGCAAGTCACTCGGTGATTCAGTTCAGCGGCCTGGGTTCGAGCAAGGAACTTCGCTTTGTCGAAGGCGGTCGCGACTGTGCAATAGCGGTGGCGCCGCGCTGCGTGACCAATTCGGTCGATGCAGCATTGGGCGCCGTGGCTCAAGGGCTGGGTGCAGGACAGTTCCTGTCATACATGGTCGAGCCGTTGATTCGCGCGGGCCGCTTGCGCGTGGTGCTCGAAGCTTTCGAGTCGCCGTGTATTCCGGTGACGATTGTTTATCCGCACTCGCGACGGTTGTCGGCCAAGGTGCGGTTGTTCATTGACGAATCTGCCAAGCAGCTGCGGGCTGCGTTGAAAAATCTGCCTGCTTGAAACCGTCCACACCGTGCTGCTGCCGCCCATGAAAAAACGGCCCCGGGGGGCCGTTTCGCTTGTGACGCCCGAAACGAGATCAGTGCGTGGCGCCCAGCGCCTTGCGCATCTTCTTCATCGCGGCCACCTCGATTTGGCGGATGCGCTCGGCGCTGACGCCGTATTCGTCGGCCAGGTCGTGCAGCGTCATGCCGCCCGAGCTGTCGTCGTTGACCTTGAGCCAGCGCTCTTCGACGATGCGACGGCTGCGCGCATCCAGAGCGTCTAGCGCCAGCGAAATGCCGTCGCCGGCCAGCCAGTCACGGCGCTGCGCTTCCAGCACCTGACTTGGCTCGTGCGTGTCGTCGGCCAGGTAGGCGATCGGGGCGTAGCTTTCCTCCCCGTCGTCGGTCAGCGGCTCGAGCGGCACGTCCCCACCGGACAACCGGGTTTCCATCTCCAGCACCTCTTCGCGCTTGACGTTCAGCGTGCGCGCCATCGTGTCGACCTCGCCCTGCGTCAGGGTGCTGCGATGGGTTTGGCCCTCGACCGCCTCGTCCTTCAGGCCCTGCTTCATCGAGCGCAGGTTGAAGAACAGCTTGCGCTGCGCCTTGGTGGTCGCTACTTTGACCATGCGCCAGTTTTTCAGGATGTACTCGTGGATCTCGGCCTTGATCCAGTGCATCGCGTAGCTGACCAGACGCACGCCCTGATCGGGGTCGAAGCGCTTGACCGCCTTCATCAGGCCGACGTTGCCTTCCTGGATCAGGTCGCCGTGCGGCAGGCCGTAGCCGAGGTATTGGCGGGCGATCGACACCACCAGCCGCATGTGCGACATCACGAGTTGACCCGCTGCCTGCAAGTCGCCTTTGTCGCGCAACTGGCGCGCCAGCGACTGCTCTTCTTCGAGCGTCAGCATCGGAACGCGGTTGGCGGCGGAAATGTACGCGTCGAGGCTGCCGAGTGCGGGCACCATCGCCCACCGGTTGCGCAGGGCGAGGGCCGACGCATTGGCGGTATTGGAATAAGTCATGTTCATGGCAGTCGTGGACTCCCTCAAACTGGGGTTGGTTCCCAAATCTTAGCACTCGCAGGACTTGAGTGCTAAGTCGCGATTCAGCCGAAACCGGTCTCCGCCTGGCTCAGCAACTCGTCGAGAACCGACAGCAACTCGGCCACATTCACCGGCTTCGTCAGGTAGCGGTGCGCTCCGGCCATGAACGCGTCGTCGATTTGAGCGGGCAGCGCGTCGGCCGACACCGCGACGACCGGAATCGACCGGGTGCGGGGGTCGAGCTTCAAATGGCGCAGCAACTCCAGCCCGCTGATGTCCGGCAGGTGCATGTCGAGCAAGACCACGTCGGGACGTTGCTTGCGGATGGCGGCGAGGGCTTCCAGCCCGGTGATCGAGACGTCCATGCGCACCTGTGGCCGCTGCGCCAGCACGCCCCGCATGACCTCGACATTGGTTTCGTTGTCTTCAATGTAGTGGACGTGCCGCAGGTGGTAATCGCTGCGACCTCCGGCCAGCCGGTGCAGGTCTGACGGCACCGTGTCGGGGTCGCCCGCCGCCGGCAGGCTGAGGATGAACGATGAGCCCTGGCCGACGTGGCTGGCCGCGCGCAATTCACCCCCCATCAATTCGGCCAGCCGCTGGCTGATGACCAGGCCGATGCCGGTGCCTTCGGTACCGCTGAATTCGCGGCCGAGGCGGTTGAACGGCTGGAACAGCGAACCCATCTGCTCGGTGCTCATGCCGAGCCCGGTGTCGGTGACCGTCAGCTCGACCCAATCGCCGCGCACCTGGCTGGACAGGTGGATGCGCCCGCCGTTGACGTTGTACTTGACGGCGTTCGACAGCAGGTTGGTGAGGATCTGCTTGACGCGTGTCGGATCGCCGATCACGAAGGCCGCGCCGCGCGCCAGGTCTTCGGTGATGACGATGCGCCTCAGGTCGGCGCTTTGCTGCACCAGCGGCCGCGCGCTCGCCAGCAGGTCGCCGAGGTCCAGCGTTTCCAGCGTCATGCGCAGGTTGCCGGATTCGATGCGCGACAGGTCCAGCACGTCGTTGATCATCTCCAGCAGGTGCCAGCCCGCTTGCTGGATCTGACCGACCCAGGCGCGTTGCGCCGTGCCCAGCGGCGGGCGGTCTTCCAAGTCGAGCAACTGCGCGAAGCCGAGCATCGCGTTCAGCGGTGTGCGCAGCTCGTGGCTCATGCGCGACAAAAAGTCGCTTTTCGCGCGATTCGATGCTTCGGCGGCTTCGCGGGCGTGCACGGCTTCGGCCAGCCGCCGTTGTTCCGTGATGTCTTCGGCCACGCTGACGACGCGTTGCGGGCGCCCGCTCTCGTCGCGCAACAGCGACACGCTGCACTGCACCCAGACGGTGTGGCCGTCCGGCGCGACGTAGCGCGTCTGGCGCCGGTAGGTCGCGATGTCGCCGTTCAGCAGCCGGTTGAACAGAGCGGCGTCTTCGTCGACGTCGTCCGGGTGCAGGAAGTCGCGCGTCTTCAGGTGCGCCAGCTCGGTGGCGTCGCGCCCGACCAGTTCGCAAAAGCGCGGGTTCGCCTGCCGCACCGTGCCCTCGATGTCGGTGTACAGCACGCCGATCGGCACGTTGTTGAAGATGTTGCGAAAGCGCAGTTCGCTCTCGCGCATCGCGGCCTCGGCCTGCATTCGCTCGCGCACCTGCTGCTCCAGTGCGGCGGTGCGGTCGTGCACGGCCAGCTCGATGATGCGGGCGCGGCCGGTCACCGTCAGCAGCAGCGCTCCCAGCATCGCAGCGGCCAGCAGCCCGACGCTCGAAAACAACCACGCGTAGTGGCGCGCACCCGCGCCGACGCTGGCGCCGGTCACGCTGGCGTTGACCCGCATCTCCCATTCACGCCCGGCGAAGGCGAGCATGCGGTGGTGCACCAGGCCATCGGGCGCGTCGGCGCACAGCGAGGTGGCAGCGAGCCGGCGCTGCCGGACCAGGGAATCGGTGTCGGTCACGCAAAAGTGCAGGTACCCGGGCGCGCTTGCCAGCACCGACTGCAACAGGTCTTCGACGCGCACCGTGACCGACACCGCCCCCAGCGCAGCGGCGACGCGCTCGGGTTCGGTGGTGGGTTTGCCGCGGTAGATGGCGCGGTAGACTACCACCCCCAGCTTCGGTGAGTCTTTCGGGTCTTGCGACAGGCGAAACGCGGCGCTGGCCACCGGCCGGTCGGTGCGAACGGCGGCCTCGATGGCCGCCCTGGTGGCCGGGACCGACAAGGAATTGATGCCCAGCAAGGCGGGGTTGCGCTCCATCGGTTCGACCAGACGCACGGCGAAGGCTTCTGGTGCGGTCGTCGGCACGCGGTCGTCGGTGTCGGTTCGATCCAGCACGCGGTAGTCGGTGAGCCCCTCGCCGTGCCGGAGCGCTTCGAATGCGGGAACGTCGGCCAGCGCCACGCGCTCCAGGTAGCCGACCGCCTGCAAGTCGCCTTCGCGGTGGAGCCAGTAGTCGGCAGCGGCGCGCAGCTCCAACGCGTTGACCTCGTTCGACCCGATAAACAGCCCGCGCAGGGCCTCCAGCGCATGCAGAGGCGTGTCGAGTTGAGACAACGCGGCGATCGAAGCCGCCGAGGCGTCGCGGTCGAAGCTGCTTTGCACCCGTTCGCGGTCCCAGCGAGCGACCTGCACCGTGGTCGCCACCAGCAGCGCAGTCATCACCGTCAGCGTCAGGCCGACGGTGCGCTGGCGCGGCAGCCAGGCTTCGCGCGGTTGGCCGATCAGTGTCAGCAGGATCGGCGCGGCGATCAGGGTGCCCAGCGTGTCACCCAGCCACCAGGTCACCCAGGTCACGGGCAGCGCCGCGACCGGCACGATGTCGGCCACGCCGAGCGTGGCGGTCGCGACGCTGGCACTCACCAGGCAGCCGAGGCCGGCGCCGAACAGATAAAACCGCACGATGTCGCGCGGCGCCGACAAGATCAGCGGCTGGCGCACGAACCGTTGCACAAGCGTCGCGGCGACCAGCGCCTGCAAGCCGGCCCCCAGACCGATCGTCAACTCGGCAACGCCGAGCTGATGCAGCGGGTTCAACAGCACATTGACGATGACGGAGCCGAGCACCACCGCCAGCGCCGCGCGGCGCCCGTAAATCAGCACGAAGACGAGTGCCATGCCGGCCGGTGGATACACCGGTGACGCATAGCCCGGCGGTATCGCCAGCGTCAGCGAGAGTCGGCCGACGAGCGCATACAGCAGCGCCATGACCAGCAAGGCCGCCAAGCTGCGCCAGTGCCAGCGGCGATCGGGCGATGAGTTCACGGGGGCGGTGTCGGGTTCAGAGTGACCGTTCAGTCTAGATGTTCGCTGCCGCGATCCGATTCGCTGGAGTCGCGCTTTCACCCGGCATTTTCAATCCGGCAGCGGGATCACGAAGCACGACTGCGGCGCCAGCTCGCGCCAGGCCAGCGGCGCGCCGGCTTCCAGGATCTGAGCGCCCCACGGTGCGGTGGTCTCCAGATCGGCCAGCGCGCTGCGGCGGACCAGGATGAAGCGCATCGTGCGGAGGTTGCTGCCGTCTGCGCCGGGCCCCGCGCGTCGCAGCGTCAGCTCGGCCTGCGGCCAATGCGACGGCAGGCACGGCGTGAAGCTGAGCGTCTCGGCGCCCTGCTGCAAACCGAAGATCGATTCGACCGCCGCGCGGTGCAGCCAGGCGGCGGCGCCGGTGTACCAGCTCCAGCCGCCGCGCCCTACGTACGGCGGCTGCGTGTATACGTCGCCGGCCACCACATAGGGCTCGATGCCGTAAGCAGCCCCGTGCGTCGGGTGCGCCGATCGGTGCGCCGGGCTGAGGTAGGTGAAGTAGCGGTAGGCGAGGTCCCTCCCTTGCCCCGCTGGTGTGTCGGTTCTGGAGCGGGCGTTGAGCCGCGCCTGCGCCATCAGCGCCCACACCCCGGCGTGCGAATACTGGCCGCCGTTCTCGCGCACCCCGGGCGGATAGGCCTGGATGTAGCCGGCGCTCGGCTGCGCGTGCGCAAGCGGCGGGTCGAGCAGCTTGATCAGCCCGCCATCGTGATCCACCAGGTGCGCTTCCACCGCGTCCATCGCCAGCCGCTGCAAGTCGGCCGGGGCTGCGCCGGACAGCACCGCCCAGGCCTGTGCGATCAGGTCGATGCGGGCTTCGGGGTTGGCCTGCGAGCCGAGCGCCTCGCCGTCGTCGAAGAACGCGCGCTTGAACCACTGACCGTCCCACGCCGCACCGCCCAATGCCGCCCGCCAGCCCTGCGCGGCGGTTTCCCAGTGCAGCGCGCGGGCTTCGTTGCCCCGCTGGCGGGCGATCGGCGCGAAGTCTTCGACCACTTCGCACAGAAACCAGCCCAGCCAGACCGACTCGCCCCGGCCCGCGTGGCCGACGCGGTTCATGCCGTCGTTCCAGTCGCCGGTGCCCATCAGCGGCAGGCCGTGCACGCCGACGCGCAGGCTGCGGTCGATGGCGCGCGCCGCATGTTCGTAGATCGACGCTTCTTGTGTGCTGACGGCGGGCGTGTAGTACGCGTCCTCGGCGCCGTCGGGAATCGGCTCGCCTTCGATGAACGACACGCTTTCATCGAGCAGGCTGGCGTCGCCGGTGGCGCGCAGGTAGCGCACGCAAGCGTGCGGCAACCACAGCAGGTCGTCCGAGAAATGCGTGCGCACCCCCGCACCGCCCGGCGCATGCCACCAGTGCTGCACATCGCCTTCGGCGAACTGCCGCGACGCGCCGAGCACGATCTGATCGCGCAGCATCTGGGGCGCGGCCCAGGTCAGCGCCATCGCGTCTTGCAACTGATCGCGGAAACCATACGCGCCACCGGCCTGGTAAAAGCCGGCCTTCGCCCACAGTCGGCACGACACCGTCTGGTACAGCAGCCAGCGGTTGACCATCGCGTCGAACAGCGGGTCGGGCGTCTGCACCGTGGTCGCGTTCAGCAGTTCGTCCCACGCGTCGCGCACCGCTTCCATGCGCTGCAGGGCAGGCGTCGCGGCGGCCAGCGTCGCGAGCTGGCGGGCTGCGTCGGGGCTGTCGGCATAACCGAGCAGAAAGACCCGTTCCACCACATCACCGGCCAGCAGGCTGACTCGCGTCGACAGCGCCGCGCACGGATCGAGCCCGCTGCCGCTGCGCTGGTCGAAATGGTCGGGCAGCACCAGGCAGCCGCGCGCGTCGAAGCACTCGCGGCGGTCGCAAGTCCAGTCGTCGCTGTCCCGCTCATCGCTGTGGCGGTCGTCGGAACCTGCCATCGCCAGGAACGCGGTGCCGTCGCCGAAGCCCGCCGAGCGCTCCGGCTGCGTGCACAACAACGCAGTCAGCTTTTGCGAACGGTTGACCTCGACGCCGTCGCCCGATGCCGGCAGGTCCGGCAGGCGCTGGCGGTACAGCGCGGTGTGCACTGTGGCGCGGTCGGCGCGGTTGGCGCCCATCATCCATTCGGCGATGCCGACCACGCGCAGCAGCAGCGTGCGGTGGCCGCGGTTGACCAGCCGGATGCGAATCTGCTTGACCGAGGTCTGCGGGTCGACGCACCACGATGCCGTCACCTCGACCTCGCCGCGCCGGTGGCCGATCACGCTGTAGCCCTGGCCGTGCGCCACACGGTGGGTGACGCCGTCGCTGTCGCCGGTTTGACCCCACGCAGACGGCGCCACGCTCCACACATCCAGCGTCTTCAGGTCCTGCAGCAAAAACCACTCCGACGGCGGATCGCCCACCGGGTCGTTCGACCACGCGGTGAGCTGGTTCATGCGGCTGTTCACCGCCCAGGTGTAGCCGCCACCGGTTTCGGTCAACTGGGTTCCGAAAGACCGGTTCGCGAGCACGTTGACCCACGGCCGGATCGGACGCAGGCGGGCGCTGACATCGAACCGAAACTCGCCCAACGCGGCCGAGAACGCACCGACCGGCGCGGCCACGGCCGCGGCGGTGTTCGAGGCCAGGGTCACCGGCGCCGTCGAGATGTCGTTGCGCTGCTGCGACGCCTGCTCGTGCAGCTCGCTCCACTCCTGCACATGGTGCAGCAGCGGTCGGCCGTCGGCCTGCAGCCGTATGCGCGCCAGGCTCTGCAAGGTGCTCAGCTCATCCGCAGACAGCTCGTCGGCGCGCAGCACATGCAGCCCGGTGGTGGGCGGGCCCGACGCAGCGGCCGACTGGAATTCGGCACCGCTGTCGGAGCCGTGGCGCTCGCGCAAGGCGGTCAGATCGCGCTGCACCGCCATCACGTAAGACGACGGTTCGGCATTCACCACCACCAGGTCGCAGGCAATGCCGCCCCACGACCACAGGCGCAGCGCCTGGGCGAGCGAGCGGATCAGGCCCAGCCCCTGAAGCACGCCGGCCGACACCAGCACGATCGGGCGGTCGCCCGAGATGCCGAAGCGCCACAGCAGCCGCCGGTCGCACACCGGAGCCGAGGTTTGGCCGAGGCGCGCCGCCCAGTTGCGCGGGCGGGTCAGCGTCAGCACCAGCGCGGTGGTCAGCGTCTGAATGGCGGTGAAGTTCTCGGCACTGATGCGCAGCGTGCGAAAGCGGATGCCGGCCAGCGTCGCCGACATCAGCGACGCGCGCTTGACATGGCTGGCCTGCCGATACTTGTCGATCACCGCCCGCAGCGTGCCGCCGTTGTCCGACGCTGCGGTGGCGAAGGTCAGTTGCGCCTTGCCCTGCGGTTCGATGCGCAACCGCACCGCCATCGCGCAGACCGGGTCGAGCCCGGTGTCCAGCGTGTTGCCCCGTCGCCCCTCTGGTGCGTCTGTTCTGGTGAGGGGCACCGACTCGAACGACGCCAGCGGCTGGCTTGCGGCGCGGTTGCGGCCGAGCCAGCGTTGGCGGTCGGTCTGCACCCGCACCGAGATCACCTGCGGGTCGGTGTCGGCCAGGAAATGCGCGGCCTGCAAGCCGCGCTCGGTGGCCAGCCGCGGGGCGCGCTCGAACAGCAGCGCCTGCTGCTCGGCGTGCCACTCGGCGCGCACGAACAGGTTGCTGAAGGCGGGGTGCGCCTCGTCGGCGCGCGGGTCGGCCAGCGTCACCTCGAAGGCCGAGATCAGCTCGATGTCGAGCGTGCGGTCGCCCAGATTGCGCAGCTCGATCTGGCGGAACTCGATGTCGTCTTCCGGGCTGACCCACACCGTGGTGTGCGCCTGCACCTCGGGCCAGGCGGCGTCGAAGCAGACGCGGTCGGCGTGGAACACGCTGCGGTAGTTGGCGGCCGGGTCGGGAGCCGGGTGCTGGGTGATGGAATAGAGCGGCGAAAACATCGGCACTGCAGGCTCGGCCAGGTTGTCGGCTGCGGGCCAGCGCAGGTAAAAAAAGCTGCCGTGCGCATCGCGCAGCGCGTCGTCGCGGGTGCGCGTGATGCCTGTTTGGCCCCAGCGGCTCCAGCCAGCGCCGTTGGCACGCAGGCTGACGCTGTAGCGGCCGTTCGACAGCACATGCGTCGGCTCCAGCGCGGTCGAGCCCGGGAACACCTCGCGCAGCAAGCCGGGCGCCCGGCGCTGCATCGCCAGCGGTGGCGGCGCTGCGGGCGGCGCGTACAGCATCGACACCTCGCGCGGCGACCGCTCGTGCAGCAGCGAGGCGACCGCTTCGATGTGCGGATTGGCCATGCCCCAGCGCTGCGCGACGCCGTTCAGCAGCACGTTGGCCAGCGCCACGATGGTCATGCCCTGGTGGTGCGCCATGAAGGTGCTGACCGGCGTGTACGCCTCTTCGCCCGACTGCCGCGCGGCGGTGAAGTCGAGCGCTTCGACCAAGCCGTATTGCTCGCGCGGCGCCAGCGTTTCCAGCGCGGCGAAGTTCAGGCGCGCGAGGTGCGGCGCGATCTGCGCCGCCAGCGCGGTGGCATACGGCGCGATCACCAGCTCGTCGGGCGGCGTGCGGCGCAGCGCGAGCCGCGGCACGCCCTGCGGCGCGTACTGGTAGGCCAGCGTGTGATCCCGCCCGGCGTAGGCCGATTCCGAGATGCCCCAGGGCACGGCGCGTCCGGGCAGGCTCTGGGCCTGTGCGAACGCGATCTGCTCGTGCAAGGCCGCGTGGCCGGCGCCGCGCAGCACGCTGCCATAGGGCTCGTCGAGCACCAGCGTCGGCATCAGGTACTCGAACATCGACCCCGACCACGAGCGCAGGCCGGCATCTGCGCCGACCGCATAGAACATGCGGCCGAGCGACGCCCAGTGGCGCACCGGCACATCGCCCTTGGCGATAGCGAGCAGGCTGGTCAGCCGCGATTCGGACGCCAGCAAATCGTAGAACCCAGCGTCGAGTTGCTGCTCGGCGACCCGGTAGCCGATGTGGAACAGATGCCGCTTGCGGTGGTACAAAAAGTTGAAGTCGGCCTGCCAGGCGAGTGCTTCGCATTGGTCGGCGAGCGTGCGCAGCCGCTCGTTCGTTTCAGCTTGACTCCATCGTCCCGCTGGGGAGAGGGAGTCAGACGAGGCAGCGAGCTCCAGACACGCCTGCGCCGTCGCCAGCAAATGCCCGCTCAGGTTGCCGCTGTCGACGGTCGACACGTACATCGGCATCAGCGGTGCCAGCGTCTGCGTGTCGTACCAGTTGAGGAAATGCCCGCGATGGCGTTGCAGCTTCGACAGCGTCGCGAGCGTCGCTTCCATCCGCGTGATCAGCTCGGGTGTGGCGATCCAGCCGAACTGCCGTGCGCAGGCGGTGCTCAGCAGGTAGAGGCCGATGTTGGTCGGCGAGGTGCGGTGCGCCACCATGTCGAACGGCAGCGTTTGCAGGTTGTCGGGCGGCAGGTGGTTGTCGTCCTCGGTCACGCAGCGCTCGAACAGGCGCCAGGTGTCGCGCGCGATGCCTTCCAGGTAGGCCTGATCGGCCATCGGCAACGCCGCCTCGGCGCTGGCCGGGCGCGGCCTGCTGACCCACCAAGTCCACACCGGCGTGGCGCCCCACAGCAGGCACAGCGCGCTGGCCAGCCACGGTGTCGGCGTGCCGACGGCGAACAGCGTTGCGAGCAGCAACAGCGCCAACACCGGCTCGCGCCAGTGCTGACGCAGCAGCGCCTGCAACGAGGTCTTCGCGCGGGCTTGTGCCGCTGCTGCCGTCGTCCACTGCAACAGGTGCCGGTGGCTGATCGCCATGCGGTAGGCGGCCCGCACGATGGCGTCCAGCGCCAGCAGCGACTGCGCCAGCAACTGGGCCAGCAGCCAGGCGCCGCCCCACAGCGTGCGCGCCAGGTCGGTCGCGGCCTGGCGGTAGAAATGGCGTTGTGCGATGTCGTCGCGGCTCGGTGAAAAGCCGGCCACCGCGCCCATCAGCGGCCCGGCGGAAAACGCCGCCAGCACCAGCCCCAGTGCGGCCCACGGCGAGATGACCGCCCCACCGAGCGCGAGCAGCAGCAGCGCCAGCGACATCGGCGCGACCAGCGAGCGGCGCAGGTTGTCGAACATCTTCCAGCGGTTGATCGCCCGCAGGCGAAAACGCGCATCGCTCGCCAGCGATTCGACGAGGAACGGCATCAACTGCCAATCGCCGCGCGTCCAGCGGTGCACCCGCGAAGCCGCCACATCGGCATGAAACGGCGCGTCCTCGATCAGCGTGATGTCGGTCACGGCGGCGCAGCGCGCCATCGATCCTTCGAGCAGATCGTGGCTGAGCACGCGGCCCTCGGGCAAGCGGCCGGACAGCACCGCGTGCATCGCCTGCACATGCAGCAGGCCCTTGCCGGTGTAGGTGCCTTCGCCGAACACGTCCTGGTAGACCTCGGAGCTCGCGGCGCTGTACGGGTCGATGCCGCACTGGCCGGCGAACAGCCAGTGGTACAGCGTGAGGTCCTTCGGTTTGGGCAGCGGCGTGACGATGCGCGGCTGCAGGATCGCGTAGCCGCTGGCCACCGCGCGCCCGGTCGCGTCGAGCTGTGGCTGGTTGTGCGGGTGCGCGGCGACGCCGACCAGTTCGTGCAGGCGCCCCGGCGGCAGTTGCGTGTCGCTGTCGAGCGTGACGATGTACTTCGTGTCGGCAGCGATGCGCGAGGCTTCGCCCAGGTCGATGAATGGGCTGGGGTTTGCCGGTGCGTTGAGCGGTGTGCATTCGGCCAGCACCGCGATCAGTTGTTCGAGCTTGCCGCGCTTGCGTTCCCAGCCGATCCAGCGCTGCTCGGTCTCGCTGAACCGGCGCTCGCGGTGCAGCACAATGAAGCGTGGCGGGGCGGGCTCTGTGGCGGTCAGCTCGTCCAGCCCGGCGCAATAGCAGGTCGGGTAGCGCGCATTGAGCGCGTCGATCTGCCGCGTCGCCTCGGCCAGCAAGTCGCTGTCGGATGCGAGTTGTGCGGTGTCGGCATCGGCCCAGTCGGTCAGCAAAGCGAATTGCGCATGGCGTTCGGGATTCGCCAGGTGGTGCAGTTGTAGCCGGTGTACCAGGGCCTGCGTCGAGGCTGCATCGGTCAGCATCGCCGGGATCACGACCATCACCCGGTGCTCGATGGGAATGCCCACCGCCAGGGCCAGGCGCGGCAGGTGAGCCGGCCGCGCCGATTCGCTGATCAGCCGGTTGATCACCGCGACCACCGCCTCCGAGGCCGGAAACGCCATCAGCAGCCCGGCCAGCAACGTCCAACCGATCGCAGGGGCGGCACCGACGAGGCCTGCGCTGTGCCGCAACAACACCCAGGCGACCAGCCCCAGCGTGAGACCGAGCAACGAGCCCAGGTACAGCGGCAACGCCGTGCGGCGCGCCATCGTGCGCCACGCTGCGGCACGACGTTCATGCAGGCCCAGCGCACGCATCAACGCCGGCCGCCCGGCACCGCTGAGCCAGTGACTGGGCACGGCGCGCTCGCGCCCTGGATCGTCTGAGGAGACGGTGGGGTCAAGGGCTCGCGTGTCACTGCTGTCGTCTTGCGCGGCCCTCCCTTGCAGGGCGCGTTCCAGCTCGCAGGCCGGAACCGCAGCGCGGGCTCGCGGCATGCCGCTCAAAAGCCCCGCTTCGCCTCCAGCCCTCTCCCAGGGGGTGAGGGAGCCGACTTCTTGCATCAACCCCAGCAGCGTCTGCGCGACCGATGCTTCGCTCAAGTTGCCCTGCCGGGCCAACCGCTCGATGCCGTGCAGCGTCCGGTCGCGCGTCATCGGGTGTTCGGCATCGAACACCGGCGACGTCAGCATCAGCCGCATCAAGGTGCTGCTGCGCGCAACGATGTCGCTCCAGTCGGCGTCGCCGATGGCGCGCAGCGACGAGACCGCGTTGCTGACGCTCAGGTTGTCGGCGGTCTGGTCGGCGCGCTGTTGCGCCTGCATCGCCGCCGGGTCGGGCAGTGCGCGCCGCAGCCAGTCGTGCTGCGCGGCGCGCTCGTCGGCGTGATCGCTGGCGCGGTGCCCGCTTTGGGTCGTGGTGCGACCATCCTGCATGCGCTGCACCATCTGCGCGAGAAACACCCGGCCGACGCCGCGTCGGTCCAGCAGCGCGAGCAGCGCATCGAGCGACTCGACCGTGGCGCTGTCGATGCGGTCGCAGCACAGGTTGGCCACCTCGCGCGCCGCCTTGTTGGCGGCCACCCGTTCGGCAATGCGGCGCAGGTTCTCGATCAGCACCACGCGCAAGGTGGTGGGCAGCGCCCACATCTCGCCCAGGTTCAGTTCGCGGGTTTCCTGGTACGCGCTCAGGAAATGGATCAGCAGGTCCTCGTCGAACGCGCCATCGGTGTGTGCGACGAACGCCCAGGCGACGCTGTAGATGCGCGGCAGGCCGGCCAGCGGCTCGTCCTGCAACACCGGCAACGCGCGAAAGTAGCGCCGCGGCAAGCCTTCGTGGATCTCTTCGAGCTGCGCTTCGATCAGGTGAAAGTTGTCGAGCAGCCACTCGGCCGCCGGGCTGATGTCGTAGCCGGTTCGCGCCTGCACACCGATGAAACGGTGTGCCTCGCGCAGCGCCTTGATGTTGTTGCGCAGGCGCGGGAAAAAAG
The DNA here is from genome assembly GCA_031390425.1 of Rhizobacter sp. Taxonomy (GTDB): domain Bacteria; phylum Pseudomonadota; class Gammaproteobacteria; order Burkholderiales; family Burkholderiaceae_C; genus PBB1. The sequence continues at coordinate 13,859 of JANMTL010000181.1, forward strand.
TGGCGCTGCGCGCGCCCGGTCGGGCTGCGCGGTGGGTGTCACCGAGGCTTCGGCCGTGCTGCGCGAAGCGCTGCAGGCCGAAGATTTCCGAGCGGATCGGTGGTTCGATGGGGCCGAGCCCGCCATCGAAGATGTCGCACAGGGACGGTGTTGCATCCGGGATCAGAAGCCGCAACTCGGACGGCTCCATGGGTTACAGGATCAGCGAAATCACACCCATCAGCAGCGTGGCCACAGCCAAGGTCGTGACGAAGCGCGACGCGACGAAGCCGTGCATCGCTTCGGCCACACAACGCGCATCGAAGAGGCGGCCGGTCAGGGCTCGGCACCGGTCCAGGTGGTCGCCGAGCGCCGACAGCTCCATCGGCGAGGTGTCGGCGGTGTCGCCATAAGACGAAGTGCTCCACAGCGGGGCGTCGGTCGAGGGTGTGTTCATGGGAAAGCTCCGCCTGCAAAGCCGTGAAGCCGTACAGAAAAAAGTGAAGGGAGGCGCTGTCCGGGGGGAACCTGTTCAGGTTCGCAGAATCTGGGCACCGCGTTCGATTGATCGTAGGCAGCGCCTCCCGCGCTGTCTGTCGGACGGTGCGCTGCGACCCGTAGGACAAGTCCTAGAGCCGAGCTGCTGTGTGCGGTAGCAGACGGTCAGCGCGAGGCGTGTCGCGCACACTCAAATCGCAGCCTGACATGTTTGTCGAGCGACGCGTGCCAGCACGCGTGTCAGGGGCGTCCCGACGACGCCGAGTCCACACCGGAGAGTGCCTCTTGGCCGCAGCGAGCAACCCGCCCACCGACCTGTGCGCCGACGACCGCGATCGGGCGTTGACGGTGCTGTTGCACGCCGTGCGCAATGGCTGCCCGACATCGTTCCAGACGCTGTATGAACGCACCAGTCCGAGACTGTTCGGGCTGGTGCTCAGAATCATCCCGGACCGCGCCGAGGCCGAAGACGTGCTGCAGGAGGTCTACGTCAACGCCTGGACGCGATGCGTGCAGTTCGATGCAGACAAAGGCTGCGCCATGAACTGGCTGGTCGGCATCGCGCGCTACAGCGCGATCGACAGCCTGCGTCGCCGAGGCACCGGTCGACTGCGTGTGCACTTCTCACCCATCGACGAGGACGACGCTTATGCGGGGTTGGCATCGTCCGACATGCAACCGCTCGACGGGGTGATCTTCGCGCGCCGCGCCGCTGCGGTTCGCGAGGGCCTGCGCGGGCTGTCGAACGAGCAGCGCGAGTGCCTGATGCTGGCTTACTGCGACGGCCTGAGCCACACCGAAATCGCGGATCGCCTCGGCCGCCCGGTCGGCACCGTCAAAAGCTGGGTGCGCCGCGCGCTGTTGTCGATGCGGCCTGCGCTGGCGGCCCACCGGTGACACCAGCCGCTCATTGCAGGTGCAGCCAGATTTCATTGCGCCGCAAGAACCACGGCATGAACGGCGGGTTGTAGCGCGAGAACACCGGCTCGCCGGTCGGTGTGAGGCCGGCCGATTTCAGTGCCGTCCGCAGCTCCGAGAGGTGCTCGGCGTAGTTGGCGTCTGACCAGAAGCCGGAGTAGCGGATCACCGCGACCTGCGTGGCCGCCACCTCCCGCAACTGAACCCGCGTGTCGAGCGGCTCGGGCGCCGAAGCGAGCGTCACGTCCTTGGGCAGCACGAACTGCACGAGGTAGCTGCCCGCTGTGCCGGGTGCTGCCGTTTGCGTGACCGGGGCGGTCATCTCGAGCTTGGTCGGCGCGGCAGCCTGGGTTACGGGCGCCGTCATGGCGAACTCCTTCTTGCCCTTGTTCTTGCCGAAGATGTAGCCGGCCAGGATCGGAAACGCCAGGTTGCCTGCTTCGTCTGCATCGGCTTCGATCAGCACCTCGGCCACCACATAGGGCGTGTACTGGCGCAACTCGATCTCGCCGATCTTTCGCAGCACTTCATACGACGGTTCTTCGATGGCGTGGCTCATCAGGGGCGAGACGAGAAGGGCGAGGGCAAGGAAAAATGATTTCATGCGGCATCGTCGCCGCAAAGGCATCGCCGGGCCCATCGTGGGGCAATTCTCGACGGGCGATTACGCTACGTCGGCCGCCTTGTCGCGACACCCACATCCCCCGCACCAGGACACTGCCATGCCGCAAAACAAGACCCTCAACCGCCGCATCGTGCTTGCTTCGCGCCCCGTCGCGGCGGTCGGTCCGGAGCACTTTCGACTTGAAGAAGCTGCCGTGCCGACTCCGGCGGCCGGGCAGGTGCTGCTGCGCACCGTGTACCTGTCGCTCGACCCGTACATGCGCGGCCGCATGAACGATGCGCCGTCGTATGCACCGTGCGTGCAGATCGGCGGTGTGATGACCGGCGGCGCGGTGTCGCGCGTCGTCGCGTCGCAGCACCCGGAGCATCTGCCCGGTGATTGGGTGATGGGCTACACCGGTTGGCAGGACTACGCGCTGTCCGACGGCAGCGGGCTCACGAAGCTTGCTGCGGAGATGACGCAGCCGTCGCTGGCGCTCGGCGTGCTCGGCATGCCGGGCTTCACCGCCTACATGGGGCTGCTGGACATCGGGCAACCGAAGCCCGGCGAGACCGTGGTGGTCGCGGCGGCCAGCGGCGCTGTGGGTTCGGTGGTCGGGCAGATCGCCAAGATCAAGGGTTGTCGCGTCGTCGGCATCGCAGGCGGCCCCGACAAGTGCCGCTTCGTCGTCGATGAACTCGGCTTCGACGCCTGCCTCGACCGCCGCAGCGCAGACCTGCCCGCGCAACTGGCCGCGGCCTGCCCGAGCGGCATCGACGTGTACTTCGAGAACGTCGGCGGCGCGGTTTTCGATGCGGTGCTGCCGCTGCTCAACACGCATGCGCGGGTGCCGGTGTGCGGGCTGATCTCGCTGTACAGCGGTGGGGGCCCGCCTTCGGCCGCAGACCGCCTGCCCGCGCTGACCCGCGCGCTGCTGGTCAAGCGCATCCGCATGCAGGGCTTCATCGTCTTCGACTACGAAGGTCGGCAGGCCGAGTTCCTGGGGCCGATGCGGCAATGGCTCGCCGAAGGCAAAGTCAAGTTTCGCGAAGACATCGTCGAGGGGTTGGAGAACGCGCCGAGGGCGTTCATGGGCTTGCTGACGGGGGAGAACTTCGGGAAGTTGGTGGTGCGGGTGGCGGGGGATTGAGAGGTCTGTTCGGTCGCGTGGCAGCATTGTTCGACCGTGCTGCGCAAAGGCCAAGCCGCCTGCATTCCGCGACCCGCCAACACGATCGGACAGCGTTAGATGAACGTATCGGATATGCAGCAGTGACGGCCCGTTACGCAGCAGTGTTACGCGGCAAAATTGGGCTTGACGAATGGTTAGGCCGCATCATGCAGAGATCAGCGCTCAACTGGCAGGAATACCAAGCCTTGGCGGCGGCCTCCTTCGAGGCGATGGACTGCTCTGTCGCCGTGGACGCGCGATTGCAGGGTGCCCGCTCTGCGCATGACACTGATGTCGTGGTTCGTTTTACGCGATGGGGCATCAATCAGCTCTGGATCGTCGAATGCAAGCACCAGCAACGCAAAGTGACCAAATCTGCGGTTGAGACACTCAAGTCGATCGTGTCCGATGTAGGTGCGGATAAGGGCTTCTTGCTGTCGGAGTCTGGCTTCCAGCCTGCAGCAAGAGCCGCTGCGGACAAGACGAGCCTCTCCCTTCTTACGCTCAAGGAATTACAAGACCGTGCCGCACCGGATGTCCGCAGCAGTCTGCTCTCACAGTTGGAGCTGCGGGCTATATCCATGACTGCGACTGCACGCGGTCTGCACCTTCGCGAAGATTGCGGATCCAACGGCGCCTGCTTCCGCCTTCGTCTCGGCATCGATCCAGCTGGCGGGCAGGCTGCCCTGGGCACCGCGGTAATGCTGAACAGTGCCTTGACGGATTCAAAAGTCGGGCGCTTCGATAACGTCCTTCCCCGTTCCTTTCCGCCCAAGCAGGCCGACTACGTCAGAGTGCGCTCACTCGATGAACTCCTCCGAGAGGGTCTTAGGGTGCTCGGGGCAATGGATACCTGGTTCGCGGCGCAGCAAGTTCGCGTCGGGCGTGCTGAGCGGCTTCTGGCTAGGCTCAGCAGCAGCCAACACCGAACAAATGCGGCCCCTTGAAGGGACTTCCTCTTCTTGGCAAGCTGTATTTGTCTTCGTCGTCGTCGTCGAAGGTCTCGGTGGTGAACAGCGGTTCAAGCAAGAGCAGGCGGCGCAGAAGTGCGTGAACGAGGAAATCCAAATCCAGAATCGCCAATCGCGGCACGTCAATGCGAATCGGCAACATCGGGATTCAATGCGCTGGCTTATTCAGCGTTGCCCTAAGTTTCCGAACAAGCCTCGCGCAGCCCCAAGTGTTCGGCGAACGGAGCGAAGTCCCGGTCCGAGTGCAGCACAGTCAGGCCGTCCTCGATGCATCGCGTCGCGATCAGCGTGTCCATGGTCTTTCGAACAGTGATGCCCTTGCTTTGAAGAACGCGGTGGTTCTCTGACGCCTTCAGAGCGAGGTCGTATCCGCAAAGATCAAGCCGAGTGAAGGTGTCGAACACCTTTCTCACCGACTTGAACTGTTTGTCATCACGCACACCCTGCAAGACCTCAGCCGCGATCAGGTCTCCGACGGCGATCCGTGTTCGTCCGAAGGACGACTCCAAAAGCGCAACCTGCGGCGTGTCGGCGGAACGAAAGTAGTCGATCCAGACGCTGGAATCGACCAGGATCACCGGTCGGTCCTCATCGCGTTCAGGTCGCCCTCCCAGGTGATCTTGCCGCGCAGTTCGCGCGCTTTCTCCTGCGCGCGAAGGTCAAGCAATGTCCGCAAGCCAAGCTCAACGGCCTCCTTCTTGGTCTTCGCGCCTGTCGCACGCAAAACATCCTTCATAAGCTTGTCGTCGATCTCGATGTTCGTTCGCATGATGTGTACCAATTTAAGTGGTGGTACACACGGTATCACCGCGCTGTCAACACGGGAACGATCGATCGACGCCGACGTACTGCATGGCGACGGACCTTGCTTTCGTCGTCCAGTCGAGAGTTCGCACTTCCCGTCGCGCAATCCCCGCGACGTCGTTCGCGAAGCGCTGGCCTGAGGGCGCGGGCGATCGAATCGATCAGTAAAGGCCCGGCACGAAACGCCACGTATGGGCACGGTAGGCAGCGTAGTCCGAATGCGCTGTCAGCATCCAGCGTTCTTCCAGCGCCGCCTTGATGGCAAGCACGATCACCAGCGCAGCCGCACTCAGCCAGACGGCCCCTGACGGCCTGGCCCACACGCAACCCAGCGCACACGCGAAGACCGCCGTATACATCGGGTGGCGCACCCACCGATAAGGCCCTTGCTGCACCAGTTGCCCGCCGACGCGCGGGGCCGGATGGATGTTGAAGTTGCCCGGCCGATTGCAGTAAACGGCCCACCCCATCAGCAGCAAGCCGCCCCCTGAAGCGACCCACGCGCCGACGGGTGCCTGGCCGCGCACGAATGCGGGTGCCGCGAAGGCGCCCACGACCGCGATCAACGAGAACTGCAACACCACCAGCGTGCTGCCGAAGCGGTTGCGGCCGGTCTCAGAGGCGAGCTTCATCGACGTGTCTTCGGGCTGTTGAGATGCCGCCATTAAAACGCACCACGGCGGCGCCGCTGACGCGGGTCTTTGTGGGCATGGACTGACAAGCGGCTGCGGCGCCGTCCGGCCGACGGGCTGGCCAAAACGGCAGAAATTACGGTGCGGACATCCAAATCGAGCCACCCTCGGTTGCCGCTCACAGGAGCACAGCATGGACAAGAAAAACGTACCTGAATCGTTCGGAGTGTTCAAACCGGTCGGACACATCGTGGTCGCATTCCGCACCGTGGATGACTTGCAGGCCGCAGAGCATTCGCTGTCGAACCAGGGCTTCGCGGCAACCGAGATGGTTCGCTACGCGCCTGAGGAAATGATCGCCCAGGTCGACACCGAAATCGCGAAGGCGAGCCCGATGGCGGCCATTGGGCAGGACTTGAACCTGATCAAGGCCCATCGGGAACTGGCACGAGACGGCTGCAGTTTTCTGGTGGTTCACGCGCCGGATCAGGCTCACGTCGATCAGGTCGATGCCGTCGCGCACACGTTCAAAGCCGTTGCCGCGCAGCGTTACGGGCGGTTTGTCACCGAAGAGTTGATCGACGGCGATCCGGACGGCAACCAGACGTACGAGTCGCCCGATACCGGGCTCGATGACGAGCCTTCTGTTGCGAAGCGCCGGGGCTGAGCAGGCTTTCGATGCGCGGGGCAAGCCCTTCTTTCTATACTTCGCCCATGCTGATTCGACTCCGTTGCGCCTTGATGTGCGTGTTGCTGTTCGCGCTTGCCTTCCAGGGTTACGCGGCAGCCACGATGCTCAATTGCGGGCCGAGTCATCACCCGATGTCGGCGACGACAGTGCACGAGGCGGCGCTGTCCGAATCGGTCGTCGAGCATCAGCATGCTGCGTCGGGCGACCACCCGCATCAAGACCACCACGACAAGGTGTCGAAGTGCAGTGTCTGCGCCGCATGCTGCGTCGGTGCGGCGTTGCCAGCGGCCGCGCTGGTGTTTGCGCCTGCGGTGTCGGCCGGCATGCCGACCTCGTTGTTCTCCATCGGCGCTGTCGGGTTCTTGACCGACGGCCCCGATCGACCGCCCAGACTCTCCCTCGTCTGACGGGCGCCGCACGCGCCCTCGCTGCGCTTGTTCGCGGCGGGCGATGTCGCATCGACATCGCTGCGCGTGCGCTTCATTGACCGTTGCCGGTGGTTGTGTGCTTGCACAGCGCCGTCTGCATCCGAGACGAGGTTGATCATGTTTTCGAATCCAAAGGCAGCGTGTCTGCCGGTGTGGGCCATCGCAGGCCTGTACCTCGTGGCTGCGCCTGCGCAAGCGGCGCATCTGGCGCCCCCCGCCGACGCGACGGCGCCAGCAGACCCGGTCGACGCCAAGGTGCCGGTTCCCGGCGCGCTCTATCGATCTCCGTTCGCCGGCTATCGGTCGTACAGCGATCCGCCGATCGCGCCGTGGCGTGACTCCAACGAGCTGGTGCGCCAGCGCGGTGGCTGGCGTGCCTATGCGCGAGAGGCCAGCGAACCCGCAGCAGTCACGCCACCGGCCGCAGCGGCATCGGCGCCGCAAGCGGCACCCGCTGGCCATTCCGGCCATCAAATGAAGTGAGGCTGCACGATGATTTCATCTCACTCTTCTCATCCACGCCGCCGAATAGCAGCGGTGGTGTTGACGCTGCTGGCGCTCGGCGGCTGTGCCACGCTGCAACCCGATGCGGGATTCGGTGCCGTCGAGCAAAGCGCCAAAGACCGGCTCGGCAAGGACGTGGCCTGGGTTCGCTCAGAGAAAGATCGGGACGCACTCGATGCGCGTGTTGCCGAGTTGCTCGCAGCGCCGTTGTCGGCCGACACCGCAGTGCAGGTCGCTTTGCTGAACAACCGGGGCCTGCAAGCGTCGTTCGACCAACTCGGCATCGCCGACGCCGACCGCGTGCAGGCCGGGCTGCTGCCGAATCCGGGGTTCAGCTTCGGGCGCTTGCGCCAAGGTTCGGGCACCGAAATCGACCGCGGTATCACTTTCAATCTCGCGCACTTGCTGACCTTGCCGTGGGCCCGTCAGATCGAAAACCAGCGCTTCGAGCTGACCCGTGGCGCGGCGGTGATGAGGCTGCTCTCGCTCGCTTCGGAAACCCGCAAGGCTTACTACCTCGCGGTGGCCGCCGACGAGACCGAGCGCTTCATGCGGCAGGTTCAAACCGCTGCTGAAGCCGGTGCCGAGCTGGCGCGCCGACAGGCGCAAGTCGGCAACTGGAACAAGCTGCAGCACGCTCGCGAGCAAAGTTTTTATGCCGATGCAGCGTTGAACCTCGCGCGTGCCGAGCAAGCGCGCGGCGCGGCCCGCGAGCGACTGACGCGACTGATGGGTTTGTGGGGTTCGCAGACGCATTTCCGCCTGCTCGATCGCCTGCCCGATCTGCCTGCCGCGCCGAACGACCTGCCCGACATCGAGCAGACCGCGATGGCGCAGCGCCTGGATGTGCAGGCCGCCCGACTGAGCAACGAGCGGGTCGCCAAAAGCCTGGGGCTGACCCGCGCCACCCGCTTCATCAACGCGCTAGAGATCGGCGCGGTGCGCAATTCGTTCAGTGACGCACCGACCGAACGCGGCTTCGAGATCAGCGTCGAGCTGCCGCTGTTCGACTGGGGCACCGCGCGCGTCGCCAAGGCGCAGGCGATCTACATGCAGTCGGTCAACCAGACGGCCGAAATCGCCGTCAACGCGCGCAGCGAAGTGCGCACGGCTTACGCAGGCTACCGCACCAGCTACGACATCGCCCGCCACTACCGCGATGAGATCGTGCCGTTGAGGAAACGAATCTCCGACGAGAACCTGCTGCGCTACAACGGCATGCTGATCGGCGTGTTCGAGCTGCTGGCCGATGCGCGTTCGCAGATCACCAGCGTCAACGGCTACATCCAGGCGTTGCGCGATTTCTGGCTGGCGCAGGCCGACCTCGACAGCGCACAGATCGGCCCAGCCGGCATGAGCACGCTGCCGTCTTCGATGACGCCCGCCGTGTCCCTGTCGGACAGCGCTGCGGGAGGGCATTGAGATGCTGCCGATCTTGTTGTTTGCCTCTTTGGGCGCGGCAACGTCTTTTACTTGCGTCGAAGTCAGATCCCGCCACCACAGAGACGAAGGCCTGCCGGTTGCAGCGGGCATCAAGAAGGCTAGGGCAACGCTGAACAAGTCCGCGCCGTGCGCGGCGGAGTCTTTGCGGGATGAGGCGCAAGGCGCGAAGTCGGGGTCGGGCTCTCTGCCCGCCCCCGGCTTCGGAACGAAGCGCATCGCCCGCAAAGGCCCGCCCCCGGAGGGGTTCGACCCAAAACGGGCGATTTGCGCACCAAGTCGCTTGCGTGTGCCTTCGGGCACACGACGCGCAACGTTGGCGCACAACTCACTCCGTTTTGGACCCGAACGCGCATGGCGGGGACTTGTTCAGCGCTGCCTAGGGTCAGCCCGAACGGGTTGGCCGGGGGTTCAGCCCGCTGCGGCTGGCAGGCCCTCGGCTCCGCCGCACAAATGCCGGCACGACACAGACAACACCAAACAAGCCCCGTGGAGCCGTTGACATGACCCCCCCGATCATTTCCAGACGAAGTTTTTTTCAAGGCGCAGGCGCCGTCACGGCGGCGGTGGCTGCTGGCTCCGTCAGCAAGGTCGCGATGGCGGCGCTGCCCGAGCCGGTGATGCAAACCAAGTCCGACACGATGCCGCCGCTGGTGCCCGAAACCGGCCGCCCGTACCACCCGGTGGTCACGCTGAACGGCTGGACCTTGCCCTGGCGCATGAACAACGGCGTCAAGGAATTCCATCTGATCGCCGAGCCGGTGGTGCGCGAAATGTCGCCCGGGTTCAAGGCGCACCTGTGGGGCTACAACGGCCAATCGCCGGGGCCGACGATCGAAGTGGTCGAGGGCGATCGGGTGCGCATTTTCGTCACCAACAAGCTGCCCGAACACACGACGATCCACTGGCACGGCCAGCGACTGCCCAATGGCATGGACGGCGTGGCGGGGTTGAACCAACCAGCCATTCAGCCCGGCAAGACCTTCGTCTACGAGTTCGTCGCGCGCCGCCCCGGTACCTTCATGTACCACCCGCACGCCGACGAGATGGTGCAGATGGCGATGGGGATGATGGGGTTCTGGATCACCCACCCCGCGCCTGCAAAGGGCCAGAAGCATCCGTTGATCGACGAGGTCGACCGCGACTTCGTGTTCCTGCTCAACGCCTATGACATCGACCCGGGCGCCTACACGCCGAAGATCATGACGATGCTGGACTTCAACCTGTGGAGCTGGAACAGCCGCGTCTTCCCCGGCATCGACTCGCTCAACGTGCGCCGCGGAGACAAGGTGCGCATCCGCATCGGCAACCTGACGATGACCAACCACCCGATCCACCTGCACGGCCACGAATTCAGCGTGACCGGCACCGACGGCGGTCCGACGCCCAGGGGCAGCCGCTGGCCCGAGGTGACCACCGACGTCGCGGTGGGCCAGATGCGGCAGATCGAGTTCCTGGCCGACGAGGAAGGCGACTGGGCGTTCCACTGCCACAAGAGCCACCACACGATGAACGCCATGGGCCACGACGTGCCGACGATGATCGGTGTCGATCACCAGGGCATCGCCAAGCAGATCACCGGACTGATTCCCGACTACATGGCGATGAGCGAGCGCGGCATGGCCGACATGGCCGAGATGGAGATGCCGCTGCCCGACAACACCGAGCGGATGATGACCGGCGACGGCCCGTTCGGCTCGGTCGAAATGGGCGGCATGTTCAGCGTCGTCAAGGTGCGCAAGAACCAGAAGCCCGGCGACTACACGGACCCCGGCTGGTACCCGCACCCCACGGGTCAAGTCGCTTATGAATGGACCGGCGCGCTGGCCGAACCTGCGCGCATCCAGGCCGAAGGTGGCGCGGCCATGCCGACCCGCAACATGCCCGCCAAAAACGTCGAAGTGCAGGTTCGCAAGCCGGTGATCGGCCCACGCGGCGGCCACGTCGGCCACTGAGCCTCTCAACCCCCGCCGCCCAATACGAGCGGCACATCTCTGGAGTTCATATGAAAAACCCCCACGCCGTTTCTCTGCTGAGCGCGGTCTCGGCAGCGCTCGTCGCATCGACTGCGCTGGCAGCCGGGGAGCATGCTGGCGGCCATGCCCACGAGGCCCATGCCATCGGCAAGCCGGGCGTTGCCGCGAACGCCAAGCGCACGGTGCAGATCGCCATGACCGACACGATGCGCTTCACGCCGGCAAGTGTCTCGGTCATGCGAGGCGAGACCGTCCGCTTCGTCGTCAAGAACGCAGGCCAGATCAAGCACGAGATGGTTCTCGGCACCGAGAAAGAGTTGAAAGATCACAACGAGGTGATGAAGAAAAACCCCGAGATGGAGCACGCCGACGAGAACATGGTGACGGTGGCGCCGGGTCGATCCGGCGAGATCGTGTGGCAGTTCACCCAGGCTGGCAAGGTCGACTTCGCGTGCCTGCAGCCGGGCCACTACGACGCCGGCATGAAGGGGCAGGTGTTGGTGGCGCGGGCTGATGCGAGCAAATCTCTAGGCATGACCGACGGCGAGATCCGCAAGGTCGACCAGGGCACGAAAAAAATCACCATCAAGCACGCGGAGATCAAGAGCCTCGACATGCCCGGCATGACGATGGTGTTCCAGGTCAGGGACCCGGCGCTGCTCGACAAAGTGAAGGCCGGAGACAAGGTGAAGTTCACGGCAGAGAAGGTGGGCGGTGCGATCGTGGTGACCGACATTCAGGTCGTCCCGTGAGCAGCGCCCGCAGGACCCCGGAACGCGTCGGCCCGCGTGTCGCCGGGGTGATCGAAAAGCCGACACTCAGGCGTGCGCCGTTTCCTCGGCGTGGCCCTTCGCGGTGTAACCGAGATCGGAGATGACCGACGCGAGCACCGTCGAGTCGATGAGTTGCGGGTCGGCATGCACGGTGGCGATGCCGGGTTTCAGAGTCACTTCGGCGTGGCTCACGCCGTCCAGTTTGTTGAGCGCGTGCTGTACTTTCTCGGTGCATGCGTCGCAGGTCATGCCGCCGACATCGAAGGTGAGGATGCTCATGATGGGTCTCCAGGGGTTGAGGTGAGGCGGTCGTTTTGGCGCCGCCACATCACCACAGTGCTCGCATTGCCGAACGGATGTCTGTTCGCTTGCGCACAGACAAATTCGGTGCGTTGCTGCCACGCTCACTGGCTTTGCTCGAACAAGCCGATCAGGGAGCAGCAGTGACTTCTGAAAGCGATGCACCACCTCCGTTGAAAGACCCGGTGTGCGGCATGACGGTCACGCCCGCATCGCCGCACTCGCTGGTGCACGAGGGTCGGCCGGTGTACTTTTGCGGCGCGGGTTGCAAAACCCGATTCGCGGCCGATCCGGGTCGCTACAGCGCGGCAGCGCTGCCGTTGTCGTCGGCGCCTGCGGTGATCGACGACGCGGTCGCGGGTGCCACCTACACCTGCCCGATGCACCCCGAGGTGCGGCAACACCAGCCGGGCGCCTGCCCGAAGTGCGGCATGGCGTTGGAGCCCGACGTGCCCACGCTCGACGAGGGCGAAAGCCCGGAGTTGATCGACTTCAAGCGGCGCTTTTTCTGGACGCTGCCTTTCACGTTGATCGTCTTCGTGCTGGCGATGGCGGGCCATCGCTTTCAGTGGTTCAGCGGCGCCACGCAAAGCTGGATCGAGCTGGTGCTGTCGCTGCCGGTCGTGCTGTGGGCCGGCTGGCCGTTTTACGTGCGCGGCGTGCAGTCGGTCCTGCAGCGCAGCCCGAACATGTGGACGCTGATCGCACTCGGCACGGCGGCTGCCTTCGTCTACAGCGTCGTCGCCACGCTGGCGCCGAACCTGATCCCCGCATCGTTCGCATCGATGGGCCGGGTGGCGGTCTATTTCGAGGCGGCGGTGGTGATCATTTCGCTGACCTTGCTCGGCCAGATCCTCGAACTGAAGGCGCGCTCGCAGACCTCGGCGGCGATCAAGTCGCTGCTGGGCCTGTCGCCCAAGACCGCGCGGCGCATCGATGCGGCGGGCGCCGAAGCCGACATCCCGCTCGCCCACGTGCATGTCGGCGATCTGCTGCGCGTGCGCCCCGGCGAGAAGGTGCCTGTGGATGGCGTGGTGGAGGACGGCAGGTCCAGCGTCGACGAGGCGATGGTGACGGGCGAGCCGGTCCCGGTCGAGAAGGGCGAGGGCGACCGCGTGATCGGCGCGACCATCAACGGCAACGGCAGCCTGGTGATGCGCGCGGAGAAGGTCGGCTCGCAGACCGTGCTCGCGCAGATCGTG
>JANMTL010000220.1:0-6224 GCA_031390425.1 Rhizobacter sp.
GTCAGCGCTTCGCACTGCGTCGGGTTGACCTTGCCCGGCATGATCGAGCTGCCCGGTTCGTTCTCGGGGATCGTGATCTCGCCCAGGCCCGAACGCGGGCCCGAGGCGAGCCAGCGCACGTCGTTGGCGATCTTCATCAGCGACGCGGCCAAGGTCTTCAAGGCGCCGTGGGCGAACACCATCGCGTCGTGCGCGGCGAGCGCTTCGAACTTGTTGGGGGCCGACTCGAACGCGAGGCCGGTGGCACGCGCGAGTTCGGCTGCCACGCGCGCGCCGAACTCCGGGTGTGCGTTCAGCCCGGTACCCACCGCCGTGCCACCGAGTGCCAATTCGCGCAGGTGCGGGCGGGTCGTGCGCAGGTGGCGGATGCCGTGGTCGATCTGTGCGACCCAGCCGGAGATTTCCTGGCCGAGGGTGAGCGGCGTGGCGTCTTGCAGATGGGTGCGGCCGATCTTCACCACGTCGGCAAACGCAGCGGACTTCGCGGCCAGCGTTTCGCGCAGCGTTGCGAGCGACGGCAGCAGCCGGCTTTCGATCGCCTGCAGCGCGGCCACGCTCATGGCGGTCGGGAACACGTCGTTCGACGACTGGCCGCGGTTCACGTCGTCGTTCGGGTGCACGAGGCGCGCTTCGCCGACTTCGCCGCCCATCAGCACCGACGCGCGGTTCGCCAGCACCTCGTTCATGTTCATGTTGCTCTGCGTGCCCGAGCCGGTCTGCCAGACCGAGAGCGGGAACTGCGCGTCGTGCCGGCCGGCGAGCACCTCGTCGGCCGCAGTGACGATGGCCTCGGCCTTCGTCGCGTCGAGCACACCAAGCTCTCGGTTCACGACGGCCGCGCTGCGCTTGACCAGCGCCAGCGCCATCAGCAGTTCGTGCGGCAAACGCTCGGTGGAAATGTCGAAGTGGTGCAGCGAGCGCTGCGTCTGCGCGCCCCACAGGTTGTTGTTCGAAACGGCGATCTCGCCGAAAGTGTCGCGTTCCATGCGGGTGTCGTTCATGTGGATCTCCTCGGGTCAACGCCGCAGTATGCCCATGCAGGGCTTTGCGACAATGGGCGCTCACGCCACGGCCCTTTGCGCATGTCACTCCTGCCTTATCCCCTCGCCCGCCCCTTTCTCTTCGGCCTCGATCCCGAACACGCCCACGAGTTGACGCTCGGTGCGCTGGCGCGGCTGCAAAACACGCCGATGCAGTGCCTGTGGCAACAGCCGCGCGTGAACGACCCGGTCACGGTGGCCGGCCTGAAGTTCCCGAACCGCATCGGCCTGGCCGCGGGCCTCGACAAGAACGGCCGCTGCATCGACGGCCTGGCGGCGATGGGTTTCGGCTTCATCGAGGTCGGCACCGTCACCCCGAAAGCGCAACCCGGCAACGCCAAGCCGCGCATGTTTCGACTGCCCGAAGCGAACGCGCTGATCAACCGCCTGGGTTTCAACAACGACGGCCTCGCAGCGTTCCTGGCCAACGTGCAGAAGGCGAAGTTCCGCAGCAGCGGCGGCATCCTCGGCCTGAACATCGGCAAGAACGCGGCCACGCCGATCGAACGGGCGGTGGACGACTACCTGCTGTGCCTGGACGGCGTGTACCCGCACGCCGACTACGTGACCGTCAACATCTCCAGCCCGAACACGAAGAATCTGCGTGACCTGCAGAGCGACGCCGCGCTCGACGCGCTGCTGGCGGCCGTGCAGGAACGCAAGGCGCAGCTCGCAAAGCAGCACAGCCGCAGCGTGCCGATCTTCGTGAAGATCGCGCCCGACCTCGATGCGTCGCAGGTCGACGCGGTGGCCGCCATCCTGAAACGCCACGGCATCGACGGCGTGATTGCCACCAACACGACGATCGCACGCGACGCGGTCAAGCATCTGCGGCACGGCGCGGAGCTCGGCGGCCTCTCCGGCGGCCCGGTGTTCGAAGCCTCGAACCGGGTGATCGCGCAGCTTCGCGCCAGCCTCGGCAGCGCCTTCCCGATCATCGGCGTGGGCGGTGTGCTCAGCGGTGCCGACGCACGCGCCAAGCGGGCCGCCGGGGCCGACCTGGTGCAGATCTACACCGGCTTCATCTACCGCGGCCCAGAGCTCGTGAGCGAAGCAGCGCGGGCCCTGACCACCGGGTGAACCGCGTGGCGGCGCGGGGCGTCGGTGTTGTATCGTGTGCCGGACCGCTTTCCGAGACAAGCCGAGACCCGATGGCAGCAGCGCACCGCCCGATAAGCACCCGCCCGAGAGCGTGGACATGCGCTTTGCTGGCCGCGCTGTTCGGGACCGGCCTGGCCTGTGCACAAGACGCCACCAGCTTGCGCGCGCGCCACGCGGCCTTGAAAGAGCAGCTCGCCCACAACCAGTTTCAGCGGCCACTCGTCATCGAGTCGAACCAGACCGACGGTGACCTGAAAGGCGACGTCTTCTCGGTCGTCGAACTGCCACACGCGGTGGTCAGCACGGCCCTGCAAGGCACCGACCACTGGTGCGACATCCTGATGGTGCACCTGCTCGTTAAGGACTGCCGCGCCACCGTGGCCGGGCCCGCCCCGGCCCTCAGTCTGGCCGTGGTCAGAACCTGGAACCAGCCGCTGGCCGACGCCCACCACATCGACTTTCACTACAAGCGCGTCGCCGCCACGCCCGACTACCTGCACGTGCAACTCAATGCCGACGCCGGCCCGATGGGCACGAAGAACTACCGGCTGATGCTGGAGGCGGTGCCGCTAGACGCGAAGCGCAGCTTCGTGCACATGTCGTATTCCTACGGCTACGGTTTCGCGGCGCGCATGGCGATGGAAGGTTACCTCGCCACACTCGGGCGCAACAAGGTCGGCTTCAGCATCACCGGGCGCGGCAGCGACGGCAAGCCGGTCTACATGGGCAACGTGCGCGGTGTGGTCGAGCGCAACACGATGCGCTACTACCTGGCGATCGAGGCCTACCTCGGCGCGCTGGCGTCGCCGCCTGCGGAACAGGTTGAACACCGCATGCACGACTGGTACGCCAGCATCGAACGCTACCCGCGGCAACTGCACGAGATCGAGCGCAACGAGTACCTGGAGATGAAGCGCAAGGAAGTGCAGAGGCAGCAGGCAGCGGCCAGGCACTGACAGAGAAGGAAGTTAATTGATCAAGCCAGCATCTGTGCCCTGGGGCATCGCGCCGTGAAGGGCTTCTGTCGGTTTAATAGACACCAGCCAAAACTCGTTTGTGCCCCCAAGAGTAAACCCGAACTGTGCTGGACAAGTCCCCGTTGACGAGGTCTACTACTCGGCGCTGTAGCGATCAAACAAGTGATTTGAACGGTTACAAAGCTGCGCCGCGCGGCTGTCACCTAGAGAAGCCGTATTCGGGCAATCGAAATAATCTTGACAATTT
Organism: Rhizobacter sp.; assembly: GCA_031390425.1. Taxonomy (GTDB): domain Bacteria; phylum Pseudomonadota; class Gammaproteobacteria; order Burkholderiales; family Burkholderiaceae_C; genus PBB1. Next base: position 3,366 of record JANMTL010000220.1, read on the forward strand.
GGGAGGAATCCACTGTGAACTCGATGAAGAAGGCGATTCTTTTGTTCTCGACGCTCGCCGGTCTAACCGTAAGCGCTTCACCCGCTTACGCCGGCTGGTTCAAAAATTTCGTCTCAAACCTCGTCAGTCCAGTCAACGTGACGTCGACTATTCACGGTCTACCAGTACCGTCGAATAATGTCATCTTTCTGACGACATCGACTCTCGGTATTCTTACTGGTTGTTCGACTTCAACCATCGACTCGATTCCATCACAGTGCCTGGATTCCGGCCAACGCGACAAGCTAAATTCGGCGATCAATATTCTCAAAGCTCGACAGTACCTGGTCAATCGCAATGGTTCAATCGATCCCTACATGCACTTTCGCAGTCACACATCTGCACTAATAAATTGGGACAGTGCGCTGGTTAGGGCGACCTATCTCGTTGGGTACAGGTCAGGATGCAGTGGTGGAAATACCTTTGGATGCCATGTGATCGACGGTACAACATTCCTCACCAACAATGGCCTCGACCATGATGCCGCTTACCTCTCTGGTGTATTGCTTCACGAAGCCGATCACTACAACAAGACCCATTCATGCGGTGATACGGCGGACGCCGACGCGAGCGGCCCCTACGGACTCGAGGCGAAATATGACATGAGTCTGTCGTTGAATTCACCCCCGGGCGTAACACCGGGCCAGCGATTAATTGTTCAAGCTCGAGCATTCGACATTGCAAATTACCAGCTCTGTGGCAATGCGGCGGCACGTGATGAAATTCTGAACTACACCAATTCCCCGAGTCTGTACGTCGGGAATCGCCCCGCCACTGCAACGATTGTTCAGCGCGGCCAACCCTTTCCTGCCACCAATCTCGCCGCAGGTCAACGTCTTCAGGCGGCCACGGCCTTCCTCAATTTCCAAACCGATGGCAACCTCGTTGTATACGACAACCAGAATCGCCCACTCTGGGCCTCCAACACCGCAGGGAGAGCATGCAGCTCGGGATGCGTTGCTTCCTTCCAGAGTGTTGGGAATCTTGTTCTCTATCAGAACGGCGTCGCGTACTGGGCATCAAGCTCGTATTCAGCGATCAATGCCAGCCTTTTAATAAATGACAAGGCGCCGTACCTCGAAATTCGCCAGCAGAATAAAGAGCTCGTATGGACGACGAATTCAGAGCTAAAATTTGGTAGGCTTGAATATATGGTGACCGCACCGAATACACGCAATAGTGCGAATACGATAATTTCCTTTCTGGCAGATGGAAATCTTGTCGTCTATGACTTGTATGGGAACCAACTCTGGGCGTCGAATACGTCGGAGCATAACTGTGGGAATAAAAACTGCCTGGCCCAGTTCCAAGAAGATGGAAACCTTGTCTTATACGAAAAGTATGGCAGTGTTTGGCAACCCTACTGGGCAAGCAACACGGTTGGCCGATCCACTCTTGTCGTGAGTAACGACCCCAACAATCCACTTGCTATTTACTGATTTTACTGATGAGGCTCTCTGGCAGAGCCTGAAATGGGCTCTGCGATGAAAATAACTAAGGTAAAACTGATTGTTGCGCTTGTTTTTCTGTCAGCATTCGCCTCATTTTTCTTCGTCGAGTTTGGAAGTAGGGATGAAACGAAAGCGGAGGTCATCCCACGGGCTGCCGACCCCCAACCGCACCAGCCAATGCCGGCAGTGGCGCCTGTTCTGTCAAAGCTTGCTTCAGCCCCTCTGGCAACTAGCAGGGAAACCGCCGACCTGTTTCAGGCTTGGCTTCTCGATGGAACCTCCGAACAGCGTGAGTCGCTGCTGGACAACGCCAGAAAAAACCCCGCAGCGTTTGCACGAGCGGCTCGCATTGTCATCTCGAAGCTACCCGAAGAACTCGTGCTGGTTCGCTCGCAAGTCTTCGCACTGCTGGTCGACGCGGCAGACCAGTTATTGATAGACACGTCCCTACCGGTCGCTGAATCCTCCGTTTTTTTCGCGGAATCAAAAGCTATGGCGATCGCCGAAATGTCTGTCCCAGAGTTCGTCCATCCTCAGGGTATAGACAAGCTGTCCGATGCACAGAAGGACAGTTTTCTGCATCAGGGTTTCCTGATTGAAAAAGACGGGGCGCTCGTAAAATCTACGATGGGATCGAAAGTGGTCGCACTTCATCTTGTCGGGCGGTTCCCAAACCCTGCTGACCGGGTCGCAGTCGTCTCGGAACTTTCGGCTTCGCCAATGGCGCCGTTCACTCAGCAAACCTTGCAGATCGTGGCTAAAAGAGACGCTCTGAATCAAAAATGAGGCTTCCAATATCGCGGCAATCATGCCTCTGCACAATTGGAGCAGTCTCGGCGGCTTCACGGAAGAGATGCTCCTGGCTAGATGTGCTAGTTGCGAACTCTTGGCGCTGCGCTGCCATTTGATGGACGGTAGCCCTGCCTCGGGCCTCAGTCATTCAGTGCGTGAAGGAATTGACCAACACATGCGGTATCGCCGTCATTGACGTACAGCCTGACTCTCTTCCCGGTGGAGATGGCGAGCAGAAGCGTCGCATAGACCGCCTTGTTGTTGCTTTGGTCAGACTTCTGCCACTTTAAATAGTCGGCCCTGCAAAACCTCTGCAACCCGCATAGATGCTGGCCTTGCGGCGTGAATCTTGCTGGTGGTTTCCCCTGAATTCAAATTCAAGCGAAGTTGATTTCTGGGGGATTTGGGGATGGTGACGGCCGACTTTTTCCGCGCACGCATCGACGCGATGATCAACTTGAACGATCCGCTTGCGGTGTTGGCGACAAGACTGCCGTGGGACCAAATCGAGGCGGCGTTGGCACCGATGTTTGCGCGTCAGGATCGCCCGGGCCAGACCAGTGCCGACTCCGATCTG
>JANMTL010000268.1:0-13688 GCA_031390425.1 Rhizobacter sp.
GAGGTAGCTGAGTGCCGACGCCGCCGGGCCGATGCACACCGCCTCGTCGGCCAGCTTCACGTACTTGGCGTCGCGATCGGCCTCGGAGTAGACGACCACCGACTTGATGCCGAGTTCGCGGCAGGCGCGCTGAATCCGGAGGGCGATCTCTCCTCGATTGGCAATGAGTATTTTCTTGAACATCAAAGGCCCTGCGTCACTCGACGATGAACAGCGGCTGGCCACATTGGCGCCGGCCGCCCGCTGACGCGTGCTTCACGTTCGCTTCGCTCACATGAGCCTCCACCGATACGGCCAACATCACTCGACGATGAAAAGTGGTTGGCCGTATTCCACCGCTTGCCCGTTTTCGCACAGGATGCGGGTGACCTTGCCCGAGGTGTCGGACTCGATCTCGTTCATGATCTTCATCGCCTCGATGATGCAGACGGCTTCGCCTTCCTTGACCTCGGTGCCGACGTCGATCAGCGGCTTGCCGCCGGGGCTGGACGATCGGTAGAAAGTGCCGACCATCGGCGATTTCACGGTGTGCCCGACCGGCGCCACGTCTTCGGCGACCGGTGCGAGCGGCACCGCTTCGACCACGGCCGCGCGCGGGGCCGGGGGCGCGGCGAAGTAAGCCGGTACCGCCGCATGCGGATCGGCTTTGACGATGCGCACCTTGCCGTCGGCCTCGGTGATTTCGAGTTCGGAGATGTTCGATTCCGACACCAGGTCGATCAGCGTCTTCAGTTTGCGTAGGTCCATGGGGGCTCCAACGGAGGGGTTGGGATGTCTGCGGAGGGCGCGGCGACACAATCGCGGCGCCGAAGCGGCTGACGGGCGTGAAGTGCGGTGTGCGCGTCAGGGATCGGTGCGGGTCAGCGCGTGATCGAGCGCCAGCCGATAGCCATCGGCGCCCAGACCGCAGATCACGCCGACCGCGAGATCGGAAAAATACGAGTTCTGGCGAAACGGCTCGCGGCGGTGGATGTTCGACAAATGCACTTCGATGAACGGCAGCGCCACCGCCGCCAGCGCGTCGCGCAGGCCGACACTGGTGTGGGTCAGCGCCGCCGGATTGATGATGATGAACCGCGTTCCATCGCTGCGCGCCGCCTGCACACGGTCGATCAGGGCGCCTTCGTGGTTGCTTTGAAAGGTTTTCAGCGTTGCGCCGACATCTGCGGCCTTTTGGGCCAGATCGGCATCGATTTGCGCCAAAGTCGTGGTGCCATAGACGCCGGGTTCACGGGTTCCCAACAAATTCAGGTTGGGGCCGTGGAGCACGAGAATTTGCATGGGCAGGGGTCGGCGGGCCCGGAAAGATCCCGATTACTGTGGTGCGATCTCAGGACTTTACGCTGTTTGCAGGCTGTAGTCGTGTGTTTGCAGAAAATTGAAGTGACGTTCGGATGATCTGCGGATTCTGCGAGGCGATGGCTCACGCGGCGGCTTCTCGGGCCCAGCGCGCCAGATCAGCGGGCTTGATGGCGCCGAGTTTGCGGTCGATCACCCGCCCGTCGCGCCCCACCACCACGCTGAACGGCAGCGACCCGTTCGGGTTGCCCAACGTGCGACTCAGTTCGGTTCCGCCCAGCCCGGCCAGGCCGATCGGAAAGCCCACCGGGCGCTTCGCGAGGAACTCGCGCACGGGCGTCGGGCTGTCGATCGCGAGCCCGAGCACGCGCCACCCGTTGGCCTGCTGCTGTCGATGGAACGTGTCGATCATCGGCATCTCCTTGACGCAGGGCGGGCACCAGGTGGCCCAGAAGTTCAACAGCAGCGGGCCGCCGCGCAGACTCTCCATCGCCAGTTCGCCACCGCCGGGCTGCTCGAAACGCAACGCCCAGAATTCCGGGCCCAGCGGGGCACCGTCGCCGCCGGTCAGCCGCGTGCTCTGCCACGACAGGCCCGCGCCCAGCGCGGCTGCAGCGATCGCCGCCGCACCCAAGATCCATCCTCGTCGATTCATGTCTCGTTTTCCATCAGGCGGCGCAGGGCGTTCAGATCGCCGCGCTGGGTTTGTCCGCTGGCGTCGGGCTTGAGGCCGCCGCGCAGGTCGTCGTGGTCGAGCACGGTGAGGAACACCGTCACGGCTTCGCCCAGCGCCCGGCTCGGGCTGCTGACGCTGAGCAGATCGACCGGCAGGTTGCGCGGACCGGTGGTGCTGCCGATGTCGAAATCGATGCCGAGATTGAGCATCGAGATCTCGGCGCTTTTCGAGTCGTCGCAGAACAGTTGCAGGTGCACGCTGGAGAGTCGCGTCGCGGTGCCGCGCCAGACCGCGCCGCTCAGGTGCGGGCGAAACTCGGCCAGCCGCGTCATCCAGTGCGCCGCCACCTCGCGCAATGCCGCCAGTTCGGTCGGCTGGGTGTCGGCGCAGAACAAGGCCAGATAAGCGCGCACTTCGTCTTCGACCGCTGCGTTGTCCGGCAGCTCGGCCGAGCGACTGCTGTGCTTGCCGAGGGTGCGCGCGGCGCGCCGCTTGGCCGGGCCGTATTCCAGGCCTTCCTCGACCACCAGCCGGGCGGCGGTGGCAGCGATCTCGGCTGTCAGGGCAGATGACATCGTCTGGTTTGCCTTCAAGGCACTTCGACCGCGCCCATGCGCACGACCACTGTCGCGGCCCGCGACACGACGTAGGGCGAATCGGGCCGCTTCTCGAAACGCTTCGGCGCCGGCAGCATCACCGCCAGCCGCGCGGCGGCGGTCGGCGACAGTTGCGCCGCCGGAACGTGGAAGTAGTGCCGCGCCGCCGCCTCGGCCCCGAAGATGCCTTCGCCCCACTCGACGTTGTTGAGGTAGATCTCGAGGATGCGCTGTTTGGTCAGCATCGTTTCGAGCATGAAGGTGATGAGGAACTCTTGTGCCTTGCGAGGCAGATTGCGTTCGCCGGCGAGAAACAGGTTTTTCGCCAACTGCTGCGTGATCGTCGAGCCGCCGACCACTTTCGCCTCTCGCAGCGGTTTTTTGGCGACAGCGGCAGCTGGGGATTTCGCCACCTGCTTTTCCAGGCGTTCGTTGATTTTTGCCACGCGCGCCTCGGCCTTCTGGTTGCGCTCCCAGGCCTTCTCCAGCGCATCCCATTCGACGCCGCTGTGGTCGGAGAAGCCGGCGTCCTCGGACGCAATCACCGCGCGTTTCAGATGGGGCGCGACCTGCGAGCCATCGACCCAGCGCTGGCTCCAGCGCACTTCGTGCTGCTCGGTCAACAAGCGCCACATCTCCGAGCGCTGAAAACTCGTCGATTGCGGGTCGACAACGGCCATCAGCGCGATGCGCAGTGCGAAGTAAACCTGCAACGCAAGCGCGCACAGCAGCAGCAGCGAGAGGAAACGCAGCGCCGACGACACCGTGCGATTCACGACGGGATCTCTTTCGAGTTTTCCCCTGCCGCAGGATCTCTCGCGACATCAGCCAGCCGTAGTTGCAGCGCCGCCAGCACTGGGGCGGTGTCGGGCCGCACGCCGCGCCAGACGAAGAAGGCCTCGGCTGCCTGTTCGACCAGCATGCCCAAACCGTCGCGTCCGCGCGCGCCGTGCGACTCGGCCCAGGCGATGAACGGCTGGGCGGGCGCGCCGTACATCATGTCGAGTGCCAGGGCGCCGTCGCGCAGCACGCTGGCAGGCACCGGCGGTGCGCTTGCGTGCAAGCTGCTGGCGCTGGCGTTGACGACGACATCGAAGCCGAAGCCCGGGCTTTGCAGCGATTCGACGCTCAGCGACACCCCATGAAAACCGGCCCAGGCCGCATGCCGGGCGGCGAGGGCGTCTGCCTTGTCCGGCGTCCGGTTGCACAACACCAACTCGGCCGGCCGCGCGGCGATCAGCGGCCCGAGTGCTCCAGCCGCCGCACCACCGGCGCCGATCAGCAACACGCGGCGCCCGCCCAGTTCCACCGCCGCGTTGTGCTCGATGTCGCGCACCAGGCCGGCGCCGTCGGTGTTGTCGGCCAGCCAGCCGCCTTCATCGTCGGCGTCGAAACGCAGCAGGTTCGCGGCCTGCGCCAACGCGGCCCGCTCGGTGCGGCGCGCACCGAGTTGGAAGGCGTCGAACTTGAAGGGCACCGTGACGTTGCAGCCGCGCGCTGGCCTGCGGGTTGCGACGTCGAAGTCGCCCACCGACGCGCCGGCGGTGGCGTCGAAGTCACCGACCGTGCCGCCGCTGGCGGCTGCAAAGACCCGGATCTCGCGCGCGAAGCCGCCTGCATCGTCGATTGGGCACAGCAGCCGCCCGTAGCGCATCGCCTGCCCGGTGGCCTGCGCGAACATCGCGTGGATGAACGGAGACTGGCTGTGCGCGACCGGGTTGCCGACCACCACGTAATGATCGATCTGCGCCGACGACAAGCAAGTCATCGCGTCGACTCCTGCATCGTCGCCTCCAGGCCATCCTCGCGCGTGAACCGAAAACGCGAGGTCACCACCAACTGGTCTGCCTTCGCCCGCATCTTGACGGTGAAGCGGCCGAACGGTGCGGCAGCCTGCACGATTGCGACCGCCTGCCGGTCGAGCACGCGCGATGGCGAGGGCCGCACGATCTCGGTTTCAACCACCCGGCCGGCGGCGTCGACCGTCACGTTCATCGTCAACTCGCCATACAGCTTGCGGCCGGCTTGCTCGGGGAAATTGCGCGTGCCGCGTTCCTCGATCTTGCGCCGCAACTGGTCGTAGTACTGCGCGTAGACCGCCTCGCGGGTCGCCGGACTGATGTAGCGCTTCTTCGGCCGCGCGTTCTCTTCGTTGACGCGTTTTTCGATCTCGGCCAGCAGCTGCACCAGCCGACGCCGGTGGTCTTCTTGGGCACGCTCTTCGGGCGACCCGTCTTCGGTCTGCACCTCCGGTGCGGGCAGGGCCGCCAACTCGCGCCGCACTTGAGTGAGCAGTTGCTGCTGCGCCTGCTGCATCTGTTCGATCTGCTTGCGCGACGATTCCTCGGCGTCGCCGAGCTCGGCCTGTGGCGACGGCAGCATCGGCGACGTCGCCCGGCCGCGATCGGCTTCGCCGCCGCCGGCCAGCGTGGCCTGCGCAATCGCCTGGGCTTTGTCCGGTGCAACCGCAGAACGCGAATTGACCAGGATCACTTCGAGCGGCGTGTCCTCGAAGATGCGGTTGAAGCGCTCGGGATCGACGAAGCGCACCGTCAGCAGCACCGCATGGACCGCCACCGAGACGGTGAGTGCAATCGACAGCGCCGACAGCTTGCCGAACATGTGTCGGCTCAACGGGGGCGACACGTCATGGCGCATCCGCCACGGCGACGGCGGCGCCTTCGATGGCGGCATCCTGCATGTCGATCGCCAGCGTCAGCGGGCCCGCACTGTCGCCGTTGTCGTCGGCCGGATCATCGACCTCTTGAGCGTCGTCGGACGCAGTGGCTGGATCGTCGATGCGCGCGATCACGTTGGCGTGCAGGTCGAGGGTCAGCAGATCGGTGCCGGTGATTCGCACGCGCACCCGCGCGTTGCGCGGCAGCGCCTCGGCGCCGAGCGCGCGGAACACCAGCGGCAGTGCCTCAGCCCGCACCAGGCCGTCTTTCATGACGTCGGCATCGAGTTCGGTGAGTCCGGTCTGCGTCAGGTACTTCAGCGTCCAGTAGCGCTCGATCGCCGACTGGAAGCCGTTGTACGCACTGTAGGCGGCTTCAAATCCGGAGATGATCGCGAACAGCGCGGTGTCCTTCGGCTTGAACGGCGCGGCCAGCGCGGCGGTGCGGCCGTGACGGACGCACGCGATGATCTGCCACTGATTAACCAGATCGACATAGCGGCGCAGCGGCGACGTGGCCCAGGTGTACTGCGCCACACCCATGCCGGCGTGCGGCGCCGGTTTGGTGCCCATGCGCACCTTGACGCCGGGCGCCATGCTGGCCTGGCTGCGGTAAATGCCCGGCACGCCGTGTTCGGCGATCCAGCCGCCCCAGGTGCTGTTGGCGAGGATCATCGCCTCGGCGACGATCAGGTCGAGCGCCGAGCCGCGAACACGGGTGGTGATGACGACCTGTTCGTCGCCGCGCGGTTCGTCAGCCGTTTTGCCATCGAGGCGGAAGTTGTAATCCGGCCGGTTGAAGTTCTCCGGTTTGCCGCGCACGACTTCGCGACCGGCTTTCAAGTGCCGCGCCAGCCGGTGCGCGAACGCCAGCTCGGCGGCGAAGGCGTAGTCGGCCGGTGCCTCACCGGTCAGCGTCGCTTCGGTGATCACGCCGTCGAGCTGGTCGTGCCGCAGGTTGGCGGCGATCGGCACCCGGTCAAGCCGGGTTTCGCTGCCGGTGACGTCGAGCGTGGCCTCGTTCAGCGTCACGTACAGCGACACCGCCGGGCAGTCTCGGCCGGCCGTCAGCGTGTAGACCTGCACCACCTCGTCGGGCAGCATCGTCAGCTTGTGGCCCGGCATGTAGACGGTGGATAACCGATCGCGCGCCACCTTGTCGACCGGGCTGTCGGGCGCGATCGCGAGGCCCGGCGCGGCGATGTGCACGCCGAACACCACGGTGCCGGTGCCCAGGCCCTGCACCGACAGCGCGTCGTCGATCTCGGTGGTCTGCGAATCGTCGATCGAGAACGCGCGCACCGAAGCCAGCGGCAGCACCTCCTTGATCGCCGGCGCGTCGAGCGCCGGGAAGCCGGTGCCTTTGGGAAAGTGCTCGAACAGAAAGCGCTTCCAGTGGAACTGGTACGGAGAATCGATCGCGCCTGCCGATGTCAGCAGGTCGAGCGGTGGTTTCTGCGAGCGCTTGGCGGCCTCGACCACGGCTTTGTATTCGGGCCCGTTCTTGTCGGGCTTGAACAAGATTTTGTAGAGCTGCTCGCGCACCGGCGCCGGGCACTGGCCCGCAGCCAGCTCGGCGGCCCAGGCCTCGATCTGCGCCAGCACCTGCTTCTTGCGCTCGATGCCGAGCAGCGCGGCTTTGACGGTTTCCTCGGGCGCCTTCTTGAAGTTGCCCTTGCCCAATCGGCGGAAGTAGTGCGGCGCCTCGAACAACTTGAACAGCGCAGCCGTTTGCTGGGCAAGGTCGGCTTTCGCGTTGAAGTAATCGCGCGCCAAGTCGGCAAAGCTGAATTCGGCGTCGGACGCGAATTCCCAGGCCAGGTCGAGGTCGATGTCGCGGGCCAGCGTCTGCGCCTCGGCGAACAGCTCGGCCGGCTGCGGCTTGTCGAATTTGAGCAGCACATTGGCCGCCTTCACCTTCACGCGTTTGCCCGATTCGAGCTCGATCTGCAGCGAGCTGTCGGCTTCGGACATCACGCGACCGGCGTGGAATTTTCCTGCGTCTTCATAGAGGGCATACATAGGCGGCGGATTGTCACCGATGCGCTGTGGCGGACAGCGCCGGTGCAGCCTACAGTGCGCGTCTCGGTGCCCGCTGCGGCGCGAACGACTGGAGCATTGCCATGGTCAAGAAATCCCCACCCGACGCCAACGCCGCGTTTGCTGCTGCCGCCGGTTTGTTCGACGGCGTGCTGGCCGGATCGGTCAAGGAATCTGCACAGCAGATCTGGCTGGCAGGACTCGGTGCGTTTGCGAAGGCGCAGGAAGAAGGCGGCAAGGCGTTCGAGGCGCTGGTCACCGAAGGCGTGAGCTTGCAGCGCAAGACGCAGGCGGTGGCCGAGGAAAAGCTCGGCACCGTGTCTGCACAGGTTGCCGCGCGCATGGCCGAGGTCGGTCACAAGGTCGAAGCCGTGTCGGCCAAGGCAAGCGGGCAGTGGGACCGGCTGGAAACCATCTTCGAGCAGCGGGTCGCGAAAGCGCTGGCCCAGCTCGGCGTGCCGCAGGCCAGCGAGGTGCGCGAGCTGACCGCGAAGGTCGATCAGCTCAGCGCGCAGGTGGCGAAACTGACCGCCGCATCGAGCCGGCCGGCACGCAAGAAGCCCGTCGCGCGCGCCGCGGCCACGGCGGTGAAAACGACCCTCAAGGGGCGCGCGACCCGGGCCTGACGTTGACCGGATCAAAGGTGCCCGGGAAAGAACCAGAGCAGCGCCGCCGTCATCGTCAGATAGCGCACGAACTTGCCGATCGCCATGTACAGCACGCACGGCCAGAACGGCAGCTTCAGCCAGCCGGCGACCGCGCACAGCGGATCTCCGACCACCGGCAGCCACGACAGCAAACAGGCCTTCGCGCCGTAGCGTGCCAGCCAGCGCGAGGCGCGTTCGTGGGCGGGCGACGGCGGGGCAGGGTGGGTAGGGACAGCGGCCGCCTTTGACGGGTGGCGCCTCTGTGCATGAGCATGCCGCCGCGCGGCGACCGCGTGATAGGCCCGACCCGCGCCGAGCCCCATCCACCAACTGACCATGCCGCCCAGCGTGTTGCCAACGGTCGCCACCAACACGGCGGGCCAGAACAAGTGCGGATTCAGTTTGACCAGCCCGAACACCGCGGGCTCCGACCCGAGCGGCAGCAGCGTGGCCGACACGAAGGCGATCACGAAGACCGTGCTCAGGCCGAATTTCGGCAACGCCAGCGCAGTCATCAACGACGCGAGCAACGACTCCATCCAGGCTTCCATCCGACCCATTATCGAGACGCGAAAACCCGCGGCTAGGCGCCCGGACGCGGGGCTATACTCTGCCTCCTTTTTGAGCAATCCGGCCCCGCCTCCACGCATGAACATCGGCCACATCACGTTGGCGAACGGCTTGTTCGTGGCACCGATGGCCGGAGTCACCGACCGACCGTTCCGGCAGTTGTGCAAGCGGCTCGGCGCAGGTTATGCGGTCAGCGAGATGGTCACCTCCCGCAAAGAGTTGTGGCACAGCCTGAAGACCAGCCGACGCGCCAATCACGATGGCGAAGTCGAACCGATCGCGGTCCAGATCGCGGGCACCGATCCCGCCATGATGGCCGAGGCGGCCGCCTACAACATCGACCGCGGCGCGCAGATCATCGACATCAACATGGGCTGCCCGGCCAAGAAGGTGTGCAACACCTGGGCCGGATCGGCGTTGATGCAGGACGAGTCACTTGCTCTTTCAATCATCCAGGCCGTGGTCGCCGCCTGCGAGCCGCACCGCGTGCCGGTGACGCTGAAGATGCGCACCGGCTGGTGCCAGGCCGAGCGCAACGCGCTGGTGATCGCGCGCGCCGCCGAGTCCGCCGGCATCGCGATGGTCACGGTGCACGGCCGCACCCGTGAGCAGGGCTACACCGGTCACGCCGAGTACGACACCGTGGCGGCGGTGAAGGCCGCGCTGCGCATCCCGGTGGTCGCCAACGGCGACATCACCAGCCCCGAGAAAGCCCGCGAGGTGCTGCGATACACCGGTGCCGATGCGCTGATGATCGGCCGCGCGGCGCAGGGACGGCCGTGGATCTTTCGCGAGATCGCGCATTTCCTCGCCACCGGCCAGCACCTGCCGGCGCCCGAGGTGACGCAGGCCAAGCGCTGGCTGCTCGAACACCTGCACGACCACTACAGCCTGTACGGCGAATTCGCTGGCGTGCGCACCGCGCGCAAGCACATCGGCTGGGCGGTGCGCGCGCTGCCGGGCGGCGACGCGTTTCGCGCCGAGATGAACCGGCTGGAATCCTGCGACACCCAGGTGCGCGCGGTGAGCGACTGGTTCGACGAACTCGCCGACACCCACACGCTGTGGCCTGCGAATGTCAGCGCCCATGCCGACACCGATGCCGACGCCGCGAACCAGCCCTTGATCCGACTGAGTGCATGAGCAATAAAAAGCAGATCGAAGAATGCATTCGCGACGGGCTGGAGGATTACTTCAGCGATCTGGGCGGCGTCGAGCCCGCCGCCATGTACGAGATGATGCTGAGGGTGGTGGAGAAGCCGCTGCTCGACGTCGTGATGAAGCATGCCGACCACAACCAGAGCCGCGCGGCCGAGTGGCTGGGCATCAACCGCAACACGCTGCGCCGCAAACTGGTCGAGCACAGACTGCTCAAGTGATTCCCCGAGATTCTTCATGCACGCATTGATATCCGCCTCCGACAAGACCGGCGTCCTCGAACTCGCGCGCGGCCTGCATGCGCTCGGCATCCATCTGCTGTCGACCGGCGGCACCGCCAAGCTGCTGGCCGATGGCGGCCTGCCGGTCACCGAGGTGGCCGATCACACCGGCTTCCCCGAGATGCTCGACGGGCGCGTGAAGACGCTGCACCCGACCATCCACGGCGGCCTGCTGGCGCGGCGCGACCTGCCCGAGCACCTCGCGGCACTTGCCCGCCACAACATTCCCACCATCGATGTGCTGGTGGTCAACCTGTACCCGTTCGAAGCGACCGTCGCCAAGCCCGGCTGCACGCTGGAAGACGCGATCGAGAACATCGACATCGGCGGCCCGGCGATGGTGCGCAGTGCGGCCAAGAACTGGGAGCATGTGGCCGTGTTGACCGATGCCTCGCAGTACGCCGGCGTGCTGGCCGAGCTGCAGAGCCATGGCGCGGTGCAGCGCGCGACCCGTTTCGCGCTGGCGGTCGCGGCGTTCAATCGCATTGCGAACTACGACGCCGCGATCAGCGACCACCTGTCGTCGCTGACGCTGGCCAATGGCGGCGAGCCGACCCGCAGCGAGTACCCGGCGCAAAGCAACGGCCGTTTCGTCAAGCTGCAAGACCTGCGCTACGGCGAGAACCCGCACCAGAGCGCCGCGTTCTACCGCGACTTGCATCCGGCGCCCGGCTCGCTGGTCACCGCAACCCAGCTTCAGGGCAAGGAGCTGTCGTACAACAACATCGCCGACGCCGATGCGGCGTGGGAATGCGTCAAGTCGTTCGGCCCCGACGATGCTCCGGCCGCCTGCGTGATCGTCAAGCACGCGAACCCGTGCGGCGTGGCCATCGGGGCCAGTGCAGGCCAGGCGTACGCGCAGGCCAACAAGTGCGATCCGACCTCGGCCTTCGGCGGCATCATCGCGTTCAACGTCGGCGTCGATGCCGATGCGGCGAAGCGGGTCACCACCCAGTTCGTCGAAGTGCTGATCGCGCCGTCGTACACCGCCGAGGCGCTGGCGGTGCTGGCCGGCAAGACCAACATGCGGGTGCTGCAGATTCCGCTCGCCGGTGTCGATCGCGCGGGTGCGACGGCCTGGTCGCGCGGGCGCAATCTGCAAGACGTCAAGCGCGTCGGCTCGGGGCTGCTGATCCAGGGCGCCGACAACCGCGAGATCGCGCGCAGCGAATTGAAGGTGGTCAGCAAAGTGCAGCCGACCGAGGCGCAGTGGCGCGATCTGCTGTTCGCCTGGATGGTCGCGAAGTACGTCAAGAGCAACGCAATCGTGTTTTGCGGCGGCGGCATGACGCTGGGCGTTGGCGCGGGGCAGATGAGCCGGATCGATTCCGCTCGGATCGCTTCGATCAAGGCGGCCAACGCCGGTTTGACTCTGGTCGGGTCTGCTGTGGCCAGTGATGCGTTTTTTCCGTTTCGAGATGGTCTTGATGTCGTTTGCGAAGCGGGGGCGTCTTCTGTGATTCAACCTGGCGGTTCCGTGCGGGACGATGAAGTGATCGCTGCTGCTGATGAACGCGGGATTGCGATGGTGTTGACTGGCGTTCGGCACTTTCGGCACTGATTGTTTGGCTGAGACCGCGCCGGGTTTCGGCCCGGCGGCCGAGTCACTTTCTTCTGCTGGCCCAGAAGAAGGTAACCCAAGAAGAGGGCCTGAACGCCAGCCATTTGAGTATCACGCTGCGGCTACACACCTACTTCAACGGCTTTGGCTCGAGAACATTCACTGGGCTACTTCAACGTGTACCTCGCTAACGCCCAACCGCTCAAGCTTGCCACGGCTCGCCCCTGCGGAGCATCGCGGCAATGCCCCGCAGGGGCGAGGCGTGTCGATATCGAGTGTCTGAACCTGAGCGAGGAAACCGACGCGGTGGTTCGGTGCCTGTTCTCGTGCCAGAGCCGTGGCCGTCAACCATCTGGCCGCAGCGTGGTCACCAAATCGGCTGGTGTTCAGGCCCTTTGCTTTGGTGACTTTCATTTGGGCCCGCAAATGAAAGTTACTCGGCAGCCGGGCCGAGACCCGGCGGGCTGCAACGCAGCGCGAAAGCCCTTCGCAGAAGCAAAAAAACAGCGACCGATCGCCAAGCCGATCCAATGAGAATTCTCGGAATCGACCCCGGCCTGAGAGTCACCGGCTTCGGCGTCATCGAGGCGCAAGGCTCAACCCTGAACTACATCGCCAGCGGCACCATCAAAACCGACTCGGTGGCCATCGGCGAGCTACCAGCCAGGCTGAAGATCATCTTCGACGGCATCCGCGAAGTCACCGCGCGGTACGAGCCCACCTGCGCCGCGGTCGAGATCGTCTTCGTCAACGTCAACCCGCAGTCGACGCTGCTGCTCGGCCAGGCCCGCGGCGCCGCCATCACCGGCCTGGTGACCGGCGGGC
Organism: Rhizobacter sp.; assembly: GCA_031390425.1. GTDB lineage: Bacteria > Pseudomonadota > Gammaproteobacteria > Burkholderiales > Burkholderiaceae_C > PBB1. The sequence continues at coordinate 12,331 of JANMTL010000268.1, forward strand.
TCGAGGTGTCCGAATACACCGCCTTGCAGATGAAAAAAGCCATCGTCGGCCACGGCCACGCGCGCAAGGAGCAGGTGCAGGACATGGTGATGCGCCTGCTCAAGCTGCCCGGCTTGCCCAGCAAGGACGCCGCCGACGCGCTCGGCCTTGCCATCTGCCACGCGCATGCCGGGGCGTCGTTCGCTGCGATGGCCAAAGGCGCGACGCTGGTGCGGCGCTCGCATGCGCAGTTCAAGGGCGGCCGCACCTACTGACGGTTTGGCACTTGCCGACGGCCTCGCGCCCTACAATTTTTGTTGTTGTGTGCCTTCCTTCTTTGTGTATGTTTTGAGAGCCGCCCCGATGACCTCGTCCACGCCCGTCCCACCCGCCGACACCGCATCGCAGACGGTCGACCTCTCGCACATCGCCCCGCGCGACAAGGCGGAGATCCTGGCGCAGGCGTTGCCCTACATCCGCAAGTTCCACGGCAAGACGATCGTCATCAAGTACGGCGGCAACGCGATGACCGACCCGGCGCTGCAACAAGACTTCGCCGAGGACGTGGTGCTGCTTAAGCTGGTCGGCATGAATCCGGTGGTGGTGCACGGCGGCGGGCCGCAGATCGAAGACGCGCTGGCCAAGATCGGCAAGAAGGGCACGTTCATTCAGGGCATGCGCGTCACCGACGACGAGACGATGGAGGTCGTCGAGTGGGTGCTGGCCGGGCAGGTGCAGCAAGACATCGTCGGGCTCATCAACGTGGCCGGCGGCAAGGCAGTCGGGCTGACCGGACGCGACGGTGGGCTGATCCGCGCGCGCAAGCTGAAGATGTTCGACACCCACGACCCGAGCGTCGAACACGACGTGGGCCAGGTCGGCGAGATCGAATCGATCGACCCGAGCGTGGTGAAGGCGTTGCAGGACGATCAGTTCATCCCGGTGATCTCGCCACTCGGCTTCGGCGCCAACAACGAGAACTACAACATCAACGCCGATGTGGTGGCCGGCAAGCTGGCCGAGGTGCTCAAAGCCGAGAAGCTGATGATGTTGACCAACATCCCCGGCGTGCTCGACAAGAACGGCAAGCTGCTGACGAATCTGACCGCGCGCGAGATCGACGAGCTGTTTGCCGACGGCACGATCAGCGGTGGCATGCTGCCCAAGATCGCCAGCGCGCTCGATGCGGCGAAGAACGGCGTCAACACGGTGCACATCATCGACGGCCGCGTGCCGCACGCGATGCTGCTGGAGGTGCTGACCGAGCAGGCTTACGGCACGATGATCCGCTCGCATTGAGCAAGCACGGGTTGCTCGCGCGTCCAGCCCGCCGCCGGGCCGCTCCAAGGCGGGATGCGACCCGAGGGCCACGAAGGGGC
>JANMTL010000276.1:0-2021 GCA_031390425.1 Rhizobacter sp.
CTTCAGGTCGAGCGCTTCCGTCGCGAACGACAAAGAGCCGTCGACCCAGAGCGTGGAGTCCTTGGTGTCGAGCACGAAGACCCGCGGGCGGAACAGGCCTTGTTCGCCGACCAGGTCGACGACGGTGCACTGGATCACCAGCGAGTCGTCGCCCTTGATCAGCATGCCCAGGCCTTCGGCGACGTCGAGCCCGGCGGCTTCGACAGCCAGGTGCGAGATCGTGCCGCCGACGACGTTCATGCGCACCTCGCCCCGCAGACTGCCGAGGATCGCGGCGGTCGACTTGCCTTGCCCCGCCACACGCGCCCGACCGTTCAGCCGGCCGGTTATGTACGGCGGCGCGTTGTTGGTGCGGGTCTGCTGGATCCAGCTCTCCAGGCGCACGCCGTCCCAGCGCATGTCGGCGGTCCACAGCGCCTGCGCGTCGCGGCCGTCGAGCTGCACCGTTCCTGCCAGGCTGCCCTGGCCGGTGCGGGCATCGAAGTCGCGCAGCGTCAGCACACCGTCGGTCAGCACGAGGTGGGTGCTCAAGGGCTTGAGCGGCTCAAGGAAGCTGCTGCCGAGGTCGAGGTTGTCGACGTTGATCAGCACGTTCGCGTTCATCGCGCGCAGGGCCGGCAGGTCGAACTCCCGGTTCGGCAGCACCTGCCCGGATCGGCCCACCTTTTTCTGCGGCGGTGCCGACGCTGCGGCGGCCACGGGCGCCGCGCTCCCTTTGCGAACCGGCGCACCGACGGCCGGGCCGAGATCGGCGAGCATCAGCTTCGTGCCGGTCAGGCGGCCCGAGAGCATCGGCAGACGCGGGCGCGGGTCGAAGGTAAAGGCACCGGCGAGGCGGCTCGAACCGATGCTGACCTGGTTGAACAACGCGTTCCAGACCAGGCCCTGCTTGGCGATCAGGCCTTCGGCACGGAACGGCCCGGTCGTCGGCAAGGTCACGCGCAGCGGGTCGCCGACCGCGGCCAGCGACGGCCCTTGCACGACAAAACGGCCCTTCAGCGCGGTGAGCTTCAAGGCGTCGGTCGCGGTGCCCTTGAACGACAGGCTGGCAGCGCCCGACTTCAGGTTCAGCGTGACCGGCAACGCGGCGCTTTGTGCGTCGTCGGCCACGACCGACAGCACGCCGTTGCTCTGCATCTCGATGGTCATCGGCTGTTGGCGGTACATGCCCTTGGCGTTGAACTGCATGCCGTTCGCGGCGCCGCTGGTGGCAGCCAGCGTACTGTCGGTGAGCGAAAACTTGCCGTCGAGCGCCATGTCGATCAGCGCGTCGCGAAGCACCAGCGTGCCAGTGCCGATCACGAGGCTCCCGAACGTGGGCAGGCGTGCGGGTGGGTCGGCTTCGTCGGGCGTGTCGGTCTTGTCGCCGAACTGCCACGAGGCCTTGCCGTCGGCCTGGCGTTCGAGACGACCGTCGAGTTCCGAGGCACGCAGGTCGCGGATGTGCAATGGCTCACCACGGGCGGCCTGGATCAGGTCGCCATAGCCCAGCGTCAGCTGTGCGTCGCGCGCCAGCAGCATGTGCGGCGCCTTGCTCCAGGCAGGCGCGCCGATCTCGATGTGTGCCGCCGCCACCTTCACCGCGCCGAGCAAATGGATTCGCACCACAGGCTTGGTGGCCGGGTCGGCGCTGAAGCTGACGCGGCGGTCGAGCGCCTGGCCGATCCAGCGCTGCATCGGTGCGGCGAGAAACGGCCAGCCGAGGGACTCGCCCACGCCCAGGCCGATGACGACGATGACGGAAAACGCGGCCACGATCAGGCGCCCGCGGTATTTTGTGAAGCTGCCTTGGGTCATCGCGCCATGCTGTCACGCAGCGACCCGAAGCTCCATCGGGCCACAGAGGCTTCGGCTGTGGGTGTGTTCCTACAGCCGCAAGCCTCATGAGAAACAAAACGGGTTGAGGGTCGATTTCATGCGGGCATGGTGGAGGTCGGCATGACTGCGAAGCCGAGTGCGGTGGCACGGCGCTTCAACGCTGCGATGCTGCGCTGGCGCTGCTGCTCTTCGTAGTGCTGCTG
>JANMTL010000294.1:0-2060 GCA_031390425.1 Rhizobacter sp.
CGGCGCGTGGAAGTCCTCGCGGGACAGATGGGACATGGCGGCGTGCAGCCTGCGGTTGGCCAGAAGATTGGCGCGTGCGGCGTGGCGCACGTGGGGCAGCATCAACGACATGTGATCAGAAGGGTCCTGACTGCAGCCAGCGCTCGATCTGCGCCCGCCGGTCGTTGCCGAAGAACAGTTCGCCGTCGATGATGAAACTCGGCGCACCGAACACGCCGGCGGCGATGGCGGCTTCGTTGACCGACTTCAGCCGTGCCTTGTTCGCCGGATCGCTCCACACCGCTTCGGCCGCATCGCCGTCGAGCCCGAACTCGACCGCGAGCTGGCGCAGCGCGACCGGGTCGCTGGGGTCGACGCCGCGTGCGAAGTAGGCACGCAGGCAATGGCGGGCCCAGTGGCAGGCGGTGGCATCGCGCTTGTCATGCAACCACCAGAACAGACGCGCGGCATTCCGCGTCGAAACGGGAAAGTTGGCCGGCTGACGATAGGGCACGCCGGCAAACGCGGCCGAGCGGGCGAAGTCGCGCAGCGTGTATTCGCGCTTGATCGGGTACGACACCGGGGGCTTCAGATCGGCCGCCTGGAAGGTGGCGCCGAGCAGGATCGCGTGCCAGCGCACCGTGCGGCCACGGCGCGCGGCCAGCGCCTCGATCCACTCGGAGGCGATGTACGAGTACGGCGACGAGAAGTCGAAGTAGAAGGCGATCGGCGCGGCCATGCGCCCGAGTATCGCGGCGCCGGCTGACCCCGCCGTTCATGGTCAACCCGATGGCGTTCTCGCCGCTGCATCGGTCGGCAGCAGCGACGCCAGCAAACGCGCCACGTGCACCGCCTGGCGGCCGCTGCCGTCGGCGATCTGGTGCCGGCAGCTGGTGCCGTCGGCGACGACGATCGCGTCCGGCGCCGCACGCACCGCTGGCAGCAGGCTCAGTTCGGCCATCTGCATCGACACCGCGTGATGCGCCGCTTCAAAGCCGAAGCTGCCCGCCATGCCGCAGCAGGAGCTCTCAATCAGCTCGGGGCTCGCGCCGGGTATCAGGCGCAGCACGTCCAGCACCGGACTGACCGCATCGAAGGCCTTCTGGTGGCAGTGGCCGTGCACCAGCAGCGGGGCGCCAGCCGGTGTGAAGTTCAGCCTGAAGCGCCCGGCCTTCGCCTCGCGGGCGATGAATTCCTCGAACAGCAGCGCCTGCGCAGCGACGGTCTGCGCGCGTTGGCCGAGACCGAGCACCAGCGCCTCGTCGCGCAAGGTCAGAAGGCATGAGGGCTCGAGGCCGACGATCGCGATGCCGGCTTCGGCGAAGGGCAGCAAGGCGCCGATCAGTTCATCCACCTTGCGGCGCGCGTCCTCCACCATGCCCGCGGCGAGGTACGTGCGCCCGCAGCACAAGGCGCCGTCAGGCTTGGCGGCGACATGCACGGTGTATCCCGCGGCCTGCAGCACACGCACGGCGGCAATGGCGTTCTCGGTTTCGAAGCTGCCGTTGAAGGTGTCGACGAACAGCACGGCGACTTTCGCGCCCACTCGCGCCGCCGCCAGCGCGTGCTCTGCCGAAGCCAGCGCCGCCGCATCGGGTGAAAGCCAGAAAGTGTCGCTGCGCCAGCGCGGCAGAGTTCGCTTCGCCGACAGGCCGAGCAGCTTCTCGCTCAGCCAGGCGGCCCCCGGCAGCGTGTCGCGCAGGTTCATCAGCCAGGGCACGCGACTGGCGAGCGCTGCGTAGTCGGGCAGAGTCGCGATCAGCCGATCGCGCAGGCTGAAGCCGTGCTGCGCACGGTGCTGCGCGGTGAATTCGAGCTTCATCTTCGCCATGTCGACGCCGGTCGGGCAGTCGCGCTTGCAGCCCTTGCAGCCGACGCACAGGTCCAGCGCGTCCTTCACTGCGTCCCCGGTGAAGGCGTCGGCGCCGAACCCGGCGTCGAGCTGGCCCGACAGCGCCAGCCGCAGCGTGTTGGCCCGACCGCGCGTCAGGTGCTGCTCGTCGCGCGTGACGCGGTAGCTCGGGCACATGGTGCCGGCGTCGAACTGGCGGCAGTGGCCGTTGTTGTTGCACATCTCGACG
>JANMTL010000022.1:0-3735 GCA_031390425.1 Rhizobacter sp.
CCCGCATCGCGCAACCAGAAGAAGAAGAGGAACAGCTCTTCCTGGTAGCTGTCGAAGCCGCCGCAGAACAGCACAACACCTTTGGGCTGGGCTGGCGTGAAGCGATAGGCAGGCAAGAATCCGTGAACCGGCCCGTCTGCATACGGCACCCGGTGTTGGTCGCCGGCGTTCACGCCGTAGTGATCGCGCGCCAGTTGCACGAACTGCTCGCGCATCGGTTTGCGTTGCGGGTCGCCGGCAGGCAGGAAGAACTCTGCCGAACGCAGGCAGTAAGCAGCCTTGAGCATCTGCCCCTTCGCGAGGGCTTGCTGCGCCAATGCCGCGAATTCGCGGTGCCAGTCTGCATACGTCGTGATGCGCGGCGCCATCGTGCGCATCTCGTCCAGCATGCTCACATCACCCACCAAGCCGAAAAACCGATTCATCTGGAAATTCAGGCTCACGTCGGGGTGAATGGCGTGGTAACCGATGGGCATGCCGGGTCGCCTGAGCAGGCTGGGCGTAATGGCCTTCATGATTTGGGCATTCATTCCGAGGCAGACCGCGCCGTCACGATCGCCGTTTGATCGCCACCGGCCACGCGTGACAGACGCCCGCCCTCGAAGATGTCGACCCACTCGCGCAGGCGCCCGGCGATCTGCGTGGCTGCTTCGGCACGCGTCAGCGTCTGCGCGCGGTAGCCGGAAACCGCATCCCAGAAACTGGTGCGGCCCACCGCAAAACCGATGAATCCCGGCACGCCCGCGGCAACGGTCAGCCAAGCGCGCACCTTGGCTTCATCGGCGCCGCGGCCGAGCACGATGCAGCCGACTTGGTCGCGACCGCCACGCCGCGCGGTCTGCACGATGCGCTCGGCATCGGCGTGGCTGTCCAGGCCCTCGACCTTCCACACGTCGGGCTCGATGCCGGCGTCCTGCAATGCATGCAGCGTCTGCTGCATCAGCAGCGGGCGGGTTTGCCGATCGAAAACACCCTTATCGCCTCTTGCATGCGCAAGTTGCTCGTCAGTGGGCGGCACCAGCAACTCGAACATGAACCTGCGCTGGCTGCGCCGGCAGTATTCGGACAATGGCTTCAGCCGGCCGAGCTGCCGCTGGTTCAGCGCCGGGTCGCCCTGCGGGTTGTAGCGAACCAGCACCTTGGCGAAGGTGGGGTCGAAAGCCTCGATGTGGCTGGCGTAGTCGGCACCGTATTCAAACTCGAACTCGTCGGTGCCACTGCGCTCGACGGACAGGGCGGTGACACAACCCCGCTGGTGTGCATCACGCAAGATGGCGGCGCCGAATTGTTCGTCCACCAGAATGCCTGCGGCACCCGCCGGCACACCCTGGGTCAGCGCCTGCCTGAAGCCTTCGTAAATCAGTTGTTTGCTGTCGATGACCTGTGCGCGCTGTGTCGCGTCGAGTGGCGCTTCGAGGTGGAACATGTCGGCCACATACGACTGCCGGTGATCAAACGGCAGCAGGTAGAGCGCTTTGTCGTAGCCGAGGGTCATGTCGCCCCCGCGCTTGCCGCCGCCGCTGGCGAACTCTTTTCCCTGATCCGTGCCATCAAGCCGCTCCACGATTTGGCAAACGCCTGCACGCCCTCGCGCTGCAACTGCGCGGCGAGCGCTTCGTCGTCGACCCCTTCGCGCTTGAACTCGTCGAGCACGCCTTCAGCGTAACCGCCATCGGCGGGCAAGGTCGCACCCACCTTGCCGTGGTCGGCGAAGGCGAGCAGTGTCTTTTCAGGAATCGTGTTGATGGTCTGCGCCGCCGCGAGGGCTTCGACGTAGAACGTGTCAGGTGCGGCAGGGTCTTTCGTGCCCGTGCTGGCCCAGAGCAGGCGCTGTGGGCGCGCTCCCGCGGCAGCCAGGCGCTGCCACCGATCGGAGGCGAGCAGATCGCCATGGGCCTTGTAGGTTCGCATGGCAATCGCAACGCCGAGGCGGTTGTGCAGTTGCGGCTGCACGTCTTCCTTCACCAACACATCCCAGCGGCTGACGAAGAGCGAAGCGACCGATTCGCTCTTTGGATCGAGCCCGGCTTCGATGCGCCGCTCGATACCGCGCAGATACGCATGCGCCGCCGCCACGCAGTGTTCGCGCGAGAACAGCAAGGTGACGTTGACCGGAATGCCGTCGAAGATCGACTGCTCGATGGCCGCAATGCCTTCAGGCGTGCCCGGGATCTTGATGAAGAGGTTCGGGCGCGCGGCCCGCGCGTGCAAGCGCGCCGCCGCCCGGATGGATCCGGCAGTGTCGTTCGCGAGCAGCGGTGAGACTTCCAGCGAAACCCAGCCATCGCTGCCGCTGCTGGCATCAAAGATCGGCCGGAACAGGTCGGCTGCTTGCGTCAGGTCTTGCAGCGCGAGCTCGAAGAAGATGTCCTCGCAGGGCAGACCTTGGGCTGCCAACTTCTGGATTGCTGCGTCGTAGAGGGCACCGCTGCCGATCGCATGTTCGAAGATCGTGGGGTTCGACGTGAGGCCCGTCACCGACAACTCGGCGATGTAGCGCGCCAGGGTTCCGTTGTTCAGCATCTCGCGCGTGATGTTGTCGAGCCAGAGGCGTTGCCCCAGATCGTGCAGCTTGCGGGTGTTGGCGTTCATCTGGGGTTTCATCATTTTTCCTTGGGTGCGAACAGGCTGCGAACGTCTGCTTCCAGCAGGTCCCCAATGCGTTCGATGCCGAGGTAGCGCTGCAGCGCGCCCAGGTATCCCGCATAGCCGAGTTCGCTGCGCAAGCCCTCGAAGATCGCCCAGTAGCGCGCCGCACTGGCGCTGCCGAACTCACGCTCCAGGTGGCTCCGCAGGTCTGCGATGACCCGGTCGTTGTCGAGCAGTGTGTTGTCCACGTCGAGCAGGAACACGACATCGTGCGGGGATGTCATGACGCCGGCTTCTCCGCGTGGCCGCCGAACGCGTACCGCATCGCCGACAGGACCCGGTTCGCAAAGTCGGCGTTGCCGCGCGACGTGAAACGCTCGAACAGCGCGGCGCTGAGAACCGGCACCGGCACCCCTTCGTCGATGGCCGCCTGGATCGTCCAGCGGCCTTCGCCCGAATCCGACACGCGACCGCCGTATCCCGCCAGCTCGGGGTCCTTCAGCAAGACAATGGCGGTCAGGTCGAGCAACCAGGAACCGATGACACTGCCGCGGCGCCACACCTCGGCGATCTCGGGCAGGTTCATCTCGAACCGATACATCTCGGGGTCGCGCAGCGGCGTCGTCTCGGCATCGTGCACACCCTGCGCTTGTTGGTCGCTCTGGCCCACGTTGGCGCTGCGCAGGATGTTCAAGCCTTCTGCGTACGCCGCCATCACGCCGTACTCGATGCCGTTGTGGATCATCTTGACGAAGTGCCCTGCCCCATGCGGGCCGCAGTGCAGGAAGCCTTCTTCGGCCGTACCCGTGCCGGCCTTGCGGCCGGGAGTCCGCGTTGCAGCTGCAATGCCCGGCGCGAGGGAAGAAAAGATCGGCCGCAGATGTTCGACCACACCGACTTCGCCGCCGATCATCAGGCAGTAGCCGCGCTCCAGGCCGGCAACGCCGCCGCTGGTTCCGACGTCGAGGTAGTGAATGCCACGGGCCTGCAGTTGCATGCCGCGCCGCATGTCGTCGCGGTAGTACGAGTTGCCGCCATCGATGACGATGTCGCCAGAATCCAGGAACGGCACGAGGTCGCCAAGCGCCCGGTCCACGACCGCCGCCGGCACCATCAGCCAGATCGTGCTGGGCTGGCGGAGTTGCG
>JANMTL010000049.1:0-6801 GCA_031390425.1 Rhizobacter sp.
ATGGTGCTGACCGGAATGTTCTGCGTCGTGAACTGCTGGATGCGGCGGATCATGCCGGTGTCCATGCGCTCGCCGAGCGTGATCGCCAGGCCGTTCTTGCCAGCGCGGCCGGTGCGGCCGATACGGTGCACATAGTCCTCGGCCTTCATTGGTAGACCGTAGTTGATGACGTGGCTGATGCTCGGCACGTCGATGCCGCGCGCCGCCACATCGGTGGCCACCAGCACCTTCAGCTGGCGCGTGCGCAGCCCTTGCAACACGCGGTTGCGACGGCCTTGCGGCATGCCGCCGTGCAGCGACGCGACCGCGTGGCCCATCTCGGCGAGCCGATCGGCCAGCCAGTCGGCGTCGCGCTGCGTGCTGGTGAAGACAAGCGCCTGTTCCATCTCGCGCTCGGTCAGGATGTGGTCGAGCAGCGCGTTCTTGTGATTGTGGTTGTCGGCCCAGTGCAGGCGCTGCTCGATGTTCTCGTGCGTGTCGGTGTGCGACGACACGTCGATGCGCTGCGGGTCGCGCAACAGGTTCTGCGCCAGCCGGCCGACGTGACCGGCGAAAGTGGCACTGAACATCATCGTCTGGCGTGCAGCAGGCACGTGGTCGGCGATGGTGTTGATGTCGTCGATGAAGCCCATGTCGAGCATGCGGTCGGCTTCGTCGAGCACCAGCAGGTCGACGTTTTCGAGCACGGCCTTGCCGGTCTGCAGGTGGTCGAGCAGGCGGCCCGGGGTCGAGATGAGGATGTCCAGCGGGCCGCGCAGCGCCTTGATCTGCGCCGGGTACGGAACGCCCCCGACGACGGTCGCGACGCGCAAGCCCTGCACATGGCGGCCGTAGGTGGAGGCGGCCTTGGCGACTTGCATCGCGAGTTCGCGCGTCGGCGTCAGCACCAGGATGCGCGGGCCGTAGCACACCGAGCGATCGCGCTTTTGCGTGCTGTCGGCCCGTGCCGCGATGATGCGTTCGAGCGCGGGCAGGATGAACGACGCGGTCTTGCCGCTGCCGGTGCTCGACGAGACCATCAGGTCTTTGCCAGCGATGGCCAACGGAATGGCCTTCAGTTGAACTTCGGTGGCAACTTCGTAGCCGGCATCGGCCACGGCCTTGGTCAGGGCGTCGTTCAAGCCCAGGTTTGCGAATGTCATTGCGTACTTTCAAATGCGGTGCCGACGCTGCGAAATACGCAACGCGTTAAGGCACCTGCCGGCTCGATGAGCCGACGAGGTCAGGTCGCTGGGAGAAGGTTCGCCCGGGCCTTGCGCAGATGCACGGAGCCCAAGGACAACAGTCAAGCGACGGCATCGCCGCCAACCGTTGCCTGCAAGTGCCGTCGAGTGCGGCACCGACTGAAAGCGCTATCGAGACCTGCCGCACCTGAAAGCGTGGGCTGACTCGAAGGAGGTCAGAGGGGATGAACGAACATCGATCACAACAACTGCGCAAAAGAACTGCGGGGGGGTCGTCGATGCGAGCGAAGCCTCAGAGTTTACCCTGAATTTTTGCGGAGGGATAGCCCTGCGATCGATTCAGGGCGACGCTGACCGGGTCGGCCCGCGTCGGCGGAGTCCTTGCTGAAGGGGCCGGGGCTACGAAGGCGTTGCCGCTCCCACCAGCACCGGCGTGGCGCGGTAATGGGCGGGGAACAGTCGCTTCAGGTTGTCGATCTTCGGCAGGTCGTGCTGCACGATGTAGCGGTGGTTCGGGTTCAGCGTCAAGAAGTCCTGGTGATCGGCCTCGGCGGGGTAGAACTCCTTCAGCGGCTCGATCGTGGTCGCCAGCGGCTTGCCGAAGGTCGATGCGCGGTTGAGTTGCTCGATGTAGCTGCCCACCACGCGCGTCTGCTCGGCGTCGACCGGAAAGACCGTCGATCGGTACTGCGTTCCGCGGTCCGGCCCTTGGCGGTTCAGCTCGGTCGGGTTGTGCGCCACTGAAAAGTGGATCTGCAGCAGCTGGCCATAGCTGACCTTCCTCGGGTCGAAAACCACCTTCACGACTTCGGCGTGGCCGGTGGAGCCCGAGCCCACCTTGCGATAGGACGCCGTGTCCGCGCTGCCACCGGCATAGCCGGACACCGCGCTGGTGACGCCCTGAACATGCTGGAACACCCCCTGCACGCCCCGGAAGCAGCCGCCCGCGAAGACCGCCGTCGCGGACGTCGCCGCAGAGGCGGCTGCGACGTCGGAGATCGGTGCAGGCACCACCACGGCCGACTCGGCCCCAGCCGTCGGCACGAAAGCCAACCCGATGCAAAGCGCCGCCAGGGCCAAAGCGAACAACGGAGCTCGGAGACTCGTTCGGCGCAGCATGTCAACGGTCGGTGATTTCACGGTCGTCCTTTCGATGTCGATGCGGTCATTGGGACTGCGATGGGGCCGTATCGGTTCCATGCCGCTCACACCACGAACACCTGATCGTGAGTCGGCATCGAAGCCCCCTTCTGACAGCGAGCCGGCGCGGTCGTCGCTGGCAGGTGCGGCGGTATGCTTGCCTTCCGCCTTCTCGGACACCCATGGCCGGCATCCACATCACCGACATCGAGTCCGCCATCAACTGGTGGCGCGACCGCTCGCCGTCGCCCGACGGCATCACCGCCTGCCCCGAGGTGCGTGCGCTGGCCGAGGTGTATGCGCTGATGGTGTACCACCACGAGAACGAATGCGACGACGCCAGCATGCCCGCCGCCGCGCGCACCGCATGGCTGGCGTGGTACGCCACCACGCCCGACGCGCCGTGCATCGCGATCTGCTCGACCAGCCAGGGCGACGAGGTCTGCAAAGGCTGCGGCCGCAGCTTCGACGAGGTGCAGAGATGGACCGTGATGACGCCGGCTGAAAAGCGCGTGACCTGGCGGCGCATCACGATGGACGGCACCGCGTGGCGTTTCAACCGCTACGCCGAACGGGCACGCGAAGCGCTCACCGCAACGCCGCAACCCGAGCCACAGGCCACGCCCGCCGCCTCTTGAAACTGCGCGCGGCGCAGCCATGTTCTGAGCATCGGGCCCGACGGACGGGCCTCTCCAACCGATGAAGGACATGAACCGTGTACGACTCGTTTTTGACATTGACCCGCGCTCGCCCCACCGACCTCGACGGGGTGCGCGCCGACCTCGACGCGATCTTCGGCCGTCGCGCCTCGCCGCGTGCGGCCAGCCCCGTGTCTCGCGGTGTGTTTCCGGCCATCAACCTGCGTCAAACGGCGCAAGCCATCGACATCCAGGTGTTCGCGCCCGGCATCGACGCCAGCCGCACCGAAGTGACCTTGGATCGCGGCGTACTGACCATTGCTGGAGAGCGTGCCAGCGACGTGCCGACGGCCCCTGACCAGCGCACCGAGCGCAGTGCCGAGTCGTTCAGCGTGCGCAGCAACGAACGCTACGCCGGACGCTTCCGCCGAGCCGTGACGCTGCCCGATGACGCCGACCCGAACCAGGTGAGCGCGAGCTACCGCGACGGCGTGCTGCACATCAGCGTGCAGCGCCGCGCCGTCACACCGCCGACGCGCATCGCGATCACCTGATTGCGTCCGTGACCACGATCGCCCGCACCCCCAACACGACAGGACACCTTCGATGAACACGACACACCCACCCACCCCCGTCAACACCGCCACGCGCTACCTGGTGCCGCACGTCGACATCGTCGAAGACAGTGCCGGCATCACGCTGCTGGCCGACGTGCCCGGCGTTCGCAAGGACGGACTCGATATCCAGGTCGACGGCCCGAATCTCAGCTTTGAAGGCCAGGTCTTCGAAGAGGCGACTCTGACCGGCGACGCGGACCTCGCCGAAATGCGTGCCTCGCGCTATCGCCGCGCGTTCACGCTCAGCGATCGGCTCGACACCGGCGCGATCGACGCGCAGTTAAAAGACGGCGTGCTGCGGCTGCGCATTCCGAAGCTGGCGCAAGCGCAACCGAAGCGGGTGGAAGTGCGCGTCGGCTGATGGCGCGTGGGCGACAGCACCTGCGTGCCGTCGCCCACAGTGGTTCGATGACGGATACGAAAGCAAGATCCGGAGTGCGCGCCGGTTCGCGGAGGCCTAAATTGAAGCCATCGATTTCGACCGGCTGAAAGGACTTCGCACACCATGCGCAAAGACGACGCCGCGCGCCGCGCCGAAGCCACGTTGAGCGACCCGCGCTGGGCCGCCGTCGTGGCCCGTGACCCGGCGTCCGATGGCTGGTTTTTCTACTCGGTGCGCTCCACCGGGGTTTATTGCCGACCGGCTTGCGCATCGCGGTCGGCACGGCCCGAGAACATCGATTTCCACGCCAGCGGCGCGGATGCCGAGCGGGCAGGATTTCGGCCCTGCCAGCGCTGCCGACCCGACCAATCGTCACTCGCGGCGCAGCATGCCGCGCTGGTGGCCGGGCTGTGCCGCGATATCGAAAATGACAGCGCCGACAAAGCGCCGACATTGCACGACCTCGCCGCGAGAAGCGGCCTCAGCGCGCACCACCTGCATCGCCTCTTCAAGGCCGTCACCGGCGTCACGCCAGCCGCCTATGCGCGAGCGCACCGAGCCCAGCGGATGCGTCAGGAACTCGTTCGCAGCGGGTCGGTGACTGAGGCGATCTACGATGCCGGTTATCCCTCGAACAGCCGCTTTTATGAAGAATCCGCGCAGGTGCTGGGCATGACTGCCACCGCCTACCGCGCGGGGGGCGCTTCGACAGACATCCGCTTCGCAATCGGTCAGTGTTCGCTCGGTGCGATCCTGGTCGCGCAAAGTGCACGCGGCGTCTGCGCGATCCTGATCGGCGACGATCCCGACGTGCTGGCGCGCGACCTGCAAGACCGATTTCCGAACGCCCACCTGATCGGCGGCGACGGCGAGTTCGAGCAGTTGGTCGCGCGCGTCGTCGGCTTCGTCGAAGCGCCCGCGATCGGGCTCGACCTGCCGCTCGATCTGCGCGGCACCGCCTTCCAGCAACGCGTGTGGCAAGCGCTGCGAGAGATTCCGGCGGGCCGCACCGCAAGCTACACCGACATCGCGCAGCGCATCGGCGTGCCGGCCTCGGTGCGCGCGGTGGCGCAGGCCTGCGGCGCCAACCCGCTGGCGGTCGCGATTCCGTGCCACCGCGTGGTGCGCCTCGACGGCGGACTGTCGGGCTACCGCTGGGGCGTCGAGCGCAAGCGCGCGCTGCTGGATCGCGAGGCCAGCGCAGCGGCCGAGCCATGACGCCGGGCCCGTCCCACACCGGAGGCAACCTGGCATTGTTCGAGGACGGCGACTCGCCGCGAATCGAACCGCTGGCGTCCGGTGCGATCGTGTGGCGGGGCGGCGCGCGGGCGAACGACGCGGCCTTGCTGGCGGCGGTGGACGCGGTCACCGCGCAGGCGCCGTGGCGACACCTGATCACGCCGGGCGGCTTTCGCATGTCGGTCGCGATGACGAACTGTGGGCCGCTCGGTTGGGTCAGTGACCGACGCGGGTATCGCTACGACCCGATCGATCCCGACAGCGGCCGCGCCTGGCCGCAGATGCCGGATGTGTTCATACAACTGGCGCAGGCCGCCGCCACACAGGCCGGGTTCGATGGCTTCGAGCCCGACGCCTGCCTGATCAACCGCTACGTGCCCGGCGCGCGGTTGACGCTGCACCAGGATCGCGACGAGCGCGACGTGCACTCGCCGATCGTGTCGGTGTCGCTCGGCCTGTCGGCGGTGTTCCAGTTCGGTGGACTGCTGCGCAGCGACCCGAGGCAGCGCATCACGCTCGTTCACGGCGATGTCGTCGTCTGGGGCGGCCCGGCGCGCTTTTTCCATCACGGCGTGTTGCCGCTGAAGCCCGGCTGTCACCCAATGATCGGCGAGCAGCGCATCAACCTGACGTTTCGCCGGGCGCGCTGAACCGCGACACGCTCAGCCGAACAATTCGGTGTAGCCGACGCTCGCGGTGCCGAACTTGCCGACGACGATGCCGCCCGCGCGGTTGGCGTGCGGCATCGCGTCGCGCGCATTCAGGCCAGCGGCCATCAGCACCGTCATCGTCGCGATCACCGTGTCGCCCGCACCGGTGACATCGAACACCTCGCGCGTTTGCGCGGGTTCGTGCGCCGCGCCGCGGTCGTCGAACAACGTCATGCCGTCTTCCGATCGCGTCAGCAGCAGCGCTTTAACCCGCAACTGCGACCGAAGCGCCTGCGCGCGGTCGTTCAGTTGCGCCTCGTTAGACCACGCGCCGACGATCTGCGCCAACTCACCGCGATTCGGCGTGATCACCGTGGCGCCGGCGTAGCGTGCGTAGTCGCTGCCCTTCGGGTCGACCAGCACCGGCTTGCCGGCTGCACGCGCCGATTCGATCATCCGCGTGATGTGCGTCAGGCCGCCCTTGCCGTAGTCGGAAAACAGCACCGCGTCGTGCATCGGCAGTTCGCGTTCGAACGCGTCCAGCATCTGTTCGAGCACCTCGTGGTCGGGCTCGTTCTCGAAATCGATGCGCAGCAACTGCTGCGAGCGCCCGATGACGCGCAGCTTGACGATGGTGCGCAGCCGCGCGTCTTCGCCGAGCCGGGTTTCGATGCCCTGCTGTTCGAGCAGCGACTTGAGCCGCGTCGCGGCCTCGTCGCTGCCGACCACCGTCAGCAGGGTCACCCTCGCGCCGAGGGTCTTGATGTTGAGCGCCACGTTGGCCGCGCCGCCAAGCCGCTCTTCCTCGCGCGACACGCGCACCACCGGCACCGGTGCCTCCGGCGAGATGCGATCGACCGCACCGTGCCAGTAGCGGTCGAGCATCACATCGCCGACCACCAGCACGCGCCGCTGCGCGAGGGCCTCGGGGGTGGGGATCACAAGCCTGCC
>JANMTL010000144.1:0-6676 GCA_031390425.1 Rhizobacter sp.
GGTACTGCGACCCGAACGACAGTCCGACAAAAGCCGACGCGATGGTCGGTGAAGGCGCGGCGTACTGGATGCCGATGGACCAGTACATTGGCGGCATCGAGCACGCGATCCTGCACCTGCTCTACGCGCGCTTCTGGACCAAGGTGATGCGCGACCTGAAGCTGGTGTCGGCGGGCGAGCCGTTCACCCAACTGCTGACGCAGGGCATGGTGCTCAACCACATCTACTCGCGCAAGACCGAGCAGGGCGGCGTCGATTACTTCTGGCCGCACGACGTCGACGACACCCACGGGATCGACGGCAAGATCGACGGCGCCACGCTGAAGCGCGACGGCTCGGCGGTGGCCTACGACGGCGTCGGCACGATGAGCAAAAGCAAGAACAACGGCGTCGACCCGCAGGCGCTGATCGACCAGTACGGCGCCGACACCGCGCGGCTGTTCGTGATGTTCGCGTCGCCGCCCGAGCAGACGCTGGAATGGAACGATGCGGGGGTCGAAGGAGCGCATCGGTTCTTGAAACGGGTATGGGGCTTCGGTGCCAAGCACGTCGAGGTGTTGAAGGACGCCGGCGCGCGATCCGCCGAGCTGTCGGGCACCGCCAAAGCGCTCCGCCGCGAGGTGCACCAGGTGCTCAAACAGATCAGCTACGACTACGAGCGCATGCAATACAACACCGTGGTGTCGGGCGGCATGAAGCTGCTCAATGCGCTGGAGGCTTTCAAGGGCGACGGCGGTGTTTTCGTGCTGCGTGAAGGCTACGGCATCCTGCTGCGCGCGCTGTACCCCGCCTGCCCGCACACCACCTGGACCCTGTGGAAAGATCTGGGCTATGCGAAAGTGGACGGCGACCTGCTCGATGCGCCGTGGCCCGAGGTCGATGAGGCCGCGCTGGTGCAAGAACAGATCGAGCTGATGTTGCAAGTCAACGGCAAGTTGCGCGGCGCGATCACCGTGCCCGCCGCTGCCGACAAGGCCGCCATCGAGCGCGCCGCGCTGGCCAGTCCGGAGCTGGTGAAGTTCGCCGACGGCACGCCGGTCAAGCGCGTGATCGTGGTGCCGGGTCGCCTGGTCAATGTGGTGCTCTGAAAGGTCACGCCCGATGCGCGCCCACCCGTTGTCACATCTCGATCTGGCCGAACGCCGCGGCTGGCTGATCGCCGTCGCTGCTCTCGCCGTGGCCCCGCTGGTCGGCTGCGGGTTCGAATTGCGGCGCGCGCCGACGCTCAATTTCCGCACGCTGCAGCTCACCGGATTCAAGTCCAACTCGCCGTTCGAAAAAGAGCTGCGCGAGAACATCAACGCCAGCCAGACCACGCTCGTCGTGGACTCCGCAGCGCAGGCGCAGGTGATCCTGGAAGCGATTTCCGACCGGCGCGAGAAGAACGTCGTCGCAACGACCTCCTCCGGCCAGGTGCGGGAAATGAGCCTGCGCGTGCGCTTCAATTTCCGCCTGCGCACCCCGGCCGGCCGCGAGCTGATTGCGCCGACCGAGCTGCTGCTCGGCCGCGACATGAGCTACAGCGAAACCGCCGCACTCGCAAAAGAGTACGAAGAAGCGTTGCTCTACCGCGAGCTGCAAAAAGACATCGTCTCGCAGATCATGCGGCGCCTGGCAACGGTGCCTGCGTTCTGAGCGCGCGCCAGCACGACGACGCCCGATCTCCGAAGCCCCAGCCCCGATGCAACTGCGCCTCGATCAGCTCGGCCCGCACCTGCAAAAAAGCCTGCGATCGATCTACACCCTGTGGGGCGACGAGCCGCTGCTGACGCAGGAAGCCGGTGATGCCTTGCGCGCGGCGGCGCGGCGGGCCGGGCACACCGAACGCCAGGTGCACACCGTCGCCGGTGCGCATTTCAACTGGAGCGGGCTGATCGGCGCGTCGCAGGCGATGAGCCTGTTCGCCGACAAACAACTCATCGAGATCCGCATCCCGTCCGGCAAGCCCGGCAAAGACGGCTCGGAAGCCTTGCAGCGGTATTGCCAGACGCTGAGCGACGATGTGGTGACGATCGTGCACCTGCCCATGCTCGACCGCCAGCAGCAACAAGGCGCCTGGTTCAGCGCGCTCGACGCGGCCGGGGTGACGGTGCGTGTCGATGCGGTCGAGCGCCAGGCGCTGCCGCTGTGGATCGCGCAGCGGCTGGCTGCGCAAGGCCAGCGGGTGCAGGGCGGTGAAGCCGGTCAGCGCACGTTGGCATTTTTCGCCGACTGCGTCGAGGGCAACCTGCTGGCCGCGCACCAGGAAATACAGAAGCTCGCGCTGCTCTATCCAACCGGTTCGGCGGCGGGCGAGCTGAGCTTCGAGCAGGTCGAATCGGCGGTGCTGAACGTGGCCCGATACGACGTGACGCAGTTGTGCGAAACCGTGCTGGCCGGCCACGTCCAACGCGCGCTGCGCATGCTCGACGGCCTGCGTGCCGAAGGCGAAGCGGCGGTGCTGGTGCATTGGCGGCTGGCCGACGACATCGGCGCGTTGAAGCGCGTCAAGGATGCGGTGAACACCGGCCGCCCGCTGCCGCTGGCGCTGCGCGAAGCGCGGGCCTGGGGCAACAAGGAACGGCTGTACGAACGCGCCTTGCCGCTGTTCACCGACCACGCGCTGGCCCAACTGCTGCACGCCGCGCAAGTCTGCGATGGCCTGGTCAAAGGCCTGAAGCACCCCGACTGGCCGCTGGAGCCATGGGACGGCTTGAAACGGCTGGTGTTGATGGCGATGCAGAGCACCTCGGTCGCCCCCGGCCCGGCGCGCGGGCGGGTGGGCGTGGTGCCGCCGCGCCTGGCGCTCGGCGCCTGATTCCCCAGGGTCAATAGCCCCGCGCGCGATCCACCCGGTTCTGCACCGCCTCACCCGAGCGCTGCCGCCGCACGTTGGCGGCAGCGACTTCGGCGGCGCTGCGGGCATCGGTCTGCGCGGCAGCATGAGGCAGCACGGTGACGCTCGGATGCTGCCAGTGGCGGTGGTCGGCGGGCAGCGGTTCGGTCGTGAATACATCGAGCACGGCGTGATGCAGGTGGCCGCTGTCGAGCGAGGCGAGCAGGTCGGCATCGACGACGTGTGCGCCGCGCGCCAGGTTGATCAGGCTCGCACCTTTTGGCATGACGGCGAAGGTGCGCCGGCACAGCAGGCCGTGCGTGGCGGGCGTCAGCGGCAGCAGGTTGACGACGATGTCGGTGCGCGCCAGCAGCGGCAACAGCGCATCGTCACCGGCGTGCGTGTCGACAGCCGCCACCGCAGTCAGTCGGGTGCTCCAGCCGCTGACCCGGTAGCCCTGGGCGGCGAGGCGCAGTGCGACCGTGCGGCCCATCTCGCCCAGGCCCAGCACCGCCACCGCGACCTCGTCGGCGCGTCGCTGCGGCAGCACCCGCCACTGGCGCGCCCGCTGCTGCAGGGCATACCTGAAGAAGCCTCGATGCAGGCTGAGCACCGCCCACAGCGCGGTCTCGGCCATCGCGGCGCTCATTGCCGGATCGACCATGCGGGCGATCGGCACCGTGGGCGGCAGGCTGGCGTCGGCCAGCAGCCTGTCGACGCCGGCCCACAGCGACTGGATCAGTTGCAGATTCGCCAGGCCGCGCAGCGCGCCGGACGGCGGGTTGGCAACGATCGCGATGTCGATCGCGGCGTCTTCGGCGGCATCGCGTTCGGTGACGAATCGCTCATCGGGCAGCGCCGCTTGCAGCAGGCCGCGCCAGAGCCGCAGTGCGTCGGCATCGAAGTCGGTGGCGAGCAGGATGGTCATGGTTCGCGATCAAACAGACAGCGCCGCGAGCAGCGCCCGCAGCGCGTGCGTGACGGTCTGGTGGCGCACCGCGGCGCGATCCCCCACCAGGGGCAGCAGGGCGGCCTCGGTGGTGATCAGCCCCCCGCTGTCTCGCCCGGACACCGCCAGCCACACCGTGCCGACCGGCTTGCCCGGCGTTGCGCCACCGGGTCCGGCGATGCCGGTCACGGCAGTCGACCGCTGCGCGTTCGATCGCTGCAGCGCCCCTTCGGCCATCGCCCGTGCAACCGCCTCGCTGACCGCGCCGTGCGCCTCGATGAGGGCCGCGGGCACGCCGAGCAGCTCGGTCTTGGCGTCGTTCGAGTAGGTAACGAAACCGCGCTCGAACCAGTCGCTCGACCCGGCGATCGACGTGCACGCGGCGGCGATCAAACCGCCGGTGCACGACTCGGCGGTGGCAAGCCGCCAGCCACGCGAGCGCAGCGCGTCGGCCAGCGCGCAAACGGCGGCATGCTGTTCGGGATCGAGCTCGTTCATGGTCGCGCCGAACCTCAAGGCCAGACCCAGCGCCAGCCCGCGATGGCCAGCAAGGTGCAGAGTGCGGCGACCAGGTCGTCGAACAGGATGCCGAAGCCGTGCGCCCAGCCGATGGGTCGACCGCGCACGCCCTTGAAGACGCGGTCGGCCCAGCCCACCGGGCCCGGCTTGGCGGCGTCGAAATAGCGGAACAACGCGAATGCCACGGCTTGCGCCAACAGGCCGGCCGGCATCACCAGCCAAAGCACCAGCCAGAACGCGAGCACCTCGTCCCAGACGATGGCGCCCGGGTCGGGGATGGCCATCGCACGCGCCGTGACGGTGCAGGCCCACCACCCGACGAGAAAGCCGAGCGCCAGCAGCGCCGCCATCTGCGGCGTGCTCAGCCGCGGTTGCAGCACCAGAAAAGCGATCCACGCCCACAGCGTGCCGACCGTGCCCGGCGCCACCGGCGACAAGCCGCTGCCGAAGCCGAGCGCGATCGCATGCGCCGGGTGGCTGAGCAGCAGCCGAACGCTCGCGTTGCGCGGCGCAGCGAAGGCCTGCGTGGCACCCTCTCCCTCTGGGTGAGGGTGAGGTTGAGGGCGGCCCGGCAGCGCAGCCATACGTCGTCAATCCACCGCGCGGAAATGATCGAACGATGCATGGGGGTGCGCCACCGGTCGACCTTCCGCGTCGATCAGGCGGGCCGCGGGCAAAGCGCCGCCCCGCGCGACGATGCATCCGATGCGCGTCAGCGCCACCCCAGCCGACGCGCCGGCCGCCATCACCTGCGCGGCCCGCTCGGCGGGCGCGGTGAACAGCAGCTCGTAGTCGTCGCCACCGGACAGCGTGCACAGCCGCTGCACCGCCAGCGGCTGCGTGCGCAGCACCGCGCTGCGCGGCAGCGCATCGATCTCGATCACGGCATCGACGCCCGAGCGCTGGAGGATGTGCTCCAAATCGCCCAGCAGCCCATCGGACACATCGATCGCGCTGCTCGCCACACCGCGCAGCACCAGACCGAGTGCGATGCGCGGCTGCGGCAGCTCCAACGCGTCGCGCACCGCATCGAAGTCGCGCCCGGCCAGCGACAGCGCGCCGCGAAAGACTTCGAGCGCCAGCCGCGCATCGCCCAGCAGGCCGCTCACATAAAGGTCGTCACCGGCCCGCGCACCCGAGCGCAGCAGTGCGCCCGAGGCTGCCAAGGTCACCGGCACCTGCCCGAACACGCTGATGCAAATGTTGAGCGGGCCCTGCGTCGTGTCGCCGCCGATCAGCTCGCAGCCGTGGGCATCGGCCAGCGCCAGCAGGCCGCGCGAAAAGCCGCCGTGGAACGCCTCGTCGGCGCGCGGCAGCGCCAGCGCCTGCGTGAAGGCCAGTGGCTCGGCGCCACAGGCCGCGAGGTCGCTGAGGTTGACCGCCAGCGCCTTGTGACCGAGCCGTTCGGGCGCCACCGTCGACAGAAAATGTCGGCCTTCGACCAGCATGTCGCACGAGGTCGCGATCTGCATCCCAGGCGCTGGGGCGAACAAAGCGCAGTCGTCGCCGATGCCGAGCGCCGCGCGCCGCACGGGGCGGTCGAAGTACTTCGCGATCAGGTCGAATTCGCCGAGGGCCATCGGCGCATTCTCGCTGTGCGCCCAGCCCGACGGCCAGACACGTCGTCGGGGGTCGGCTTCTACAATGTCGGGGATGTTTTCGGTACGCCCATGACCACCCCCAACGAGATCAAGCAAGCCGAACTGCGCCGCGCCGCGCTCGAATACCACGAGTTCCCGACGCCGGGCAAGATCGCCATCGCGCCGACCAAGCAGCTCGTCAACCAGCGCGATCTGGCACTCGCCTATTCGCCCGGTGTGGCCGCCGCCTGCGAAGAGATCGTGGCCGACCCCGCCAACGCCTTCAAGTACACCGCGCGCGGCAACCTGGTGGCGGTGATCACCAACGGCACCGCCGTGCTCGGCCTGGGCGACATCGGCCCGCTGGCGGCCAAGCCGGTGATGGAAGGCAAGGCGGTGCTGTTCAAGAAGTTCGCCGGCATCGATGTGTTCGACATCGAGCTCGCGGAGCGCAACCTCGACAAGCTGATCGACTGCATCGCCGCGCTGGAGCCGACCTTCGGCGGCATCAACCTCGAAGACATCAAGGCGCCCGACTGCTTCTATGTCGAGCGCGCGCTGCGCAAGCGCATGAACATTCCGGTCTTCCACGACGACCAGCACGGCACGGCCATCGTGGTCGGCGCGGCGGTGTTGAACGCGCTGCGGGTGACCGGCAAGAACATCGAGCAAATCAAGCTGGTGACCTCGGGCGCCGGTGCAGCCGCGCTGGCGTGCCTGACGCTGCTGGTCAAGCTGGGCGTGCCGCGCGAGAACATCTGGGTCACCGATCTGGCCGGCGTGGTCTACGCAGGCCGTGCCGAGCTGATGGAC
>JANMTL010000184.1:0-8780 GCA_031390425.1 Rhizobacter sp.
CCGTTGTTGATCAGATCAAAAAAATACAAGAAGGCTGTTCCGCCGAGCGTGGCGAGGCCGTCGGTGCCCAGGCCCCAGTTAGTGTCGAGGTTCCCGTCAGCGCCAACTGTGTTTGTGAAAGACAAGCCCGGAGTGCCGCCCGTGGCTTGCCCCGCATACCCTTCGGAACTGCCAGCGTAGGTGCCGCCTGTGAAGTTATTCAATTCACCCGCAACGGCCGTCTCGTTAGGGTTAATTGATGAGCTGATCCCGCGTTGAGCGCCAACGTTGTCATTGGCCGACACATTCCACCGAATGGCAGACAGTGTCTGGCCGGCAATCCAGGCAGACCAGCCGCTGGCATCACCGAAATTGGTGGTGTTGCCTGCGTTGAGGTTCAAGCCGGCTTCCGGGGTCTTGTTTCCAGCGACGCTGGCAGGCAAAAACTGGCTCAAAGTGAACCCGAGATCGCGGATGTAATAAGCGCGCGTTACTTCATTGAACGCGGTCAGCACCAGCGTGCC
Source organism: Rhizobacter sp. (assembly GCA_031390425.1). Classification (GTDB taxonomy): domain Bacteria; phylum Pseudomonadota; class Gammaproteobacteria; order Burkholderiales; family Burkholderiaceae_C; genus PBB1. The sequence goes on from JANMTL010000184.1 coordinate 504, forward strand.
GTCATTGGTGAAGTCGGACACGATGGCTGCGTTTGCAGCGCCGGCCGTTGAAACCATCGCCGCGGCGACAGCGATCATCTTGAGGTTGAATTTCATGCTGAGTTCTCTCCTGGGTTGATATAAAAAATACGCTGTACACGGTGTGGTGAGAAAGATCCGCGGTGCGCGCCCGTCTAACGGTCAGACGCACTCTTCGATCGTCACAACCAAACCGCATCGGCGTGCCTCCCTGAGCGGGAACCTTCCGACAGCAATCACTCTAAAAGTCCCCTGTGTCGTCACCATGTTGCAGCCGCATCTGTTTTTGGCTACTTCAGCCTAGTCCGGCCCAACGTCGATTCCATCCACAACAAACTTTCAATAATTTAGCGATAGGATGTGACGCAAGACACACCCGGCTGGCCCGCAAACTGATGCTTTCGGACTAGGCCCATTCGGCGATTTCGCTGTGCTTGCCCGCCAGCGCCCACGCCTGCTGTAACAGCGTTTCAAAATCGTGCGTGAAACCCGCTTCGTCGAACAACTCGCTGTCGGCCAGGTGGGCCCGCGCCCGCATGCGCCACCTTGCCAGCCCGGCCACATCGGCCGCCAAGCGGTCGGCGATCGAAACGTAGTCGGCGTCGGTCTCGGCAATCCATTCCGGTTTGCCGATGCCCTGCAAGATGGATGCGCCGACGCGCGAGGTGTGCGTGCGTCCTCGCAACGTGACCACCGGGACCCCCATCCACAGCGCCTCGCAGGTGGTGGTGGCGCCGGTGTAGGGATAGGGGTCGAGCGCGATATCGACCTCGTTGTAGGTCTCGAGGTGGCTGCTCTTGCTGGCGACCCACGGTTGCAGCGTCAGTCGTTCGGCAGCGATGCCCCGTTCGGCCATGAACCGTTCGATGTTCTCGCGGTTGGCGACCTGGGTCATCGCCGCCGACTTCAGCAGCAGGCGGGAGGCGGGCACGGCGTTCATCGCCTCGGCCCACAGCGCCAGCGTGTGATCGTTGACTTTGGCAATGTTGTTGAACGAGCCGAAGGTGATGTAGCCATTTGCAACACACGGCGACGGGCCGATCGGGGGATGCTCGTCGGGGCGGTAGCAAAACATCGTGCGCGGCAGGCACAGCGGCTGCTCGGAGGCCAGCGGCGGCATGTCGCCAGGGTCGATGACAGCATCGGTAATGCGAAAGTCGATGGCAGGCAGGCCGCTGATCGTGGGATACCCCAGAAAACTCATCTGTACCGGCGCCACGCCCAGGCTGAACATGAATACCCGCGAGTGCGAGGTGTGGCCGGACAGGTCGATCAGGATGTGGATGCCGTCGTCTTCGATCTGCCGGCGCAACGACTCGTCGGACATGCCTTCGCAGTTGAACCAGCGATGCCCGTACGACTTGAGCCGTTCAGTCACCGCGTCGCCCCAACCGAGGTTGTCGTAGCAGCAAATCTCGAAGCGCGTTGTGTCGTGCCGCTCGAGCAAGGCCCCGATGAAGTACGACACCGAATGTCGAACGAAGTCTCCCGAGACGTAACCCACCTTCAGGCGCTGGTTCGGCATAAGTGCCTGCCAGCGGGGGCGTGAGGGCAGCGGCGCGGGCAGCAGCCGGCCAAATTCGGCATGCAGATCGAAGATCGGCTGAGGATCTTCGTGCAGGTAATTCGAGCCCAGCAAGTACGTGGGGTACAGAGATGCGCGCCCCGCGGACAGATCCACGGCCCGCCGGCAGTGCGCCATGGCGTCTTCGAGCCGCCGAGACTGCAAGTAGGTGTTGGCCAATTGCATCAGCGAGTACGGATCGGGATCGAGCGCGGCGGCCTGCTCGGCCCACGGCAGGGCTGCGTCCACCTGGCCGTCACGCGTGAGCAAGCCCGACAGCGCTCGCATGACGGTGGGGTTGGGGGTGTTCTGGTTCAGCCACTTCTCGTACACCTCACGCGCCAGCTTCGAGTCGCCCATCGCGCGCAGGCAACCGCCCAGGTGCAAGCACGCGTCGACATCGCTCGGGTCTACGGCGAGCGCGTGGTTGAAGGCACCGGCGGCGTCCCAGCGGCGCCGAGCACGCACCAGCATCACGCCGTGGTTGCGATGCAGCAGCGCGTTGTTCGGCTCGAGCTCCACCGCGTGGGCTTGTATTTCGAGAACGGCGTCGGTCGGCGCGTCGTCTGCGGCCTGGTCGGCGGCCAAAGCGGCACGCAGCGTCAGCGCGTTGGCGCGATTGGCATGGGCGGCTGCAAAGTTCGGCGCGAGTTCGAGCGCTTGGTCGTACAGCCTAATGGCGCCCTCGGCATCGCCGCGCGTCTTCATCACGATGCCGAGGCTGACCATGGCTTCGATGTAGGTCGGCGCCAGCACCAGTGCTTCGCGGTATGCACGCTCGGCGCTGTCCAGATCGCCGAAGGCTTTGAAAGCTCGACCCAGCGTGAACCGAAAGCGTGCATCGCGCGGGTCGGCGGTCACGGCTTTGACCGCATGGTCGACCGCGGCGGCGGCGCTGCCGGACATCAATTCGGCGATCGCCAGCAGGTACAGCGCTTCAGTCCTGAGCACCGCACGACCCAACGCCTGAACCAACAGCGCCTTGGCGCGAACTGTGTCACCCGCCATCAGCAGTTGTTGCGCTTCGGCGAGTAGTGCCGACGACTGCGCCGAGACGGTCTTCACGGTTTGTGAGCGGTCATGTTCAGGCTGATGGCGGTGCCTTTGAAGGTCATCGAACTGGTGTCGTTGAACAACCCGAAGCCTTCGACGCGGCGGATACCGACATAGCCGGCGCGGTGCAGGAACGCCGCGAGGAATTCTTCGTTCAATCCGACGACGTGGTAGTCGAACTTGTCGACATGACCGCCGAACATCATCCGCATCACCATGAACCTGTCTTCGAGCGCGAGACGCTCCTTTTGCAGAAACAGTCTCGCCAAGGTATCCAGGTCAGGCACGCTGATCAGCACACTGCCACTGGGAGTCAACACGCGATGCCATTCAGCGAGCGTGTTCAAAAGCTCGTCGCGATAGTCCAGGTGCTCGACCACATGCGACGCGTAGACCTGCGTGAACGTGTTGTTTTCAAACCGGGACAAATCGTTCGCGTTGCACACATGGTCCACATAGGGCGCAGCGTTGGCGTTCAGCACCTCCCAACCGTCGGTGTGGGAGGTTCCGCCGATGTGCAATCGTCTGCTCATGTGGCGTTTAAAACTCGAGCACGCCGCTCGCATGCACCCGCGCTGCGCCCTTTTGGGTGGAGCCTGCATCGCGCAGTGGCCAGCCGACGTCGATGGACAGGCTTGCGGTCTGGCGGGCTTGCACGCGCAGGCCGAAGCCGGTGCTGAGCAGGGTGAAGTGATCGTCTTGCTTGGGCAACGGGTCGTTGAGCCGCAGAGCGGCCGCATCGACGAAGGCATGGGCGCTCAAGCCGCCGAGCCAGGTGAAACGCTCGGGGGCGAGGTTGCCGCTGCGCAGCTCGATCGATCCGCGCAGCGCCTTGTCGCCGACGGCGGCTGATTCGAGGTAGCCACGCACGCTGTCGACACCGCCCGCGACGAACTGCTCGTTGCTGATCAGCGCCTGGCCGCTCAGGTGCCCTTCGAGCGTGCCGTACAGCGTGAAACCGCGCGGCAGCTTGTGCAGGCGCGCCACGTCGAGCTTCAGGATGGAGAAATTGCTTTGCGCTTTGAAGCGCTTGTCCTCGAACTGCGATTCGCGGCTGGCCAGCCCGCGCAGCGCCACGGTCAGGCTGCCGCCGGTTTGCCACCAGCCTTTCGAGTCGGTGTTGGTGGCCGAGTAGCTGGCGCTCAGCGGCAGGTAGTGGATGGGGGTGTCGAAGCCTTCGTTGGCGCCGACCGAGACACTTTCTTTGAAGTCTTTGTAGTCGGCACCGAGGGTGATGCTGTGGCTCAAGGTGTCGGTGCCGTCGAGCAAGAAGATGCCCCGCACGCCGAAGATGTTGCCCTTGCCGAACACCGTGGTGCCGCCGACGCCGGCCACGGTGTTGCTGTTGGAGCGGATCGCCGAAAACACCAGCAGCCCGCTGCCGGTGGGCACGGTGTACGAGCCCGAGAACACCTTGACCTGACGGGTGTCTTCAGGCGAGACCTGCACCTGCGCGCTCACGCTGTGTTCGCGCTGCCACAGGTTGTCGTAGCGCAGCGAGGCCTGCAGCCGCGAGCTGGTGGTGTTGGGGCTGTGCTTGTTGTTGAGCTCGAGGCTGCCGTGCAAGGGCATCTTGTCTTCGACCGTCAAGTCCACTTCCGTGGTACCGGGCGCCTTGCCGGGGCGCAGCAGCGGCGTCACCCGCCGGTCGGCCGATCGGTTGACGGTGGCGAGCTGCTCTGTGACGACCTTGAAGTTGGGCACCTCGCCCTCGGCCAGCGCCGGCACCTTGTCGAGAATGCGGCCCTGCGAGTAGTAGCGCGCCCCGACCACCCGCAGCCGCGACACCGGCGCTTGCAGCACCTGCAAGATCACGACGCCGTCGACGATGCGCTGCTCGGGCGTGTCGACCAGCACCGTGCCGTAGCCGGCATCGCGGTAGGCGGCTTCGAGCGCGACTCGAGCCGACTCGACATCGTCTACGGTGCGCTGCTCACCCATGAAGGCATAGACAGCGCGCTCGATGCGTTCAACCGACAACACCGAATTGCCTTCGACACGAAACTCGAACACATCGAAACGAGCGGCCGGTGGTTCTGCGGGTGCTGCCTCCTGGGCGCGCCCCACAGTGCAAAAAAACGCCAGCAGCAGCGCAGTGGAAATGGCACGAGACAACATCAGAAGAAACCGGGGGAACGCATGAAGTGCAGCAACGAATGACGCGGGCCGGGTCGGTCGATGACCCCGAACCCGCGATTCTTTCTTCAGAAGATGACAGTTCGTCGAGCGGGACGGATCGTCAAGACGGCTCGGCCAGCAAACCGACCGCACTCGGCGCGATAAAACGCCAGTCGCGATACGACTTGCCTGCCGGGACCGCGAAATTCGCCGTGACGAAAGCGCGCTGAAACGGCTCACGCTGCGACAGGCTGTACACCCCGACGATCCCGCCGTCGGGCAGCTGGATCAGGCCCCACTGGCTGTCGCCTGTCATGGGGTCGATGTAGATCCGGCGCAGATGTCGCTGCGGCACGATGCTGCGGTCGTCGCGGACCAACTCGATCAGCTCGCGCGGATAAAGCCTTGCGGGCGCGGTCGAGCGCTGCCGAAAACTCTCGATCGCCGATTGGAACTGGCGCCCGACAAACACCAGTTCGCGCTCGTTGTCACGCCGCTGCACCGTGCTCCAAACCACACCCGCCATCGCCGATGTCATCGCCAGCACGCTGACGATGAACATCGCGCCCAGGTAGGTGAAGCCGCGCGAGGCGGTGGCGCGGCACTTCAAGCAGGCACAGCCGCACCGAACGGCCCCGCCGCCGCAGGCCGGTCGGCAGCACGCTTGACGCTGCCTGCCGCCGATTTGATGCCGGTCAGCCGCGTGCCGGTGAGGCCGAGGATGCCCATCACGAACAGCCATGCGGCGCCGGGCAGCGGCACGGCCGAGGCCGGGTCGAGGGCGAGTGCCGACACCTGCAGCGAGGCCAGACCGGTATCGACCAGATCGAAAGAGTTGCCGTTTTGTTGCGCCCTGACCGAGGCCACCAGGTTCCACAAGGCGAGGTCGGAGCTGCCGCGCAGGTTCGACGACAACGGATTGCGCTTGGCCGCTGCTGACTGCACGTAGTCGTCCGACACCTGAACGCTGATGTCGAAAGGGCTGACCGTGTTGTTGGGCGTTGTGGCCTGGTTGATGGTCTGCGTCAGGAAATCGGTCGCGACCTGGGCTTGCGTCTGACCCAGCGTTTGCGGCTGAGCCGTGCTGGTGGTGCCGATCGGCGACGCGGTGGAAAACTGCGCTAACGCGTTGGCCCCCGACGTGCTGGTGGCGGAGAACAGGTCGGTCGCTGCGTAGGCGCCGGTGGCGGGCAGGCACAGCAGCGCCGCAGCAGCCGCTGCGGCCGCCAGGCCGGATTTGAAGGGGATGAACATGGTGACTCCTTGAATTCAATGAAACGACAAGCCGCAGCGCGCGGGAACCGGCCGCTGCGACGATTGATGGGACAGCAGCGGCGTCATGCGGCCGAACCGCTGGGCGAGCCTGAGAAGCCGGGGTCGGCGATGGGGGTCGGCCGCGCGCCGCGCGAGTCGGCATAGCCCGCCAGCAGCGCCTCGATCTGCTTGCGCTTGGAGCCGGCCGACCCGACCCGGTGCACCAACGCTTCTTCGAGCAAAGCGATCGCTTCTTGGTTGACGGAGCGACGGTTGTCGAAGGCCTCACGGCTGATCAATTCCTTGATCACTTGTGGCATTTTCTTGATGAACAGATCCACATCCACAGCTTTTCCTCTCCATGACATTTACAAAACGGAACCAAGACTAAGCCTTGGAAGTACCGCGACAGTGACAAACAGATGTTGGCGTGTGGCCATGACGGTATAGCGAAGGTAACTTTCTGTTTATTCATCCGAAGTAGCTAGTCCGGGGCAGGATTCGGCAACAGGTCGCGCCAATGAATCAGGGCCTGCCGGGGCCACCGGAAGCGTTTCCGGGGGCACCGACAGGCCCTGGGGCCGATCAGCGGGGGCGCGCTGTGCGCGCGGTCAATCCGGGTGCAGGATGCCCAGGCTCATCGCACGCGCGATGGCGTGGGTGCGGGTGTTGGAGTCGAGCTTGCGCAGGATGGCCTGGATGTGGTTTTTGATGGTCCAGGGACTGCAGCTCAGCAGTTCGGCGATCTCGGAATTGGTCTTGCCGGTCTTGATGAGGTTGAGGATCTCTTCCTGGCGCGGCGTGACCAGTCGGCCCGAGCGCTGGGTGTTGGTGCCGGCGGCTTCGCGCTCGGTTGCCAGCACCCGCAAGAAAGCGTTGTGGAGGTGCGGCACCAGCAGCTCGATGATGTAGCCCAGGCGCTGATCGAGCGGGCTGGACACGCGCGAGAAAACATAGAACGCCTCGAACTTGCCACGCGTACCCATGACCAGTTGCGCAGCCAGGTTCTTCAGCTCGTTGTCGGTCACCAGCGCCAGCAACTCGACGTCGGCCGGACGGTCGCTGTCATAGGGGCAGAACACGACGCTCGATCGATGGCCCTCCACCACCGCGAGGAGCCGCGGCATCAGGCCCATCAGAGGGTCGGCGACGATGTCGAAGTGTTCCTGCCGGAAATAGCGGCTGGCGCTGAACCGGTGCATCGCCATGCCCTGGCGGGAACCATCCTCGATGCCGCAGATCAGTATTTCGTGCGGGATCAGCGCCTGCACCGAGCTCTGGCTCCAGACGAAAAACTGATGGCGGCTCGACACGCTGAAAGATGCTTCGACCGCATCGGCATAGCGACCGCGATCGGCATCGTCGAGCCTGGTGGGGTGACTCACGTTGGCACTTTCTCGAGAACCCGCGCGCAGCACGGACGAACGCCGCCCGGCAACTGCGCCGCGCGGATGCCGCATACGGTAGTGACCATCGGTGACAGTTCGTAGAGCGCGGTCGCCATGGAGGGCGCGGGCTCACCAGCTTTCATACGCCTGCCCGTCCAGGCTCTTGCCGACAGCGCCGCTGCGCACGTCGTAGACGCCCTCGCGCAATTCGCCTTCGGGCGGCGGCACCACCACCCAGGTGTCCGCGCTTTCGGTGATCGGATCGGGCGGCACCTTGCGCAGGTAGCGCTTGGCCGCCAGTTCGTCCAGCGTCTGCGGATAGCGTCCGCGGTCGGCGAAGAACTTGTCGATCGCGTCGCGCATGATCTGCAGATCCTGCTTCAGCACCGCCTCGCGGCTGCGATCGACGCTGTGGAAATAGCGCGGCAGCGCCAGCGTCAGCAGGCTGGCGATGATGGCCATCACCACCATCAACTCCATCAGCGTGAAGCCGATGGCGCGCCTTCGCTCGCTGCGTGCGTGTCGGGCCGCCATCGCGCTCACCATTCGCGATACGGTCGACCGCCCAGGCCGACGCGGGACGACAGCGAGTACACGTCGAACACGTCGCGCCCGGGCTGCGGGTCGTCGGCATCGCTGTCGTGGCTGCGCAGGCCCCAGGTGGCGTCGGCCGGCTCGGCGGGATCGGCCATCGGATCGCGCGGCAGGCGGCGCAGGAAGTACAGCTTCTTTTCGCGCTTGGCGTCGCCGATGTCGGGCACGCCCGCGGTCAGCGCGGCCAACGTGGGCGGGTAGCCGGATTCATCGGCCGACTTCTTGACGCGCCCGGCGTCGGCCGCCGCCTTGTAGGCATCGATGGCCTCGCGGATCTGCCGCAGCGCG
>JANMTL010000210.1:0-15060 GCA_031390425.1 Rhizobacter sp.
AGTGCCAGGCGAATGGTTTCCAGGTCGCGCATTTCGCCGACCAGGATCGCGTCCGGGTCTTCGCGCAGCGCCGAACGCAGCGCGTTGTTGAAGCTGAGGGTGTGCGGGCCGACCTCGCGCTGATTGATCAAACATTTCTTCGATTCGTGCACGAACTCGATCGGGTCTTCGACCGTCAGCACGTGGCCGTACTCGTTTTCGTTCAGGTGGTTGACCATCGCCGCCAGCGTGGTCGATTTGCCCGAGCCGGTCGGGCCGGTCACCAGCACCATGCCGCGCGGCTTCAGCGCCAGCTCGGCGAAGATCTTCGGCGTGGCGAGTTGCTCCAGCGTCAGGATCTTCGACGGGATGGTGCGAAACACCGCACCGGCGCCGCGGTTGTGGTTGAACGCGTTGACCCGAAAGCGCGCCAGGCCCTGGATCTCGAACGAGAAGTCGCACTCCAGAACCTCTTCGTACGACTTGCGCTGCGAGTCGTTCATGATGTCGTAGACCATCGAATGCACGTCTTTGTGCTCGAGCGGGTCCACGTTGATCCGGCGCACATCGCCGTTGACACGGATCATCGGCGGCAGGCCCGAAGACAAGTGCAGGTCGGAGGCTTTGTTCTTGACCGAAAACGCCAGCAGTTGGGTGATGTCCATGGGGCTTGATTGAAGGCGGGTTCAACGGGGCCCTGGCGGCAGTGACGCAGCGAGGGCGCGGTCAGAGGCAGATACTGCCAAAGATTATGGCGACGATCATTCACAACATACAGGAAGTGCACCGGCGCATCGCGTCGGCTTGTGCAGCGGCCCATCGACCGTTGCACAGCGTCACGTTGCTGGCCGTCGGCAAGACGTTCCCGGCCGACGCGGTGCGGGCCGCTTTCGATGCGGGCGAGCGCTGCTTCGGCGAGAACTACGTGCAAGAAGCCGTTGCCAAGATCATCGCGCTGACCGATCTGCGCGATCGGGTGAAATGGCACCTCATTGGCCCGTTACAAAGCAACAAGACGCGCGTCGTCGCCGAGACCTTCGACTGGGTGCACACGGTCGATCGGCTGAAGATCGCCGAGCGCCTCAGCGAGCAACGCCCGTCGCACCTGCCGCCGCTGCAACTCTGCTTGCAAGTCAACATCAGCGGTGAATCCAGCAAGAGCGGGATGGCGGTCGATGCGGTGCAGGACGTCGCGCGCTCGGTGGCCGCGCTGCCCCGCGTGACCTTGCGCGGGCTGATGGCGATCCCCGAGCCTTCGGGCGACCTGGCCGCCCAGCGCGCGCCGCACGCCCGATTGCGCGAGTTGCTGCTCGACTTGCAGCGCGACGGGCTCGCAGTCGACACCTTGTCGATGGGCATGACCGCCGATCTCGAAGCCGCCATCGCCGAAGGCGCAACGATCGTGCGCGTCGGCACCGCGATCTTCGGCGCCCGCTGAGAAGCGCCTGCCGATCCGCCCGGGAAGCTCGCCATGCCGACGCCGCCGATCGCTTTCCATCCCGCACCCGTCCAACGCGCCCGGCTGCCGCACCCGACGCGCCCGGAGCTCGGTGTGTTGGGCCGCCTCGCCCCGCCGGTTCAGGCCGCGCTCGACTGGCGTCGGGTGATCGCCCAGGCGCGCCCGTGGGTGCAGGCGGTGCGCGACCGGCCCGCGCCGTTCTGGGCGCTGGAGTCGCTGCTGCGCGAGTACCCGATCTCCAGCGCCGAAGGCTTGGCGCTGATGCGGCTGGCCGAGGCGCTGCTGCGCGTGCCCGACACCGAAACCGCCATCGCGCTGACCGCCGATCAGCTCGGCCACGCCGAGTTCGACGGCAACCATGGCGGCCCGCACTCGATGCTGTCCGGGCTGTCGGCACAGACGATCGCGCTGTCGAAGAAGTTCTTGCCCGCAGGCGATGGCGAAGCCGGTCTGTTTCAGCGCGTGGGGGCGCAAACCGTGGTGGCCGCCGCCGTGCGCGCGATCCAGTTGCTGGGCCGCCAGTTCGTGCTGGGCCGCCACATCGGCGAGGCGATGGACGAGGCGCACGCTGCGCGCCGCGCCCTGGCGGCCGAGCAGCATTTGCCTGCTGACCGCTTGCGCTACAGCTACGACATGCTCGGCGAAGGCGCACGCACCGAGGCCGATGCGCGGCGCCACATGGCGTCGTACCTGAACGCGATCCAGCACATCGCGGCCGCTGGCGTGGCCGACCGCCCCGAGTCGGCGGACGGCATATCCATCAAGCTGAGCGCCTTGTTCTCGCGCTACGAAGACGCCCAGCGCGAGCGCGTCTTCGCTGAACTGCTGCCGCGCGTGTGGCAGTTGATCGAGCCGGCAGCACGCGCCAACATCAACCTGACGATCGACGCCGAAGAAAGCGACCGGCTGGAGCTGTCGCTCGATGTGTTCGAGGCGCTGGCGGCGCGCATCGCGGCACAGTTCCCGCAGTGGACGGGTTTCGGGCTGGCGATCCAGGCGTATCAGACCCGCGCGCTCGACGTGGCGCATGAAGTCGCGCGTATCGCACGCGCCCACGGCCTGCGCTTCATGGTCCGATTGGTCAAGGGAGCCTACTGGGATGGCGAGATCAAGCGCGCCCAGGAGTTGGGGCTGGCGGGCTACCCGGTGTTCACCCACAAGCAGCACACCGACCTGTCGTACCTGGCCTGTGCGCAGGCGCTGATCGGTCACGCCGATGTGATCTACCCGCAGTTCGCCACCCACAACGCGGGCACGATTGCGGCGATCGCGCAGATGGGCCACCAACCAGGTGCGCGGTTCGAGATGCAACGCCTGCACGGCATGGGTGAAGGCATCTATCGCGAGGTCTCCCGGCAGGCCCCGGTCCCGGGCGGTCCGCCGACCACACCCCCCGCTCCCCCCGCTCAAGCGGGGGGCCTGCCCAGTTTGACGGGCGTTCGTGTGTATGCGCCGGTTGGCGAGCACCGCGATCTGCTGGCTTATCTGGTGCGTCGATTGCTGGAGAACGGCGCCAACTCGTCGTTCGTGAACCAGCTCGCCGACGACTCCATCGACGTCGACAGCGTGCTCGCATCGCCGCTCGTCCCGGCGACCGAATGCGCACTGGCGACGCCGGTGTCGCTGTTCGGCTGGCGTGACGATGCGCCCGCACACGGTCGCCGCAACGCGATGGGCGTCGATTTGACCTGCCTGGCCGACCGCGCGCCACTGTTGCGCGCGATCGAGCTTGCCCAGGTCGACGCGATGCCCGAGGCGACCGCCGTCGAGGTGAACGCCGCGATGTTCCGACTGCACGCCACCCACGCCGCCTGGTGCGCCACGCCGCTGGCCGAGCGCGCCGCAGTGCTGCGCCGCGCCGCCGATGCGCTCGAAGCGCGGCTGCCCGAGTTCTGCGGCCTGCTCGTCAAGGAAGCGCAAAAGACACTGGCCGACGGCGTGGCCGAGGTGCGCGAGGCGGTCGACTTCCTGCGCTACTACGCCGACCAGGCCGAAAGCAGTTTGCGCACACAAACGCTGCCGGGTGTGACCGGCGAACTCAACGAGCTGCGGCTGCGCGGCCGCGGTGTCTTCGTCTGCATCAGCCCGTGGAATTTCCCGCTGGCGATCTTCACCGGCCAGGTCGCCGCCGCGCTGGTCGCCGGCAACACCGTGGCCGCCAAGCCCGCCGAGCAGACGCCTTCGGTCGCGCAGCGGATGGTCTCGCTGCTGCACGGAGTCGGCGTGCCCGTGGACGCGTTGACGCTGCTGCACGGCCCGGGTGAAACGGTGGGCGCCGCACTGGTCGCCGATGCGCGGACCGCTGGCGTCTGCTTCACCGGCTCGACGGCGGTGGCCCGCGTCATCAACCGCGCCTTGGCGGCGAAAGACGGGCCGATCGTGCCGCTGATCGCCGAGACCGGCGGCATCAACGCGATGGTCGTCGACAGCACCGCGCTGCCTGAGCAGGTGGTCGATGCGGTGGTGCAAAGCGCCTTCCGCAGCGCCGGTCAGCGGTGTTCGGCGTTGCGCCTGCTGTGCGTGCATGACCGCGTGGCCGACGACGTGATCGAGATGATTCGCGGCGCACTGCGCGAACTGACCGTCGGCGACCCGGCGCGGCTGGACACCGATGTCGGGCCGGTGATCGACGACGAGGCGTTCGACACGATCCAGCGCCACATCGCCCGGCTGCGCGCCGAGGCATTGCTGATCGGTGAAACACCGCTCGCTGCCTCGCCGGTACCGCGCCTCGTCGCACCGATCGTCTTCGAGCTGCCGCGTATCGCCGACGTGAAGCAGGAAATTTTCGGCCCGGTGCTGCACGTGGTGCGCTGGGGCGGCGAGGTCGCGGCGGTCATCGCGCAGATCAACGCGCTGGGTTATGGCCTGACGCTCGGCCTGCAAACCCGCATCGACAGCCGCGCGCTGCGCGCCGCCGATGCCGCGCGCGTCGGCAATGTCTACATCAACCGCAACATGATCGGCGCGGTGGTCGGCGTGCAGCCGTTCGGCGGCGAGGGGCTGAGCGGCACCGGCCCCAAAGCCGGTGGGCCGCACTATCTGCTGCGTTTGTGCTCGGAGCAGACGGTCACGATCAACACCACGGCCGCCGGCGGCAATGTCGATCTGCTGGCGCCGCGTGAGGTGTCGCACGGCTTGCCCTGACTCGCCCAATCGGTCGATTGGCGGGTGCTGTTGATCCGGTTACAGTTCTTTTTGGTTGTCCGTTTCCAACGTCTCACCCGGGGAAAATTATGCAAAGTTCACCTCACCCTACCGCGACCGTCATCCGCCTGGCCGTCCAGGGCCTGAGCTTCGGCGCCGTCCTCCTCGCCTTCGGTGGTTGTGTGTCCACCGCACCGGTCATCGGTGGTGGCGAGAAGGGCCCGGTCACCGGGTCGGCCGGCGGCGCCACCACCGCCAACGCCAACAGCAGCCTCGAACGCTGTGACGCGTCGCTCGGCACGCTGGGCGTGGTCGAAGACCAGGCCGCATCGTGGTACCAGGAGCTGCGCAACTACAAGCTCGGCTCCACCGTGCCGGTCATCCGGATGATGATCCAGCAGTCCAACTGCTTTGTCATCGTCGAGCGCGGCAACGCGATGCAGAACATCAACACCGAACGCGCGTTGCAACAAAGCGGCGAGATGCGCGGTGGCAGCAATTTCGGCAAGGGACAAATGGTCGCGGCCGATTACACGATGAGCCCGAGCATCCAGTTCAGCCAGAACACCGGCGGTCTCGGCGGTGCGCTGGGCGGCTTCAGCGGCGCCTTGGGCGTGGCGGGCACGATCGCGGGCGGCATGAAAACCAACGAAGCCGCGACCACGCTGATCATGATCGACAACCGCTCCGGCGTGCAGTTGGCGGCCGCCGAGGGCAGCGCCAAGAACATGGACTTCAACGTGATGGGCGGGCTGTTTGGCAGCAGCCTGGGCGGCAGCGCGGGCGGCTACTCCAACTCCCCAGAAGGCAAGATCATCATTGCGGCGTTTGCCGACTCGTACAACCAGCTCGTGCGTGCGGTGCGTAACTACAAGGCGCAAACCGTCAAGGGCGGCCTGGGCACCGGCGGCGCGCTCGGTGTTTCGGGCGGCTCGACAGCCGCTTCCAGGACGGGCGATGCAGCCGCAACCAAGGCAACAACGGTCAAACCCGCCGCAGCGGCAGCGACCCCCGCCAAACCGGCTGCCGCCAAGAAGCCAGCGACGAAACCTGCGACCACCCCGCCGACCAAGGCGCCATGATGGCCGCGGGCGGCGCATGACCCTGTCGTCGATCGCCTTCATCGGCGGCGGCAACATGGCCGGCGCGCTGATCGGCGGGTTGCTGCGCAGCGGGTGGGCAGCGGCGTCGATTCGCGTCGTTGAACCGGCCGCAGCGCAGCGCGCGATGCTGGAATCGCGCTTCGGCGTGAGCACCTTTGCGGCAGCCGATGCGAACCTCACTGGCGCTGGCTGCGTCGTGTGGGCAGTGAAGCCGCAACTTTTCAAGGCCGCAGCCGCCCCTTGCGCGGCGCATGTCGCCAGTGCGCTGCAACTGAGCGTGATGGCGGGCATCCGCAGCGATGCCATCGCCCGCGCGACCGGCAGTCAACGCGTGGTGCGCGCGATGCCCAACACCCCGGCGCTGATCGGTGCAGGCATCTCGGGGCTGTACGCCCGGGCGGCGGTGTCGGCCGACGAGCGCACGCTCATCGAGCGGCTGCTCGCGCCCACCGGGCAGACGCTGTGGGTCGAGCATGAAGAACAGCTCGACGCGGTGACCGCGCTGTCGGGGTCCGGCCCGGCTTATGTGTTCTACGTGCTCGAAGCGCTGATCGAGGCGGGCACCTCGATGGGCCTGAGCGCCGCCCAGTCCAGACAACTCGCGCTGGCGACGTTTTCCGGGGCGACCTCGCTGGCACGCGACACGGACGACGCGCCCGCCGTGCTGCGCGAGCGCGTCACCTCCAAGGGCGGCACCACGCACGCCGCGATCGGCTCGCTCGACGCCGACGGCGTCAAAGCGGCTTTCGTCCGTGCGCTGAAAGCCGCGCAGCAGCGAGCCCGCGAACTGGGCGACGAATTCGGCCGCTGAATCGAGTCGCCGCTCATCGCGTGGGGTGACTGGCTTGCAGCGCACGACAGGCCTACAGTCAAAGCTCACTTCGGAGTTCCGAATGAGCGATCTGTTGTCCTACATCAATCCGACCGCCACCAGCCCGTGGCACACCTACCTGGCGCAGGTCGATCGGGTGGTCCCGTACCTGGGGCCGCTGGCCCGCTGGGCCGAGACGCTCAAGCGCCCGAAGCGCGCGCTGATCGTCGACGTGCCGATCGAAATGGACGACGGCACGGTGCGGCACTTCGAGGGTTTTCGGGTGCAGCACAACCTGTCGCGCGGGCCGGGCAAGGGCGGCGTGCGATTCCACCCCGACGTGACGCTGGAAGAAGTGATGGCGCTCGCCGCCTGGATGACCGTCAAGTGCGCCGGTGTCGGCCTGCCGTTCGGTGGCGCCAAGGGCGGCGTGCGCGTCGATCCGAAGCACCTTTCGCACAAAGAGCTGGAGCGCATGACGCGCCGCTACACCAGCGAGATCGGCATCATCATCGGCCCGCAGCGCGACATCCCGGCGCCCGACGTCAACACCAACGGCCAGATCATGGCGTGGATGATGGACACCTATTCGGTGAACACCGGCGCCACCGCCACCGGCGTGGTCACCGGCAAGCCGATCCACCTGGGCGGCTCGCTGGGCCGCGTCAAGGCGACTGGGCGGGGCGTCTTCGTCACCGGCCGTGAAGCGGCGCGACGCATCGAGTTGAACCTCGATGGCGCACGCGTCGCGGTGCAAGGCATGGGCAATGTCGGCAGCGCGGCCGCCGAGCTGTTCGTGCAGGCCGGTGCCAAGCTGGTGGCGGTGCAAGACCACACCGGCACCCTCGTCAACCCGAAAGGCTTCGACATCGCCGACGCGATCGCCGTGCTCAAGCGCGACGGCGGCATCGGCAACTACGCGGACGCCGGGCGCATCGACAACGAGGACTTCTGGGACGTCGATTGCGACATCCTGATCCCGGCCGCGCTCGAAGGCCAGATCACGCCCGCACGCGCGCAGCGCCTCAAGGCGCGTCTGGTGCTCGAAGGCGCCAACGGCCCGACGCTGCCCGAGGCCGACGACGTGATGAACGATCGCGGCATCCTGGTCGTGCCCGACGTGATCTGCAACGCGGGCGGCGTGACGGTCAGCTACTTCGAGTGGGTGCAGGACTTCAGCAGCTTCTTCTGGAGCGAAGACGAGATCAACGTGCGGCTCGACAAGATCATGGTCGATGCGCTCAAGCACATCTGGGACACCGCCGACCGCCACCAGATCACGCTGCGCACCGCCACCTTCGCGGTCGCCTGCGAGCGCATCCTCATCGCGCGCGAGGAGCGCGGGCTGTATCCGTGAAATTCAGCTCGCCGAAAACGGATCTAGCACACTGACCACTGCGGTCAGCACCATCGTGGACGCGCCTCGTGGTTTCTGGTTTCAGGCGACGCTCTGCCGCAGCGACTCGACCACCACGCCCGCAAACACCGCGAAGCCGACCCAGTGGTTCAGCCGGAACGCGCGGAAGCAGCCCTCGCACGAGCGTTCGCGGATCAGCGAGTGGTGCCAAAGAGCCTGGCCTGCTGCGATCGCAATGCCGACAAAGAAAGCCGCGCCCAGCCCGAGCCGGGCGCCCACGATCGACCACACCGCGAGGTACGCCGCGTAGCACGCCATCACGGCCGCCACATCGAAGCGGCCGAGCGTGATCGCCGAGGTGCGGATGCCGATCTTCAGGTCGTCGTCGCGATCGACCATCGCGTACTCGGTGTCATAGGCCAGCACCCAGCACAGGTTGCCGAGCAGCAGCGCCCAGGCCAGCGCCGGCACCTCGCCGCGCACGGCAGAGAACGCCATCGGGATGCCGAAGCTGAAGGCCACGCCCAGCACCGCCTGCGGCATCGAGAAAAAGCGCTTGGTGTAGGGGTAGAACACCGTCACCGCCAGCGCGGCAACGCTCCACAGGATGGTCGGCCGGTTGGTCGTCAGCACCAGCAAGAAAGCGGCTGAGGCCAGCGCCGCCCCAAGCAGCAGCGCCTCGCGCGCCGAGACGGCGCCCCGGGTCACCGGCCGCTGCGCGGTGCGTTTGACGTGGCAATCGATCTCGCGGTCGGCCACGTCGTTGATGCAGCACCCTGCGCTGCGCATCAGGAAGGTGCCGAGGGTGAACACCGTCAACAAATGCCACCCGGGAAATCCGTCCGCCGCGATGCACAGCGCTGCGAGCGTCGGCCACAGCAGCAGATAACTGCCGGCAGGCCGATTCCAGCGGATCAGATCCAGGTACAGCGACAAGCGTGAGGGGGAAAGGGGGAGGCCAGTCACAGAGGTCAGCGCTCCGATGCGCGCCGCAGGTCAGTTGTTCAGGGTGGATTCTCGGGTCGTCTTGCGTCGAGGCCGAACGACAATCCAGCCGACACTTCGCCAGCCCCGGCATGAGCCGGCGTGGCCCGGCGATTGCCCGTGGAACCCCTCCTTTGTTGCATTGCTGAGCACTTTCATGCGTCGTCGTGTCACACACCCCTTGAGCGACCGCCTGCATCGGTTGGGGCGAGCGCTGCGGATGACTGCGCTCCTCTTCGCTTCGGCGCTGCTCGGCTTGTCGGCCTCGGCCAGCATGCTCACCAAAGAGCGGCTGAGCGAGCTGTTTCCGCTGCCGCTGACCGTCGGCGACCGCGACCCCGCCCTGCCCGTCTGGCCGCTGTTCAAGAACGACCTGACCAGCACGGTGTTGGTCGGCTATGTGTTCGAGTCGGTCGATTTCGCGCCGGTGCCCGGCTACTCCGGCACGCCGGTCAACCTGCTGGTGGCGCTCGATGCCAAGGGCGTGTTCCTCGATGTGCGGGTGCTGTCGCACCACGAGCCGGTGTTCCTCGAAGGCCTGGGCGAGGCGCCGCTGTTTCGTTTCGTCGATCAGTACAAAGGGCTGGCGCTGCAGCAAAGCATCAAGATCGGCTCCAACCAGAACAAGGCAGGCCAGGTGGGCAGCGCCAACGTGTACATCGACGGCGTTTCCAAGGCGACCGCGTCGGTGCGCATCATCAACCAGAGCCTGCTGGCGTCTTCGCTGGCGATCGCGCGAGCCAAACTGGGCTTTGCGGCGGGGCGCGACCCGGACCTGATCGGGCGCATCAAGCTCGAGCTGTTCGAGGCGATGGACTACGCAGCGCTGGAGCGCAACGGTCTGGTTGCCCACCAAGCCTGGCGAAACAGCGACATCGAAGCGGCATTCAAAGGCACCGTCGGTGAAGGCCAGGACCCGATCGCGCTGCAGTCGCCCGACGAGCCCTTCAGCGAAATGCTGGTGGCGCACCTCAACGTGCCGAGCGTCGGGCGCAACCTGCTGACGCCGACCGCCTGGGAGTTCCTCACCGGCTGGCTCGAACCCGGCGACCACGCCTTCCTGGTCGTCACGCGCGGGCGCTACAGCTACCTGGGCGACGACTACGCGGTCGGCGCGGTGCCCGACCGGCTGACGCTCGCGCAGGGCGGTCTGCCGCTGGAGATCCGCGATTTCAACGTCGAAGGCCGACCGCGCCTGCCCGAGGCCTGGCTGGGCCCCGACGCGCGCTGGCGCGTCTTCAAGGTGATCAGCCAGTCCAGCCTCGACCCGTCGCAGCCGCTCGATTTTTCGCTCAGCGTCACGCGCGCCAAAGGCCAGATCCTGCCCGAGCGCGAGCGCAAGGACTTCACGCTGCGCGCGCAACTGCCGGCCGCCTATGTGGTGCAGCCCAGCCCCAACGAGAAGACCTGGCACTCGATCTGGTCGGGCCGCGCGGGGGAACTAAGCGTGCTGGTGGTGGCGCTGGCCGGGCTGAGCGTGGTGCTGGCGCGGCCGCGCTGGATCACGCACTCGATGAAGCGGCTCACGCAGATTCGACTGGCGTGGCTGGCGTTCACGCTGGTCTTCATCGGCTGGTACGCGCAGGGCCAGTTGTCGATCGTCAACATCACCGCGCTGATCCACGCGCTGCTGGCCGGGCGCAACCTCGACTTCTTTTTGTACGACCCGATGACGGTGATGCTCTGGGCCTTCGTCGCGATCAGTCTGGTCGCCTGGGGCCGCGGCACCTTCTGCGGCTGGCTGTGCCCGTTCGGCGCGCTGCAAGAGTTCATCGCCAAGCTCGCGCGGTGGGCGCGGGTGCCGCAGCTCAAGCTGCACTGGCGCACCGATGCCCAATTGAAGAAGCTGAAGTACGCCGTGCTGGCCGTCATCGTGGCGATGCCGTTCTTCAGCAGCGTGTGGACCGACCGGCTGGTCGAGGTGGAACCGTTCAAGACCTCGGTCACGCTGATGTTCGACCGATCGTGGCCGTACCTGCTGTGGGCGGTCGGGCTGCTGGCGCTCAACGCCGTGGTCTACAAAGCGTACTGCCGCTACCTGTGCCCGCTGGGCGCGGGGCTGGCGGTGCTGGGCCGCATCCGGCTGCTGAACTGGCTGCCGCGCCGCGCCGAATGCGGTCAACCGTGCCAGTCGTGCCGCCACAAGTGCGAATACCAGGCGATCGAACCCGTCGGCAAGATCGACTACACCGAATGCTTCCAGTGCCTGGACTGCGTGGTCATCTACGAAAGCGACCAGCTGTGCGCCCCGCGCATCATGGCCACCCGCAAGGGCCGCGTGATCCCGGTGCACGCGCTGCCGCCCGGGCCGTTGCATCCGCCGACCATGCACGTCTCTCCATGATGACGTCGCCGTGATGAAGTCGCCCAGATGACGTTGCCATGAACACCTCGCCGTGACGAAGGAGCCCTCGATGAAACGACGCACCCTGCTGATCGCGAGCCTGGGATTGGGCAGCGCCGCGCTGACCCGCGCGGCCACCGAAACCCGGCCCGGCCTGCAATGGCGCACCCGCCCGCTGCTCGCGCTGGGCACCACGGTGCGGCTGCGCGCCGCACATGTCGATGCGGCTCAGGTCGAGCGCGCGCTCGATGCCGCCACCGCCACGCTGCGCGCGGTCGAGGCCTCGATGAGCCTGTTCCGCGACGACAGCGAACTGTGCCGCCTGAACCGCGACGGGCACCTGCGCGCGCCCAGCGCCCACCTGCTGACGGTGCTGCGCGAGGCGCGGCTCGTGTCCGAGCGCAGTGGCGGCGCCTTCGACGCGACGGTGCAGCCGCTGTGGTCGGCCTACGACCGCGCTCGCCGGGTCGGTCGGCTGCCGACGGACGCCGAGCGCATCGACGCCCAGGCGCGCACCGGCTGGCAGCAAATCCGGATTGAAAGCGACAGCGTTCGCTTCTACCGCGCCGGCATGGCGCTCACCCTCAACGGCATCGCGCAGGGTTACGCCGCCGACGCGGTGCGCATGACGCTGCAGGCCAACGGCATCGAGCACGCGCTGATAGACACCGGCGAGTTCAGCGCCATCGGCCGCAATGACCGCGGCGCGCCGTGGGCCGTCGGCGTCGAGGACCCGCACGACCTTGCGCGGCTGCTCGCCTCGGTGAAGCTGAACGGCCGCGCGCTGGCCACCTCGGCCGACCACCGCAGCGCCTTCACCGCCGACCGCAAGCACCACCACATCATCGACCCGGCGACCGGCGATTCGCCACCCGCACTCAGCAGCGTGACGGTGGTGGCCGACAGCGCGATGCGCGCCGATGCGCTGACCAAAGTGATGTTCATGGCCGGGCCCGAGCGCATCGCCACGCTGGCGCGGCAGTGGGGCGTCGGCGTGGCGTGGGTGGACAAGCAGGGGCGGTGGGCGGCGACCCCCGGGCTGCTGTCGGGGTGACCGGCCCTTCGGCCTTCAGGCCCCGCGCACCATCGCTATCACCTGGCCGGCATCCAACGTGCGCGCGCGCTGCTGGATGGCCGGCAGGTGCTGGCTGTACAGGCCCTGCGCCTGCTGAGCCACGCTGGCATAGGTGTCCTTGAGCATCTGCGCCGACAAGGTGCGGCCACCCGCGTAGTAGCGCTTGGCCACATGGCCCAGCGCGTAGGTCGAGGCGAAGCTCATGCCCGAACTGACCGCCTGGTTGCCGACGCCGCGCAGCAGCCCGCCGCCCAACTTGCCCAGCAGGCCGCCGAGCAGCTTGCGGCCTGCCTGCTCCAGGTACTGCGAAGTCAGGCCGACACCGGCGGTGGCGAGAAAGTCCTTGACGTGCCCGCTGTCGAGTTCGTAGCCGTGCGACTTGCCGATGCGGTAGACCAGCTTCATCTGCAGCGGAATGATCGCCATCGTCGACAGCGTTTCCGGCAGCAGTTCGAGCGCGCCGTTGACGATGGCCGCGTTCAGGATCGCGGCGTCGAGCGCCGCGTGGTCGATGCTGGCAGCGGCTGCGGCGGCTGCCGCGCCGTCGAGGGCGCCTGCCGCACCGGCAACAACGGCAACCGCTGCGACAGAGGCGGCCCCTGCCAGCGGCGCCGACGCCATCGCCTCCGCCTGCTGCCTGAATTCGGCGGCTGCCGACGCGCTGATCTGCAATGCACGGCCCAGATCGGCAAGAAATACCTGTTCGGCCGCCGACTGCGCGCCGTCGGCGTCGCACACGCACACCGCCATCTCGTACGCCAACTGCCGCGCCTCGTTGCTGGCCAGCGCCGGCACCACCGACGCCAGCGTCACCCGCTTCATCAGCACATCCTGGTACAGCGTGGGCAGGTGGATGCCATCGGCCTGCGACAGCCCGTCGGCGATCCGCTTGATTTCGCTGCGTTCACGGTCGTGCTTGTCGCCGTCGGCAAAGGCGGCGAGCAGGCTGACGGTGACGATGGCTTGGGTTTCGGATGCAGTCAATTCGGGCTCCAGGGTGAAGGCTGGGCCGTTCGGGTGAGGCGACGAGGGAAGGTTCCGTGACGAATCAACCGCAATCGGCACTTCAGGCGCGAGTCTTGCATGCCGACAACTTGTCAGGCTTCAAGGAGATGCACCATGTCGTCCTCCCATGTCGAGTCGGTTCGCGCTTCGGTCCACACCGCTTTTTCGCTCGCCCACGTGCTCGAACACATCGAGCGCAGCGGCGGGTCGGTCGACGCGGAGAGCTACCGCAACGTCGTCTCCCGGCTGACAGACGCGCTGTCGGGGCCGCTGCCCGACGTGGCGCGGGCGGCAGTGCTCCGCACCTATCCCTCGGCCGCCGAGCTCTACGAGAACATGACCTACGCGACGGCCGGGCTGTCGTGTTCATCGCTCGAGAGCAATGTGTCGTCCGAGGTTCTGGCCGCGCAGGCCATCGAGCGGTTTTCGCACCGCCCGCACTGACGACGCTGCACCGGGGGCGCCGCGGTGAAACTTCGCGGACGGCCCGCCGATAGCTCCGTGCGCCTTCGCACCCCACACCCGATTCAGGCCGCATCACCGGCCTGCGGGTATCGATGCGTGCTTTAAAACGCGGGCTCACATCGAAGGAGATCCCATGGACCTCGGCCTCACCGCCAAGCGCGCACTCGTCACCGGCTCCACCGCAGGCATCGGCTACGCAACAGCGCGTGAACTGGCGCGTGAAGGCGCACACGTCACCCTCAACGGCCGCACCGAATCGCGTGTCGACGATGCGGTCGCGCGACTGAGATCCGAGTTGCCCGGCGCGCACATCGACGGCATCGCGCTCGACCTGGGCGGAGCCGAGGGCTGCAACGCGCTGCTCGAACGCCTGCCTGCGGTCGACATCCTGGTCAACAACCTCGGCATCTTCGAGCCCAAGCACTTCGCGGACATCTCCGACGAAGACTGGCTGCGCTTCTTCGAGGTCAACGTGCTCAGCGGCATCCGCCTGTCGCGCCATTACCTGGCCGGTATGCGGGCGAAAAACTGGGGGCGCATCGTCTTCGTGTCCAGCGAGTCGGGGCTGCAGATCCCGGTGGAGATGATCCACTACGGCATGACCAAGACCGCGCAGCTCGCCGTGGCACGCGGCCTCGCTGAAACGTTCAAGGGCACCGGCGTCACCGTCAACAGCGTGTTGCCCGGGCCCACCGCCTCCGAAGGCGTGGGCGCCTTCGTGGCCGACCTCGCGGCACAGCAGGGCACCGACGTGGCCACCGTCGAGCGCGAGTTCTTCGCCACCGCGCGGCCCTCGTCCATCATCCAGCGCTTTGCCACGCCCGACGAAGTGGCCGCGCTGATCACCTACCTGTGCAGCGAGCGCGCCTCGGCCACCACGGGTGCGGCGATGCGGGTCGACGGCGGCGTCTTGCGTTCCATCGCGTGAGGTCCGCCGCGCCTCGGCGGCACGCTGACGCCCCCGATGCGCCATCGCGGACGACGCGCCCGCCGAAGAACCCGCTCAGCCCGAAGAAGCTGCTGCTGACCAAGTGGACGGCGGTGGCGCCGCGCCACAAGGAAAAGCACTTCGTCGTGATCCGCGTGATCGAGCCCGACCCGCCCGACGTGCGCATCGATCAGGTCGAGCTGGAGGCGGTGCATTCGAAGCGCGCCTTCGTGCTGCACTGGCGCGAGCTGACCGACGCCAGCCAGTGGCGCCAGGGTTGGGTGTGACGCCGGCAAAGCGCGCGCCGCGACCCGCGCGCCGCCCTGGCCGACACCACCACCATGTCTACGTCGTCGAGCTGGACGACCGGGTGTGGAACGAACCCCGCTTCCGCAAGGCCAAC
>JANMTL010000238.1:0-5231 GCA_031390425.1 Rhizobacter sp.
CTTCAGCAGGTGATGGCCGACGGCGAGCCGCGCGCGCTCGATCCCGACACCATCGCCAGCCCCGGCACCTGGAACGCGGTGCGTCGCGCGGCCGGCGCGGCGGTGGCGGCGACCGATGCCGTCATCGACGGCAAGGCGCGCAATGCGTTCTGCGCAGTGCGCCCGCCAGGGCACCACGCGACCCGCAACGCGGCAATGGGCTTTTGCTTTTTCAACAACGTGGCGATCGCGGCGCGCCACGCGCTCGATGTGCGCGGGCTGGAGCGCGTGGCGATCGTCGATTTCGACGTGCACCACGGCAACGGCACCGAAGACATCATCGCCGGCGACGACCGGGTGCTGATGGTGAGCTTCTTCCAGCATCCGTTCTACCCGTACAGCGGCGGCGTCCCGCAGGGCACCAACATGGTCAACCTGGCGGTTCCGGCCTACACGCGCGGGCCCGAGATCCGGTCGCTGATCGAGGCGAACTGGATGCCACGGCTGGAGGCGTTCAGGCCGCAGATGTTCTTTATTTCGGCGGGCTTCGATGCGCACCGCGAAGACGATTTGGGCCAACTCGGGCTCGTCGAAGCCGACTACGCCTGGATCACGCGTCGCATCATGGCGGTGGCCGGGCGTCATTCGGGGGGCCGTATCGTGTCGTGCCTCGAAGGCGGCTACAACCTCAGCGCACTGGGCCGCAGCGTCGCCGCACACCTGCGTGTGCTGGCCGGCGTCGATGGTGCCGAACCGGCGGAGCCGCGTCCTTGACCCGCCCGCTCGACGCGGCCGAACTGAACGATCTGATCGCCGCGCTGGCCCAGCCCGACGCGCTGATGGAAGTCGGCGTGCTGGCGCTGTGCCTGGCGCTGGCGTGGCTGCTGGTGCGTCTGCTGAGGGGCGATCCGCCGATCGACGCGCCGATCTGGTTTGGTCGCCGCATCGTCGACGGCGTGCTGTTCCCGCTGCTCGCGCTGGTGCTCGCTTTCGGCGCCAAGCTGCTGTTGGCAGGCCTTGTCAAGCCGGCGGTTTTCAAGCTGGCGGTGCCTATCCTGCTGTCGCTGCTGGTGATCCGGTTGACAGTGCGTGTGCTGACCGTGAACTACCCCGAGTCGCGCTGGATGCGCATCGTCGAGCGCAGCATCTCGTGGATCGCCTGGCTGGCCGTTGTGCTGTGGGTGACCGGCGTGCTTCCATTGCTGCTCGACGCGATGGACGAGGTGCGCTGGCAATTGGGCGGCGGCACGATTTCCTTGCGCAACGTCGTCGAAGGTGTGCTGACCACCGGGCTGGTGATGGTGCTGGCGTTGTGGGTCGCCGCCTTCATCGAAAAACGCCTGCTGCACGGCACCGGCAGCGACTTGTCGATCCGCAAGATCGCCGCCAACCTGGTTCGGGTGTTGCTGCTGTTTGTCGGTTTGATGCTCGCATTGAGTGCGGTCGGTATCGACCTGACGGCGTTCAGCGTGCTGGGCGGCGCCATCGGCGTCGGGCTTGGCTTCGGGCTGCAAAAAATCGCCGCCAACTACATCAGCGGATTCGTGATCCTGGCCGAGCGCTCGCTGCGCATCGGCGACATGGTCAAGGTCGACAACTTCGACGGGCGCATCACCGACATCCGCACCCGCTACACCGTGATCCGCGCGCTCAACGGCCGCGAAGCCATCGTGCCCAACGAGATGCTGATCACGCAGCGCGTCGAGAACTCGTCGCTGGCCGATCCGCGGGTGTTGGTGACCACCCAGGTGCAGGTCGCCTACGGCACCGACGTGCGCGCGTTGCAGCCGCTGATCGTGCAGGCGGTGGGCGCGGTGGAGCGCGTGCTGCCCGATCCGGAGCCGACGGTGCAGTTGCACGAATTTGCCGCGGACGGCATGAACATCGCGGTCAGCTTCTGGATCCTCGACCCCGAGAACGGCCAGGGCAACGTGCGCTCGGACGTCAACCTCGTGCTGCTCGCGCTGCTGAACGAGCGTGGCATCGAGATCCCTTATCCGCAACGGGTGCTGCGTCGACATCGCGCACCGACGTGAGCCGATCTCAGGCTCGCGATGGCAAACGAGCGGTTGGCAACGGCCGTGTCAGCGCAGCAAGGCCACCTCTTCGTCGGTGAAACCGGCGGCGCGGCGGGCCTCGTGGTTGAACGGCGGGCGCGGGCGCGGCGCCCGATGCAGCGCCGCCAGCACGGCGTAATGCGCCACCGGGTCGAGCCCCTGCTGCTCGCACAGCCAGCGGTACCACCGGTTGCCGATGGCGACGTGGCCGATCTCGTCGCGCAGGATGATCCCGAGGATCTCGACCGCGCGGTGGTCTTCGGCCTGTTTGAACTTGGCCTGCAGCGGCGGCGTCGCGTCGAGCCCGCGCGCCTCCAGCGTGCGCGGCACCAGCGCCATGCGCGCCAGCACGTCGTCGGACGTGCGCTGCGTCATCAGCCACAGGCCGTCGTGCGCATCGAAGTCGCCGTAGTCGAAGCCGATGCTCATCAGGTGCTCGCGCAGCAGGCTGAAGTGATGCGCTTCCTCGCTGGCCACCCGCAGCCAGTCGAGGTAGAACGGCGGCGGCATCGCGTCGAAGCGCCAGATGGCATCCAGCGCCAGGTTGATCGCGTTGAACTCGATGTGCGCGATCGCATGCAGCAACGCGGCGCGGCCTTCCAGCGTGAAAGGCGTGCGCGAGGGCACGTCCTTCGGCGGCACCAAGGGCGGTCGGCTCGGGCGGCCGGGGGCGTGCGGCGGCATGGGCTGGCTTTCAGTGAAGTCGATGTTGTTCGGCCGCTGGCGATGCAGCGGATGCGCGTCGCGCTCGGTCCACAGCGCACGCGTCTGCTGCGCCTTGATCGCCGGGTCGGGCTCCAACCACAACGCGAGGGCGCGGGATCGCAAGGGCACTGCGCAGTCGAGGGGAGTACCTACAGGATGCATCCCTAAAATTATCGACTTCAAGCCATCGGCTTTATTCAGGGAGTGTTTCAGTGGCTGTTTACCGCCTGGGTGACCTGGTACCCGCGCTGGCCGCCAGCGCCTGGGTGGCCGACAGCGCACAGCTCATCGGCGATGTGGTGTTGTCCGAACACGCCAGCGTGTGGTTCGGTGCGGTATTGCGGGCCGACAACACGCGCTTGCTGATCGGAGCGCGCAGCAATGTGCAGGACGGTGCCGTGATCCATTCGGACAAAGGCTCGCCGACGACGCTGGGCTGCGATGTGACGGTCGGCCACCAGGCGATGCTGCACGGCTGCACGGTGGGCGACGGGTCGCTGATCGGCATCCAGGCGATCGTGCTGAACGGCGCACGAATCGGAAAATCGTGCCTGGTCGCGGCGGGTGCGGTGGTCACCGAAGGCAAGGAGTTTCCCGACGGCTGGCTGATCCTGGGCGCGCCGGCCAAGGCGGTGCGCCCACTCACGCCCGAGCAGATCGAAGGCCTGGCGCGCAGCGCGGCGGGCTACGTCGAGAATGCCCGGCGGTTCAAGAGCGGTCTCGTCCGCATCGACTGACACGACCCCATGAGCGAACTGCATAAATTCATTTTTGAAGGCCTGCCGGTGCGCGGCATGCTGGTGCGCCTGACCGACAGCTGGCGCGAGGTGCTGCAACGCCGCACCGCATCGAACGATGCGTTCCCGCCGCCGGTGCGGGAGCTGCTGGGCGAAATGGCTGCGGCCGGTGCGCTGATGCAGGCGAACATCAAATTCAACGGCGCGCTGGTGTTGCAGGTGTTCGGCGACGGCCCGGTCAAGCTGGCGGTGGCCGAGGTGCAGAGCGATCTGTCGTTTCGGGTCACCGCGAAGGTGGTGGGCGAGGTCGCGCCCAACGCCGAGGTCGAAGCACTGCTCAACGTGCACGGCAAGGGCCGCTGCGCGATCACGCTCGACCCGAAAGACAAGTTCCCGGGCCAGCAGCCTTACCAGGGCGTGGTGTCGCTGCACGGCGACCAGCGCGAGCCGCTGCAAAAGATCAGCGAGGTGCTGGAGCACTACATGCTGCAGTCCGAACAGCTCGACACGCGGCTGATCCTGGCCGCCAACGACGAGGTGGCCGCGGGCCTGCTGATCCAGCGCTTGCCGGTCGAAGGCGCGGGCAACCTCGGCCGCAGCAACGAGGACGAGATCGGCATCAACGAGGCCTACAACCGCGTCTCGATGCTGGCCTCGACGCTGACGCGACAAGAGCTGCTGACACTCAATGCCGACACCTTGCTGCACCGCCTGTTCTGGGAAGAAACGCTGAGACGCTTCCCCCCGCTGACCGGCGAGCACGGCCCGCGTTTCGCCTGCAGTTGTTCGCGTGAACGCGTCGGGCGCATGCTGATCGGCCTGGGTCGGCCCGAGGTCGACGACATCGTGGTCGAGCAAGGCCAGGCCGAAATCGGCTGCGACTTCTGCGGCGCCCAGTACCGCTTCGATGCGGTCGATGTGGGCGAGCTGTTCACGCCGACGCAGCAGCAAGCTCCAGGGTCGGCGGCGATCAATTGAGAGATTGACTCGCAGTTCGCGCTGTGTAGCAGCCGCCGACCTTCGGAACACCTGCCGCAAATCGGGGGTCCCAATCGGCACGATCGACGCGCTGCTCGCTCAGTTGTGCGTTCGGCATGATCTGACGCTCCTGAGCACCGACAACGATTTCAAACTGGCGGCTTCGCACTGCACTCTGCGTGTGTGGGAACCCCGGCCCGGGACGCGCCGAAGGTGACGGGTATTCCTCGGGCGCAGTCAATCGCGCAGGGGCAAAGTCACACTCTCGCGCACCGAATCATCGCGGCCAAACTGCGCTCCACGTCCTCGTCGGTGGTCACCCACGAACACACGCTGATGCGCATTGCGGTGCGGCCCTGCCATTGGGTGATGCCGCACCAGCAGGTGCCGTCGCGCTGAATCGCATCGATGACGCGGCGCGTGGTGTGGGCGTCTCCGAAGCTCACCAACACCTGATTCAGCACCACCTCGTTCAGCACCTCGTGGCCGGCTTCAGTCAGGCCCTGCGCAAAACGTTGTGCGTGTCGGCAGCAGCGCTCGATCAGGTCGCTCACGCCGCTGCGTCCCAACGAGGCGAGAGCCGCCCAGGCATCTACGCCGCGAGCGCGACGCGACAGCTCGGGGGTCAGGTTCGAGGCGTCGTCGTCGCTGTCGCTGGCGGCAAGGTAGGGCGCCGAGATGCTCATCGCGGCACGCAGTGCTGCCCGATCGCGCACGAACACCAGGCCGCTGTCGTAGGGCACGTTGAGCCACTTGTGGGCGTCGGTCGCCCACG
>JANMTL010000261.1:0-1844 GCA_031390425.1 Rhizobacter sp.
TTGGTCTTCCTCAAATTCGGGCAGGTGCTGGCAATGCGGCACGACCTGCTGCCGACGGCCTATATCGATGAATTGGAAGTGCTGCACGACGACTTGCCGCCGATGAGCTTTGACGTGGTGAGATCAACGGTCGAACAGGCATTGGGCAGCCCGTTAACAGCCTTGTTTTCGTCGTTCGACCAGACCCCGGTGGCTGCTGCCACCATCGCCCAGGTGCATGACGCGACCACGCAGGACGGGCGTCGGGTGGCGGTGAAGGTGCAACGGCCCGGCCTGGTATCCATCATCGCCACCGACATCGCGGCACTGACCACGCTGGTCTTCCTGGGTGAGAAGCTCTTGCCACGCCTGCGCGCGTTCGATCTACATCGCGTGGTCGCCGAGTTCGACAGTAGTCTGAAGCGGGAGATCGACTTCAATCGCGAAGCGCGTTCTGTCACGCTTTTCCGCACCGCGCTGGCAGATTTCCATGACCTCTGGATCCCGGAAGTGATTACGGCACTGTCGAGTGGCGTTGTGCTTACGATGGAGTTCTCAGTCGGTGAACGGATCGATAAATACGCCAGGCGGCACCCTGAAGCGATGCCGCAGTTGATGGACACCCTGGTCAGGGTGATGCTGCAGTCGATCTTCGAGGAAGGCATCTTTCATGCCGACCCTCATCCCGGCAATGTCTTTGTGCTGCCCGACGGGCGGCTCTCGCTGCTCGATTTTGGCAATACGGGGGAACTCGACGAGCCGATGCGCGAATCGCTGGCGCCACTGCTCGAAGCGGTTGTCAAAGGCGATGTGCGGGCTGCCACTGAGGCCTATCTCGAAATGGCATCGGCCGGGGCAGACATAAACCGCGCAGGCTTGATCGCCGACATGAAGGCCGCGCTCTACGAGGTTCGCCAGACAAACATGGCGCAGGTTTCCATCGGTGATGCCCTCGATTCACTGGTGAGCGCTGGAACCCGTAATGGCGTGCACAACCCGGCTGAGTTTGTCTTGTTGACGCGGGCATTCGTGATTCTGGAATCGATGATCGGGCGCCTCGACCCGCAGCACGACTACATGGCTTCGTTTGGCGGCGAGATCGGCCGCCTGACAGAGCAGCACTTCGCAGCGCGGCGAATCAAGGACAAGGCAACCCAGATTGCACGCGACGTGGAGCGCCTGATCATCGATGCGCCCGGCGACACGCGGCGCGTGCTGCGGCGCTTTGCCGAAGGCGACCTGGGCCGGCTGCCGGGTCTGGAAGCGCTGGGCGCGCGCGCCAGCCGCAATCTCGAGCGGCTCGCCAGGGCCATCGCCTACGCGGCTCTCGTCATCAGCGGTTCGCTGCTGTTGCTGACGCCGATGGGCGGCTGGCATCACCTACTTGGCGAAGCGATGATCATCAGCGGGATTGTCGGCATGCTTGTCACTGGCATCGGAGCGATGCGTCGCGACCGTGGCCACCGCTGACCCTCGCCGCTTGGGACCGCCTGCTGCGGACATGCTCGTCAGCCACGACGGCTCGCGCTGCCAGTTACGTCGGCGACGCGTCGGTCATGGACGCCGACGCGTTGGCGATCACTTCGACTCAGGCGCGGGCTCCGTAACTTCCACCAGTTTCCCGCTGGAGAGCTTGAAGTGGAATTTGGTGGTGACTGGATTCATCCACAAGTCCTTATCTGCGGACGCGCGACCAAACCCGGGCACGCCGACTGTGATCGTCGTCTCATACGTACCATCGCCAGCCAGTGGGCTGTTCACCGCGTAGTGCAAGCCGCTGCCGCCCCACATCGGGTGCAGCGTGCCAGATATTTTCTTTTTGTTGTCTCGATTGACGGCGCTGAATTTCACGTCGGCATAGGGGA
>JANMTL010000272.1:0-1773 GCA_031390425.1 Rhizobacter sp.
GCAATTCGGACGTGGCGATGTACTCGGTCAAGGCGCAGGGGCGCAATGCGGCGTCGCTGTACCGCCCGTCGCTGGCGGGCAAGGGCCGCGAGAAGCTCGAACTCGAAAGCGCGCTGCACAAGGCGATCGAACGCAACGAGCTGGTGCTGTACTACCAGCCGAAGATCGACGTGCGCGCCGCCCGAATGATCGGTGCCGAGGCGCTGATGCGCTGGCAGCACCAGGGCGTGCTGGTGCAGCCGGGCGACTTCATCCCGATGGCCGAAGAGACCGGCCTGATCATCCCGTTCAGCGAATGGGCGATCAACGAAGCGGCGCGCCAGGCGCGCATCTGGCAGGACAACTTCGGCTTCAGCGATTCGATCGCGGTCAACCTGCCGAACCGGCTGTTCGAGCGCACCGACCTGGTCGAGCACATCCACCAGGCCGTCACCAAGTACGGCGTGCCGCACCACGCGATCGAACTCGAGATCACCGAGACGGGCCTGATGAAGGACCTGCAGAACGTGATCCCCACGCTGCACCGGCTCAACGAGATCGGCGTCGAGATCTCGATCGACGACTTCGGCACCGGCTATTCGTCGCTCGCCTATCTGACCACATTGCCGATCAGCGAGCTGAAGATCGACCGCTCCTTCGTGCGCGACCTCGGCCTGACGCCGCAAAGCTCGGCCGTGGTGGCGGCCATCATCGCGCTGGCCCGTTCGCTCGGCCTGCGGGTGATCGCCGAGGGCGTGGAGAACCTGCGCCAGATGGAAGTGCTGCACCGGCTCGGCTGCGTCGTGATGCAGGGCTTCCTGTTCAGCCGCGCGCTGCCGCCGGACGACGTCGAGAAGTGGCTGCAGCAGACCGTGTTGCCGCGCAAGGCGCCGTGGATCGGCAAGGCCGAGGAGATGGGCGACGCGAGCGATGCGCTGCTCAGTGGCGACGCGCGGGCGGTGCGCATCAACCCGATTCCGTGATGGCGGCGATGCAAGGAAACGCCGCCGGCAGCGGCAGCGCACGACCGACGGCCAAGGTGCCCGAACAGGCGCCGGCGACGCTGGCCAAGGCGGCCCTGCGCCGCTTGCTGGTCGAGAAGCTCGAACCGACGCCCGACAACTACGCCCGTGCCTACCAGTTGGAGCAGGGCGGCGACGCGCCAGCGGCATTGCCGCCGCGGGCGCTGCGCATCGTCGAACGGCTGGCGGCGCGCGGCTTCGACGCCGAGGTTGCAGCAACCCTCCAGGAGGCGATGGTCTCGGGGGCATGGGAACAGGCCGAACGCGCACTCGACCGGCCGGACGACAGCGGCAAACAGCTGGCCGGGCTGATCGACCGCATCGTGCGCGGCGTCGAGCGGCGTTCCAAGCAGTGGACGGCGGCGCGCAAGAAGGACAGCCTGCAGCGCGTGCTCGACGGCAGCGCCGGCGACGCGAACCGGCTGCAGCAGCGATTGCGCCAACTGGTGGCGAGTTGGGAAACCGATGTCGCGGACGAAGGCGAGGACCTGACCTCGCCGGCGCCACTCGACGACGCCGCGCCGTTGACCGAAGCGGCCGGGGCGCCGGCTGCCGTCAGCGCGCTGATCGACCTGGACGCCGTGGCCACGGTCGAAGCGCCGACGATGGTCTGGAACCGCGTCGTCGGCAGCCTCGACGCGACGGTGCAGCACGCACTGCCCAAGCAGGAGCCGAACGGTCGCCAGCTGGCGGCGGCGTTTGCCGACGCGACGCGCCGCATCGGCATCGCCGGCGCCACGCCGGCCCTCGCCGATGAACTCGCCGCCTTGTG
>JANMTL010000297.1:0-65569 GCA_031390425.1 Rhizobacter sp.
GGTCTGCGGCAAGGTCAGCCCCATCGCCAGACCGGCGTAGCGCTGACCTTGGGGCAACGCCTGGATGCCCGCCTTGACCTGTTCGGCGACCCGCGCCGAGGTGAAGAAGCCGAGTGCCAACACCACCAACACGAAGCTCGGCACCTGTTTCAGCGGCGGGATTAACTCCGGCACCACGAAGTACCACAGAAAGATTTGCACCAGCAGCGGAATGTTGCGGAACAACTCGGTCCAGGCGTTGCCGATGAACACCAGGTACTTGTTCGGCGCGGTGCGCAGAATGCCCATCAGCGACCCGACGGTGAGCGCCACCACCAGCGCCAGCAAGGCCACCGACAGCGTCCAGCCCCAGGCCGACAGCAGCCAGTCGAGGTAAGTGATGTCGCCGCTGGGGCCGAAGCAACTCGGCCGGACCTCTGCGTCGAGCGTGCTTTTGCAGAACACCTGCCAATCCCAGTTGCTTGCCAAGGCTCGCTCCCTGTGCTGGTCAGCGGTGTGTGGACCAGGTGGGCTGGATCAATTCTTGGCGTAGTCTTCCATCGGCTTGTCGTTCGGGGCGGCCCAGGCGGCCTTCGTCGATTCGCTGACCGCCAGACCGACGCGGGTGTTGGTCGGCGGGATCGGCTGCAGGAACCACTTGTCCCAGATCTTGCCGATGTCGCCCGATTTCATCAGCCCCTTGATGCTGTCGTCGACCATCTTCTTGAACGCCGGGTCGTCCTTGCGGACCATGATGGCGATCGGTTCGACCGACAGCACCTCGCCGACGATCTTGAAGTCGGCCGGATTCTTCGACTTGGCGATGTTGCCCGCCAGGATCGCGCCGTCCATCACGAAAGCATCGGCACGGCCCGACTCCATCAGCAGGAAGCTGTCGGCGTGGTCCTTGCCGTAGACCTCTTCGAAGTTGACGCCGGTGGCGCGCTCGTTCTTGCGCAGCGTCTGGACCGAAGTGGTGCCGGTGGTGGTGGCGACTTTCTTGCCGTTCAACTGGGCGATCGAGGTGATGCCCGAGTTGGCCTTGACCGCGATGCGCACCTCTTCGACAAAGGTGGTGACGGCGAACGCCACGTCTTTCTGGCGCGTGGCGTTGTTGGTGGTCGATCCGCATTCGATGTCGACGGTGCCGTTTTGCACCAGCGGAATGCGGTTTTGCGACGTGACCGGCTGGTACTTGATTTCCATCTTGGCGAGGCCCAACTGCTTTTGGACATCCGCCAGCACCTGGGTGCAGATCTCGACGTGGTAGCCCACGTACTTGCCGTCACCGAGCGTGTAGCTGAGGGCGCCGGACGACTCGCGCACGCCCATCGTGACAGCGCCGCTTTCCTTGATCTTCGACAGGGTGTCGGCTTGGGCAACGCCCAGGGACAGCAGGGCAGCAAAAGCAATGACGATTCTTTTCATGACAGCTCCCGATGAATGTTGATTCCACATAGGTCCGACGCCTGTCAACACAAGCAGCTCGGTTTGCATAGTCAGCCGACTACGCATATCGGCGCAGTTCGCCGCAGGTGGGCGGGCCCGCCGACCGCGCACAACCTTCGTGCCACCGATGCGGTCGGCGGCTCAACTCGGTGCGGTCGGCGCATCGACATCCCAAGGGATGTCCGCCCCGTTCGGCGACAGCGGGCTCTCGCTGCGGCTTTGCTGCAGGCGCCACATCTGCGCATAGCGTGCGTTCAGCGCCAGAAGTTCGGCGTGCGAGCCGCGCTCGAGGATGCGGCCGTGCTCCATCACCAGGATCTGGTGGGCATCGACCACGGTGGACAGCCGGTGCGCAATCACCAGCGCCGTCTTGTTGCGTGCGACGCCTTGCAACTCGGCCTGGATCGCGCGCTCGTTCGCCGAATCGAGCGCCGAGGTCGCCTCGTCGAAGATCAGGATCGGCGGGTCTTTGAGCAGCGTGCGGGCGATCGCCACCCGCTGCTTCTCGCCGCCCGAGAGCTTCAACCCGCGCTCGCCGACCATCGTGTCGTAGCCCTTCGGCGTCGAGCTGATGAACGCATGTACGTGCGCTGCCTGCGCCGCCGCTTCGACCTCGGCGCGCGGCGCGCCGGTGCGGCCGTAGGCGATGTTGTATTCGACGGTGTCGTTGAACAGCACCGTGTCCTGCGGCACGATGCCGATCGCCTGGCGCAGGCTGTGCTGGGTGACGGCGCGGATGTCCTGGCCGGCGATTTCGATGCGGCCCGCCGACACGTCGTAGAAGCGGAACATCAGCCGCGCCAGCGTGCTCTTGCCCGAGCCCGACGGGCCGACCACCGCCACCGTCTTGCCTGCGGGGATGTCGAAGCTGATGTCGTGCAGGATGACTCGATCGGGGTCGTAGCCGAAGCGCACATTGCGAAAGCGCACCTCGGCGCCTGCTGCGGCCTCGATCACCAACGGCTGCGCGCCCGGCGCATCGGCCACTTCGCGGTTCTGGCCCAGCAGCGCGAACATCTTCTCCATGTCGATCATCGACTGCTTGATCTCGCGGTAGATCACGCCGAGGAAATTCAGCGGGATGTAGAGCTGGATCATCAGCGCGTTGACCAGCACCAGATCGCCCAGCGTCATCGTTGCGGCCACCACGCCTTCCGTGGCCCGCCACACCAGCAGCGTGACCGCCGTGGCGATGATCAGGCTCTGGCCCAGGTTCAGCACCGACAGCGAGGTCTGCGACTTGATCGACGCGCGCTCCAGCCGCTGCAGGTTCTCGTCGTAGCGCGCCTGCTCGAACGCTTCGTTGCTGAAGTATTTGACGGTTTCGTAGTTGATCAGCGCGTCGACCGCCTTGGTGCTGGCCTTCGAGTCCTGCTCGTTCATCGCACGGCGGAAGGCGGTGCGCCACTCGGTCACCGTGACCGTGAACACGATGTACAGCAACAAAGCGCTGAAAGTAATAACCGCGAACCAGCCGTCGAACTTGGCGGTCAGCAGGGCGATCACGAGGGTGATTTCGACCAGCGTCGGAACGATGTTGTAGATCAGGTAGTTGAGCAGCGACTGGATCGAGCGCGAACCGCGGTCGATGTCGCGCGAGACGCCGCCGGTCTGCCGCTCCAGATGAAAGCGCAGGCTCAACGACAGCAGGTGGTCGAAGGTTTCGAGCCCGACCCGCCGGGCGATGCGCGCGGCCACCGGGTAGAACAAAAATTCGCGCAACTCGGTGAACAGCGTGATCGACAGGCGCAAGGCGCCGTAAGCCAGCAGCAGCGCCACCGGCACCACCAGCACCGCACGCGGGTCGCCGGGTTTCAGCGCCAGCGCGTCGACCAGGTCTTTCAACACCAGCGGCACACCGATGTTGCAGACCTTGGCCGCGATCAGACAGGCCAGCGCAAGCGCCACCCGGTGCCGCCACTGCCACACGTAGGGCAGCAGTTTCTTCAACACCGACCAGTCGGAGCGCGGCGCGGCGGTAGGCGCGTCGGCGGGAGCGGGTGGGGTCAGTGTCGCGGGGCGCATGGGCAAAAAGACAATGAGAACAGCATGAAAGAATCAATCGACGACACACCAAAGCAGGTCACGCAATATGCCCGAGATCACCGACCACCCCGATGACGCCCAGGGCAGCACACGCGGGCCCGACGCGTCGGCCGCTGCGGGAGCCAGCACACCGACGACGCGCGCCGAGCGGTCGCACCTCAGTGCGCCAGCCGATCTGCCCGCCGATTCGAGCTTGGTGCTGCGGGTGATGCCGATGCCGGCCGACACCAACATGAGCGGCGGCGTGTTCGGCGGCTGGATCATGGCGCAAGTGGACATCGCCGGGGCGGTGCTGCCAGCGCGCATTGCGCGCGGGCGCATCACCACGGTGGCGGTGAACCGTTTCATCTTCAAGCAGCCGGTCAGCGTGGGGGATCTGCTGAGCTTTTATGCCCGCATCGAGCGCATCGGCACCACCTCGATCACGGTGCACGTCGAGGTCTACGCCGAACGCAACCCGTCGAATCCGCACATCGTCAAAGTGACCGATGCCAGCCTGACCTATGTGGCGATCGACAAGGACGGCCAGCCGCGCGCGGTACCGAGAGATTGATCTCCACCGACGAGGCGCGCTGCGCAAGCGTCAGCAGAAGGTCGAAAAATCCGGCTTGCGCTTCTGGAAAAAGGCGCTGAAGGCCTCGGTCGCTTCCGGGCTCGACAACCGCTGCCGAAACACCTCGGCCTCGACCTCGATCGCAGCGAGCACGCTTTGCAGGGTGGCCCGACGCATCAGGCGCTTGGACTCGCGCACCGCGCCGGGCGGCAGCGCATTGAAGCGCTCTGCCATGCGGCGCGCGTGGCGCACCACCTCACCAGCAGGCAGCACCGCATTGGCGATGCGCATCTCGACCGCCTCTTCGGCGGTGAACGGGTCGCCGAGCAGCAGTTTCTCGGCCGCCTTCGCGTGGCCGACCAGCGCGGGCAAGATCAGGCTGGATGCGAACTCGGGCACCAGCCCCAGGCTGGCGAACGGCATCGCCAGCCGCGCCTCGTCGGACACATAGACCAGGTCGCAGTGCAGCAGCAGCGTCGTGCCGATGCCGATGGCCGCGCCGGTGACCGCCGCCACCACCGGCTTGCTGCACGACACGAGCGCGCGCATGAAGTCGAACACCGGCGCATCGGGGGTCGCGGGCGGGCGGTTCATGAAGTCGTCGATGTCGTTGCCCGACGTGAAGACGCCGGGCTGGCCTGCGATCAGCACCGCGCGCACCGACGCATCGACATCGGCCGCACGCAGCGCTGCGGCCATCGCCGAATACATCTCGGCGGTCAGCGCGTTCTTCTTTTGCGGCCGCGCGATCTCGATCGTGGCAACGCCGTTCAAGGTGGCGGTCTTGATGTTCATGCGTCGCTCACACCCTTTCGAAGATGCCGGCTGCGCCCTGGCCGGTGCCGACGCACATCGTCACCATCCCGTACTTCAATTGATGGCGGCGCAGCGCGTGGACGACGGTGGCGGCGCGGATCGCGCCGGTGGCGCCCAGCGGGTGGCCGAGCGCGATCGCACCACCCAGCGGATTGACGCGGGTGCGGTCGAGGTTCAGCGTGCCGAGCACCGCCAGCGCCTGCGCGGCGAAGGCTTCGTTCAGCTCGATCCAGTCCATGTCGGCCGCCTGCAGACCGGCGTAGCGCAGCGCCGCCGGAATGGCCTCGATCGGGCCGATGCCCATGATCTCGGGCGGTACGCCGCGGCTGGCAAAGCTGACGAAGCGGGCCAGAGGCGTCAGCCCGAAGGTTTTCATGGCGCGTTCGCTGGCGAGGATCAGGCAGGCCGCGCCGTCGCTGGTCTGCGAGCTGTTGCCTGCGGTCACCGAACCCTTCGCCGAGAACACCGGCCGCAGCTTGGCGAGTGCGTCGAGCGTGGTGTCGGCGCGCGGGCCTTCGTCGGTGCTGGCCCATTGCGTTTTCAGGGTGACCTGGCCGGTTTGCAGGTTCGGCGAGCGGTCGATCACTTCGACCGGCGTGATTTCGTCGCTGAACTCACCGGCCGCGATCGCCTTCAGCGCCGACAGGTGCGACTGCAGCGCGAACGCGTCCTGCGCCTCACGCGTCACCTTCCACTGCTGCGCGACGCGCTCGGCGGTCATGCCCATGCCGTAGGCGATGCCGACGTTCTCGTCGCGCAAGAAAACAGCCGGGTTGAACGACGGCTTGTTGCCGCTCATCGGCACCATGCTCATGCTTTCGACGCCGCCCGCAATCATCACCTCGGCCTCACCGACGCGGATGCGATCGGCTGCCATCTGGATGGCGGTCAGCCCCGACGCGCAGAAGCGGTTCACGGTGACGCCGCCGACGCTGTTCGGCAGCCCAGCCAGCAGCGCGCCGATGCGCGCCACGTTCAATCCCTGCTCGCCCTCCGGCATCGCGCAGCCGATGACCGCGTCCTCGATCGCTTTCGCATCGAGCGTCGGCACCTGCTTCAGCGCCCCGTGGATCGCTGCGACCAGCAGGTCGTCGGGCCGCGTGTTGCGGAACACGCCGCGCCCGGACTTGCCGACCGGCGTGCGGGTCGCGGCGACGATGTAGGCGTCTTGGAGTTGCTTCATGGACCGTCCTTGTCAGGTACGAGCAGCGGATTCTTGACTTTCTGCCCCGCTGGGGAAAGCAAACATTCATCTCCCTCCCCCGCTGGGGGAGGGTCGGGGTGGGGGCCTCTGACCAACACATCAACGATGCAACTGACCACCGCATCCGTCTGCGACAACACTTCATTCGCCCAAAACCGATGCTGCCTCCGGAATTTGACGCCGAGTTGCTCGCTGCGCAAACGTGACCACAGCCTGCGTTCCGCATCGGTCATACCGATGCGCAGCGTGATCGCATGGCGTCGTGCGTTGGTGCTGGCTTGGTGTTGCATTTGTGCGTTGTACGAAGAGGCCCCCATCCCTGCCTTCCCCCAGCGGGGGAAGGGGCAAACACTTCAATTCCGAACCGGTTTTCCGGTGCTCAGCATGCCCATGATCCGCTCCTGCGTTTTCGGGTGTTCCAGCAAGCCGCAGAAATGCTGTCGTTCCAACGCCATCAGATAGCCCTCGCTGACCAGCGATCCGGCATCGACATCGCCGCCGCACAGCACGTCGGCAATCAGCGACGCGATGTGGAAATCGTGCGCGCTGATGAAGCCGCCTTCGCGCATGTTGACCAACTGACCCTGGATCGTCGCGGCGGCGCTGCGTCCCGCCACCGGGAACAGCGTCTTCGCCGGAGGGCGATATCCGCTGTCGAACAGTGCCTTCGCCTGCGTCGACGCGACGAACAGCAGCTCGTCCTTGTGCGGCACGATCACGTCGCTGTAGAGCAGGTAGCCGAGCTGGCGGCTGTCGATCGCGCTGGTGCCGACCTTGGCCATCGCGGCCGCAGCGAAGCCTTCTTTCAGGAAGGTCAGCAGGTCGGCTGCGGGTTGAACATTCGCTCCGCCCGCTCCCGCCATCTCTGCCGCACGGCGCGCGATGTAGGTCAGCCCGCCCGCCCCCGGGATCAGGCCGACGCCGACCTCGACCAAGCCGACGTAGCTCTCCATCGCCGCGACGCGCTTGGCGCAATGCACGGCCAGCTCGCAACCCCCGCCGAGCGCAAGACCGCGGATCGCGGCCACCACCGGCACCGTTGCATAGCGCACGCGCA
The DNA here is from genome assembly GCA_031390425.1 of Rhizobacter sp. Lineage (GTDB taxonomy): Bacteria > Pseudomonadota > Gammaproteobacteria > Burkholderiales > Burkholderiaceae_C > PBB1. The sequence goes on from JANMTL010000297.1 coordinate 7,105, forward strand.
GCATCGCGTCTTGCAGCTTCTGCTCTTCCGGCGCGATGCCCTTCGCGCCGCTTTTCATGAAGACCGGCATCAGTGCTTCGAGGTTGGCACCGGCCGAGAACACATCGTCGGGCGACCAGATCACCAGGCCCTTGTAGCCTTCTTCGGCGATGCCCACCGCCCGCACCAGACCTTCGGTGACGGCCGAGCTGATGAGGTGCAGCTTCGAGGTGATGCTGACGATCAGCACCTCGCCGTCGAGCGTCCACACGCGCATCTCGTCGGTCTTGAACACCTCGGTGCCCGACTGCAGCGCAGCGACAGCGTCCGAGCCGAACACGCGTTCGCGGAAATGCTGGCGCGCGTACACCGGCAGCGCACTCTCGGCGACGAAGCGCGACTCGGAGGCGCTCCACGAGCCTTCGGGCTGATGCACGCCCTCGCGCTCGGCGACCGGCCCGGCGAACACCCACGATGGCAACGGCGCAGCGCAGAGCGCCTTGCCCGCGTCGATGTCGTCTTGCACCCAGCGCGCGACGGCCTTCCAGCCCGCCGCCTGCCACAGCTCGAACGGGCCCTGCTGCATGCCGAAGCCCCAGCGCATCGCAAAATCGACGTCGCGCGCGCACACCGCCACGTCGGCCAGGTGCACCGCGTTGTAGTGGAAGCTGTCGCGCAGCACCGCCCACAAAAACTGCGCCTGCGGGTTGCTCGATTCGCGCAGCAGCTTCAAGCGCTCGGCCGGGGGCTTTTTCAGAATGCGCGCGATCACCTCATCCGCCACGCCGCCGCCCGCCACGTACTCGCCAGTGGAGGGATCCTCTTTTGGGTCGTAACGCAGGATGTCCTTGCCGACCTTCTTGTAGAAACCCGCGCCGGTCTTTTGGCCCAGCGTGCCCTTGGCGATCAGCGCGCTGAGCACCGGCGGCGTGCCGTAGCTGCCGTAGAACGGGTCGTTCGATTGCTCTGGCCCCAAGTTGTCTTGCAGCGTCTTGATGACATGCGCCATCGTGTCCAGCCCGACGACGTCGGCGGTGCGGAAGGTGCCGCTGCTGGCGCGTCCGAGCTTCTTGCCGGTCAGGTCGTCGACCACGTCGTACGTCAGGCCGAACTGGTCGGCTTCTTTCATCACCGCCAGCATGCCGGCGATGCCGACGCGGTTGGCGATGAAGTTCGGCGTGTCTTTCGCGCGCACCACGCCCTTGCCGAGCTCCGTGGTGACGAACGCTTCCAACTGATCCAGGATTTCGGGCTGCGTGGCAGGCGTCGGGATCAGCTCGACCAGCGACATGTAGCGCGGCGGGTTGAAGAAGTGGATACCGCAAAAGCGCGGCTGGATCGCTGCGGGCAGCACCGCAGCGAGCTTCGTGATGCTCAGCCCCGACGTGTTGCTGGCGACGATCGCGTGTGGCGCGACGAAGGGCGCAATTTTTTCGTAGAGCGCCAGCTTCCAGTCCATCCGCTCGGCGATCGCCTCGATGATGAGGTCGCAGTCGCGCAACTGCTCCAAGTGTTCCTCGTAGTTGGCCTGACCGATCAGCACCGCGTCGTCGTTGATGCCCAGCGGCGCGGGTTTGAGCTTCTTCAGGCCCTCGACCGCCTTGGTGACGACGCCGTTCTTTGCCCCTTCTTTGGCAGGCAAGTCGAACAGCACCACCGGCACCCGCACGTTGGCGAGGTGGGCTGCGATCTGGGCACCCATGACACCGGCACCGAGCACGGCGACCTTGCGGACGGGGAAACGTTTCATGGGCACTCCGGGTGTTTGAGATTCGATTCAAGGCGCGGAGCAAATGCCGCGCCGGGTGATGTCAGGGCGCCATCAGAACCAGGATTCGTCCATCTCCATCAGCGGCTTGGCACCGGCGCGCGCGCTGCGGATCAGCCCCGCAGTTTCCGGCAGCAACTTGGCAAAGTAGAAGCGCGCGGTGGCGAGCTTGGCACGGTAGAACGGATCGGCTTCGGCAGCGTGGTCGAGCGCGACCTTCGCCATGCGCGCCCAGAAGTACGCGAACACCAGGTGTCCGACCACGCGCAAATAGTCGACCGCTGCGGCGCCCACTTCGTCGGGGTTGCCGAACGCCTTCATGCCCAGTTCGGTGGACAGCTTGGTGACCTTGTCGCCCAGGTCGGCCAGCGGGTTGATGAACTCGATCATCGCCTCGTTGACGCCTTCGTCTTCGATCAACTGCTGCACGAGCGCACCGAATTTCTTCAGCTTTTTGCCGTTGTCCTGCAGCACCTTGCGGCCGAGCAGGTCGAGCGACTGGATGGTGTTGGTGCCCTCGTAGATCATGTTGATCCGCGCATCGCGCACGAACTGCTCCATGCCCCATTCGCGCACATAGCCGTGGCCGCCGAAGACTTGCAGGCAGTGCGAGGTGGCGATCCAGGCGTTGTCGGTGAGGAAGGCTTTGACGATCGGCGTCAGCAGCGCGACCATGTCCGTAGCGTCCTGTTTCACCGCCGCGTCGGGGGACGAGAGCTCCAGGTCGAGCTGCAGCGCGGTGAACACCGCCAAGGCCCGGCCGCCTTCGGCGTAGGCGCGCGCGGTCAGCAGCATCTTGCGCACATCGGGGTGCACGATGATCGGATCGGCGGGCTTGTCGGGCGCTTTCGGGCCGGTCAGCGAGCGCATTTGCAGGCGGTCTTTCGCATATGCCGCCGCGTGCTGGTACGCCACCTCGGTCAGGCCCAGCGACTGCATGCCGACCCCCAACCGCGCCGCGTTCATCATCACGAACATGGCATTCAGCCCCTTGTGCGGCTGCCCGACCAGCCAGCCACGCGCACCGTCGAGGTTGATCTGGCAGGTCGCGTTGCCGTGAATCCCCATTTTGTGTTCGAGCGCGCCGCAATAAATCGGGTTGCGCGCGCCCGGCGAGCCGTCGGCGGCGACCAGGAACTTCGGCACCACGAACTGCGAAATGCCCTTGCTGCCGACGGGCGCTTCGGGCAGCCGCGCCAGCACCAGGTGCACGATGTTGGCGGCCAGGTCGTGCTCGCCGGCGCTGATGAAGATCTTGTTGCCGGTGATGCGGTGGCTGCCGTCTTGATCCGGCTCGGCTTTCGTGCGCAGCAAGCCCAGGTCGGTGCCGCAGTGCGCTTCGGTCAGGCACATCGTGCCGCTCCATTCGCCGCTGGTGAGTTTGGGCAGATAGGTTTTCTGCAACTCGGGCGTGCCGTGCGCGTGCAGACATTCGTAAGCGCCGTGGGTCAGGCCGGGGTACATCGTCCAGGCCTGGTTGGCGCTGTTGAGCATCTCGTACAGGCACTGGTTCAACGCGACGGGCAAGCCCTGTCCGCCGTAGGCCGGATCGCAGCCGAGAGAGGGCCAGCCGCCCTCCACGTACTGCGCATACGCCGCTTGGAACCCCTTGGGCGTGGTGACCTCGTGCGTGTCGCGGTCGAGCGTGAAGCCTTCGATGTCACCGCTCTGATTCAACGGAGCGATCACCTCCCGAGCGAACTTGCCGCCTTCTTCCAGCACCGCGTTGACGGTGTCGACGTCCACCTCGGCGTGCGGCGGCAGCGACTTGAAGGTGTCGGTCACGTTCAGCAACTCGTGCAACACGAAATGCATGTCGCGCAACGGGGGCGTGTAGTGGGCCATGCGTTTTCCTGGTGACGATTCATCCGAGTCTGCACAAAGGCTTCGTATCGACTGCCGTGCGGATATTGTCGAAATCCGGCCGAGCGGCAACCCCGCGCAGTGTGGCAGGCCAGCGGCATTGAAGCCCGTGAAAGGACGGCAAGCATCGCGGCATGCGAATATCCGCGTTGTCATGTGGATTGGTTACGCTCGGCAGGTAGGAGTGTTGATCTTGGAAGTTCTGCAACTCGATGTGTCTGGACGGCCGCAATCCTGGCTTTCGGCCAAGGAGGCTGCCGTGCTGTACGCCAGCGACGGTGTCGCCTGGACGCTGGGGGACGCGTTCTACGTGCTGCGCGGCGGCGTGCAACGCCGCACCGGGCTGCAGTCGCGCATCGAGGTGCATCCGATCATCGCGGTGCGCGGCGCCATCCCGACCCGCGCCTGGCGGCAAAGCCCCGCCCTGTCGAATCCCAAGCTGTTCGTGCGCGACCGACATGTGTGCGCTTACTGCGGTGGCTATTTTCATGCCGACGACCTGACACGCGAGCACATCGTCCCGACCTCGCGCGGCGGCCATGACACCTGGATGAACTGCATCACCGCCTGCCGAACCTGCAACGGCAACAAGGGCAGTCGCCTGCCCGAAGAGGCCCGCATGACGCTGATGTACCTGCCTTACGTGCCCAGCCTGCACGAGGACATGATCCTGCGCGGCCGCCGCATCCTGGCCGACCAGATGGAGTTTTTGCTCGCCAGCGTGCCGCGGCACAGTCGGCTGCGCGCCTGAGCGCGGTGGTGGGCGGCTGATCGCTGAACGAACGGCAACACTTTTTTCCGCTCGAAGCTGGAACATCACCAGGCAGGTCGGATCGAAGTGTTTCTCCTGCGCGTCAACCTGATCGTGAATCAGCCCGTTGTCAGCCCAGGACCAAGGAGCTCCATCATGAAAAAAACCCTCGCTACTCTGGCGCTCGTCGCCGTTCTGGTCGGTTGCTCCACCACCAGCCCGGACGTCATCCAGCGCGGTGACGCGCAACGCCTGTCACAGGTGCAAGACGCCACCGTGCTGTCGGTGCGCGCCGTCACCGTCGACGGTAGCCAGAGCGGCGGCGGCGGCGTCACCGGCGCGGTCGTCGGCGGCGTGGCCGGCTCGCAGGTTGGCGGCAACAAGGTGGGCGCCGTGGTCGGCGTGCTCGGCGCGGTGGCCGGCGCGGTGATCGGCAACTCGGTCGAACGCTACGCGACGTCGGAAGATGCGGTCGAGATCCTGATTCAAATGCGCAACGGCGACCGCCGCGCCATCGTGCAGGCCAAGGGCAGCGAAACCCTGCTGGCCGGTGAGCCGGTGATCCTGGTCACCACCGGCGGCAAGACCCGCGTCACCCGCGCGCCGTCCATCACCCCGGCTGCACCCACCGCTCCCAGAAGCTGACCGCCGGAGGCGCGTCATGCGCCCACCGCAGGCCCGATGTCGAACGCGATGCAGATGCGTTCTTCGGCGGCGCTGAACGGCAGGGTCCGGTGGAACAGCGACGAGGGGAACAACACGATGTCGCCGACCGCAGGCGATACGCGCTGCACCGGAAAGTTGCATCCACGCTGCGGGTAGCCGTCACCGTGGGTGCTGAATTCGATGCTGCCGTCGTCGCTGCCCTCGGCACGCGGCGGGATCGCCAAATACACCACGCCGCTGAGCCAGCCGGTTTCGTGGATGTGTGACGTGAGGTGCCCCCCGGTTTGCATCTTCACGTACCACGAGCTGCTGAATTCCGTGGTCGGCGGAAAAGCCTGTATGAAGAGGCCATCGGCACGGGCGTGCAGCTGCCGGTAGCGCTCGATTTGCTGGGCGATCAATCCGGCGAGCGTACGAAACGACGCCTCCGGGCGCCTGAACAGATTGCCCGACGATTGCACCCCGTGGTGCAGCCGCCCCTGCTGGCGCGCGGCGATCTCGGCCGAATCGATGTCCATCAGCAACTGCGCGCGCAGCGTGCTGCCCGCAGCGGCAAGCGCCTCGATGCGGCCGTGGAACATGAGGTCCAGCGGCGCGCGGCAGAAATCGCATTCGTCGGCGATACCGAAATTGAATGCGTGGTGCGCCGACAGCGTGGCGAGCAGCGGCGAGACGTGCGCAGCAGGCGTGGTCAACAGGCGATCCAGGCCGCTCTTGAACGCCTCGTAGCGCTCGCTCTTGTAAAGGCAGTGCAACACCCGCGCTTGCCAGTCGCGCAGGCGTGATCTCTCGAAACCCGCGATCGCCTCGTCGAGTCGGCCGCCGTCGACCCGCAACACCGCGAGGTTGTAAAGGGCCTCGGCGGTGTCCGGCGCTTGTGCCAGCGCGCGCTCGAAACTCGCCACCGCGTCGTCGATCCGGCCCAGGTCGCGCAGCACCTCGCCCAGGTTGTTCAGCGCGTCGGGGTAGATCGGTTGCAGCGCCAGCGCGCTGTCGAAGCTGCCCGCTGCGGCGGCAAGCCGCCCTTGGTTGCGCAGCGCCGTGCCGAGGTTGAAATGCACCTTCGCGTCGGGCTGGATCGCCAGCGCGGTGCAATAGCTTTGCACTGCAGCGTTCAGATTCCCCTGGGCCTGCAGCACCGCACCGAGGTTGCTGTGCGCATCGGCACGGTCGGGTTGCAAGGCGAGCACCCGCCGGTAGCTCTGCGCCGCGTCGTCGAGCCGCCCCAATGCCTGCAAGGCGGTGCCCCGGTTGTAGTGCGCCATCGCCAGCGTCGGCTTGGCCGCCACCGCCTGCGCATAGCTGTCGGCCGCTTCCGCGTGTCGGCCCAGCCGACCCAGCAGAATGCCGAGGTTGCAGTGCAGCTCGGCGAAATCGGGCTTCAGCGTCACCGCCTTGCGATAGCTGGCCACCGCCTCGTCGTGTCGGCCCAGTTGCGAATACAGCATGCCGAGCTGGCTGTGCGTCTCCATCGACTGCGGCGCGATCGCGGCCACTTGCCTGAAGCTGTCGATCGCCTCGGCCCACCGGCGCTGACCGGCCAGCGCCGAGCCCAGCACGTTGTGCAACGCCAGGGCTTGCGGATGCGCCGCCAGCCCCTTCCTGGCGGCCACTTCTGCCTGCGCCCACTGCCCTGCGTTGAGCAGCGCCAGCAGCGCATGAACCTCAGCAGCGGCGGGCTGTCGTGTGGATTGGAAAGTTTTTTTCATCGTTCACTGCGGGCTGTCACAGACACGCACAAGCTTTGCGCGTTCGACTACTCGTTGACCAAAGCCTTCACCGTTTCGTACAAGCGGTCGGAGTTGAACTTCGGGTTGTCGAGGTCAAAGGCAAACTGGTACGCAGCACCAGACGGTACGCCTCGCAACTTCTGCATCTTGAGAAAAAACGACAAGAACTGCGCCCCGCCGGTTCGGTGATGTTCGAACATCACGCGCGCCTCATCGAGCGATATCGCTCGCAGCGGATGAACCTCGGTGATGCCGTAGGTCTGGTGCTTCGAGCGGGCATACCAGTCGAAGAACGACGCGCCATAGGTCGGCTCGCCATACAAACTGACGCCCAGGCGCATGCCGGCCTGTGGTTGAAGCGAGGCATCGACCGCAAACTTGTTGACGTCCCAGCTTGGATTGGTGAACGGCGTGATCTGGTGGACGTAGGTGTCGACCTCGGCCAGACAGGATCGACGAACACGCTGATCGAAAAAACGAAGGTAGCTCACGACCTGAGTCGCCCGGAACTGATGCCACAGCGGTACCAACGGATTGAAGTAATACGACGCCTGGTCCACCGGGAAGTCGACAGACCACCGCAACGTTGACCGGGCGCCACCGTCGGCGGCAGGTCCTTTTGGGGCAAGGCGATCGGCGTGGCCTGGTTGCGTTCCATTGCGGAGACGTACGGCGTCCCGAGATGCACCCAGCGATCGGGTTGGTCTCCCAGGATGGTATCGAGGCGATGAATACCGCGCGCAAATGCAGGAAAATTCAGATCGAAGCGCCAGCCCACATCAGCGGTTCCGAATTCCGGATGCGCTTCGTGCACGTCTTGCCGACTCAGGTTCACGGGCACACGGTCCACGAAATTCCCGTTTCGGTAGAGGCGAATCCAGCGCAAGGCCGCAGGCTGCTGTGTCGGTGCGTACAGCCAACCCGATATCGGCAGGGTACCGTGAGCATAGGAATCGATGTGCTCGGTATAGCGCGTCAACGGCTGAGTCCGGATCTCCTTCGAGGGCGGGTCGACCGCCGCGAACGAGGGATAGTCGCTCCCCAACGCGATGTTCAGCGAGGCCACGCTGTCGAAGCGAGTCACCAGAAAGGCTCGAAGACCAGCGGTCGACGCGCCGCTGTAATCGGAAACCAGGTACTTCTCCTGACACCCCATGCCGCCCTGGAAGTTCGGGAACGGGTGGTGCAACTCACCGAGCAGGGTGACCCCACGTATCTTGTCGCCATCGCGCTGCGGCAGCCGGCATATTTCGTCTACCACCGCGTCGATGACCTGCACGCGCCGTCGGGTCAGGTCGTCGTCGGTGGTGGCAAACGTACACGGGTAGATGTCATGCTCGTAGAACCGGTCTCGTCGCATCGGGCCCGCCGGCGACACGGCCAGATTGCGGACGTCGCCAGCCAGTACCGGCTCGATGGGCGCGTCGACGCCGAAGTGAGTCGAAAAGAAGCAGACGACCGCCCGCCTGTCGTCTTCGTGCAAAGTGTCGACCATGCGCTTGATGACCGGGAGATCGACGACCCAGTCGCTGCCTTGCTGTTTCAAAAGGCGGAAAAGTGGAAACTGCATGGTGTAGCCCAACTCGAATCGACCGTTGGGGCGAATACGGGGACCGAGGCCCGAGAGGGTGCTTTCGGTCAGTGGGGCCGCTGATCCGCCAAGTCGATTGCAGTTGCCTATTCCGGCCGGCGGCTCCAGCATGTCGTTGCACGGATCCAAGACGTTGATCATCGGCGCCAGCAGCAACGGCTTGGTGTGCGAGCCGAATCGGGCCCATCCGAACCAGAGAGCCGAGCCGGCAAGGGCCGCCACAACAACCACCCGTGCCCATAGACTGCTTCGGGACATCATCATCTGCAAGCAACGACAATCACCGGCCCGATGCGAAGCGAGCTTCAGACCGATTGCCCGGCCGGTTTCAAAGAGTCGTCGAAGACAATAACTCCGAATATCATGAATTCAAGTTCACCGACTTTGGCCACCAGCATATATACGGTTCAATTCGACATCGTTCACGGCTGTCAGCTTCGCTGCGTCGGCTGCCCGAACTCGACCTTGCTTCCGGATATCAAGCGCATTGCCGTCGACGATTTCGACCGCGCGCTTCGCAATATCGACGTCGATCACATTCACACCTTGCGCCTTTTCAATTTTGGCGAGCCCCTGCTGCACCAGCACCTGGCTGAAATTGTCGATTGCATCCCGCGCCAGCGATGGAAAGTATCGGTCGTCGAGTTGTCCACCAATGCCCAAAAAGTCAATTGGGATGATTTCGAGGAGATGATCAAGCGAGAGGTGATCACCCGTCTGGTGGTGAGTTGCGATGGCGACGGCACTCCCGATGATTACGAGCGCTTGCGGCCACCTTCTCGGTGGGATCGTTTCATCGAATTCCTGGAGCGTGCCCGGGCACTCAGAGACCGGTGGGCACCGGGGATGCAACTGGTGACCCGCAACGTGTGCGAGGCAGAGCCGCCGGAGAATCGTCGGCGCTGGCGAGACCTGTTAATCCCGAAGGGCTGGACACCGGAGTTCCGCCTGTGGATGGCGCTGCCCGAGGCAGTCGCGAACATGACCGGACGCCGGATCGAAGTGCCGAAGAAAGCCTGCGCGTTTCTTCAGGATGCCAGCGAGTTCAAAGGCCATCCGTGGTACGGACAAATCAACCTTCTCTATGTCGATGCTGACGGTACGGTCGTGCCCTGCTGCCTCCATCCGCAGGCCGGCAACCTTGGAAACCTGCTGATCAACACGTTTAACGAAATCCTGGCGAGTCAGAAGCGCGCGGATTTCATTCGATTCATGAACCGCGAACGCGCGAGCATGCCCGTGTGTGGAAAGTGCGAGATGGGGCCCGTCGGCGCCGAGGGGAAGTCTTTCTGGGCCGCCATGGATGTCGGCCAGTTGTGAAGATGTCGGCCGGGTTGCAAGCGAAATTCGGAGGTCAACCGCCGACCACTGAGTTTCGGCTCGGTGTCGCAACGAGTCATTCGTGATCTGACATTGCGCCTTCGCGTTCGGATCATGAAATATTTCGATCGAACCATCGGATCGATATTTGCCGAGAACAAGGGCATCGGCCCCGGCTTCAGCGCGATGCGCATCGTCCTGTCGCTCAGTGTTCTCGCTCTTCACTGTGTGCCGCTGTCCAAAGGCATCGAATACCTTCGGTTCTCGGGTTCTTGGTATGAGCCGATCGTTTTGAGTCGGTTGCCTATTTTCTTTGCCCTAAGCGGCTTTCTGGTGATGCGCAGTGCGTCTCGCGCGGACTCTCTGCTCAACTTTCTTGCCTATCGAGGACTGCGCCTGCTTCCCGCGCTGATCGTGACTGTCATCCTTTCAATCCTGGTGGTGGGCGCCCTGTTCACGACCCTGCCTTTAGGCGAATATCTCACCCAATGGACAACGTGGCGATACCTCGGAAACGCCTTCGGTTTCATCCAGTTCGATCTACCCGGCGTTTTCGAATCGAACCCCTTTCCTCGATCCGTCAACGGAAGTCTGTGGACCCTTCAACTGGAGCTGTACTGCTACGGAATATTGACCTTGCTGTTTGCCACGAAACTTATATTCAGTCGGCAAATTTTCACCGCCCTGGTTGTTTCAGTTTCCATCGCCATGACCTTCTTGAATCTGACGACAGGCTGGAGTGCTCCCGGCCTGCACATGCCAGCGCCGGTTTTGATCTACTACTTCATGATCGGCGCGCTAGCTTACCAGTGGCACTTTTCGATGCCGTACTCCAAGATTCTGTTTTTTTCTTGCCTGGCGATGAGCTATTTGTTGATTCCGACCCGAAATTTTGTATTCATTGCTGCGTGGCCACTGGTCTACATCATGATATTTATCGGATCGACTGAAATTCGGTTGCCTGCCGTTTTAAAGGGTCGCGATTTGTCCTATGGCATCTATCTGTTCGGCTTTCCCGTGCAGCAAGCTCTGGTCGCGTCCGTGGCGGCGCTGAGAGAGCCCGTGGCTTTGTTTTTTACATCCGCACCGATCGCAATTTTGCTTTCCGTACTCTCTTGGAAGTACATTGAAAAACCGACCATGGCGCTGCGTCGCCACTTGAAACCGCCGAGGAAAACAAGCCACTACGCCTCTGTCAACAGCAAATGATTGTCAAAGACTGAGTTTCTAATGGCTGAGTTCATCATGAAGAAGGCGCCTGCGGAGGATGCAGGGCGCCGCCCGTCGCGAACCTTGTCGGCATTTCTGCTCGTGCTGACGGCCATCGCTGCGAGTTACGGTGCCTGGCTGTTGGTTTTTTGGCCTGGAATTCTCGGGGAAGACAGCCTTGCGGTGCTCTACGAAATAGAGTCCAACGGCAGTTTTCAATCAGGCAAACCCACGCTCTGGTATTACTTCGTCAAGTTGCTGTACAGCCCGGGTCGGTTGGTGGAAATTCCGATCGCGGTACAGATGTCGATCGCTGCACTTGTATTCTCGAGAATATTGACATGGTGCTGGCTGCACGGATTCAAGAAAATATTTCTATTCGGGCTGATATTTATATGCCTCGCTCCGAACATGATCTACTTCGTCGGCATGCTTTATTCGGATGGGGTCTTTGCCAGTTGCACCGTAGGTTTGCTTTTCGAGTTCTGGTTCATCGCAAAGCATCGGAGAGCAAGTCTTGCATCGTTGGCAGTGGTTGCCATCACCTTCCCATTCGCCGTGTTTGCGCGTCCTAACGGCGCTGTTTTTCTGGCTGCACTGCTGGCGCTGCTGTTCGTCGTCCCCCGGTGGGATCGCGTCAAGCTGCTGGTCGTCGCCATCGTTTGGGTTGTGCTGGTTTTCATCGGCGCTAAAGCGCACCCCACGGCAAAACACGGCGTTCTATTTCCGCTTGCCCTGTTTGAAACGGTCAACTTCTTGCAGCCCCGCCCTATGAACCTCTGGATGGAGTCACCACGGGTTTCTCAGAAATCAATCGATCTACTGACGAAGCAACATCCCTTGCCGAAGATTGTCGAAAACTACGATCCCGACTACTGGGATCCGCTGGTTTACAAGGTGGATGGTGCGAATCTTCTGTCCATGCAGCGACCTGACCAAAGAAAACTGGTTTTAGAATTCTTTTCTTATAATATTTGGCATAATATTCCGGATTTCCTTGCCAGCCGTGTCAATATTTTCATGGTAGCGGTACTGGCTGAAGGCGGTATGCCCTCGTTTGAGTACGCATCCCACATTATCAAGAAAACGCGGTCGCAATCCGAATTTCGCTGGTTTAATATGTCGAGGACTGCAGTTTTCCTGGAGAAGATGCACAAGCTCAGCTTCAGCCTGCGGTGGATTCTGTGGAGTCCGTTGCTTGGAATTTTCCTGATGTTCTCGTTGCTGCTTTCAGGCTGGAAGCGACGAGATTTCCCGACCCTGCTGGTCACCGTTCCCATGGTCGCTCAACTGGGTGGGATATTCCTCTTCTCGATCGCAGGCGAATACCGCTACCTTCTTCCCTACTTCGTGTTGCCGCTCGTTCTGCTCCCGATCCTTGCCATGCAGCGTCGGCAAACCGAGGCGGTGTAAGGTGAGCCGCCCGAGCCCGACATCCATCGCCGTCATCCTGCCGTGTTTCAACGAGGCATTGGCCATCGGGCAGGTGCTGGACGAGTTCAAGCGCGCCTTGCCTGAAGCCGCACTGCACGTCTTCGACAACCGGTCCACCGATGACACCGCCGCCGTGGCGCGGGCGGCAGGCGCTGCCGTCACCCCTGTGCAGTTGCGCGGCAAAGGCAACGTGGTTCGTCGCATGTTTGCCGATGTGGAAGCCGACGTGTACGTGATGGTCGATGGCGACGCGACCTACGACGTCTCCAACATCCGCCAGCACATCGACCTGCTGCTGCATGATCGGCTCGATATGGTCGTCGGCTACCGTGAGGACGACGGCCTCAACCCCCAGACCTACCGCCTCGGTCACCGCTGGGGCAACCAGTTGCTTACGCGGTCGGTGAGCCAGATCTTCGGCGGACAGTTCACCGACATGCTGTCGGGCTATCGGCTGTTCTCTCGGCGTTACGCCAAATCGTTTCCAGCCGCCACCCAGGGCTTCGAAACCGAAACCGAACTGAGCGTTCACGCCTTGGAACTTCGCATGCCGTATGCCGAGGTGGCCATCTCGTATCGCTCGCGGCCGGAAGGCTCGGTCAGCAAGCTGTCTACCTTCCGCGACGGTCGTCACATTTTAATGACGATCCTGAAGCTGTTCATCAGCGAGCGGCCGCTGGCTTTCTTCTCGGTCGTGGCGGCCCTGTTGGCGCTGCTGTCGATCGTCCTCATCGTCCCTTTGGCGGCGACCTACGTCGACACTGGGCTGGTGCCTCGACTGCCGACGGCAGTGCTCGCCACCGGCTTGATGCTGTGCGCGATGCTGGCGCTGGTCTGCGGCGCGGTGCTGCGCACTGTGACGATGGGCCGGCGCGAGGTCAAGCGCTTCGCCTACCTCGCGATTCCCGCCCCCTCGCGGAGCTGAAGTGCCGGGGGTCTCCGTCAACGGACTGAGCGGATAATTTCCTATCCGTTTTCGCCGGTGGAATCAATCGCCGCGCCGGACTGCCACAGGCGATTCGTCGACCGCCTCATCGACTGCGGGCTTCGTCCTGTGTTTTTGAAGAAGGACCTCCTTGACTCTGAATTCATCCATGCTGTCAGCCGTTGACGCCCCCGCGTCCGATCTGGGTGCATACCTGGTCAGCGAGGGGAAACTCAAGTCCCGCGATCTGGAGCGTGCGCTGTCGGCGCAGACCGAGATGGGCGGCACGATCGAGCGCGTGCTGGTCGGCCTCGGGCTGGTGTCCGAGATCGATGTCGCGACGGCGACCTCGCAATTGCTGAACATCCCGTTCGCCCCGGCTGCCGAGTTCCCCGCCGTGCCGCCCGAGGTCGAGGGCTTGCTGCCGGACTTCCTGGTGGCCAACAGCGTCTACCCGCTGCGCCGCGAGTCCGATCGGCTCGATGTGGCCATGGCGGACCCTGGCGATGCGTATGTGCTGAAGGCGCTGCGGCTGGCCACCGGCCTCGCGATCCGTGCACATGTCGGGCTGCCCAGCGAGATCGACAAAGCGCTGTCGCAGTTGGTCGAAGACAGCAACGCCACCGCGTCGCGCGACGAGTTCGACGACCTGAAGAACTCCGGCGATTTCGTCGAGCATTTGAAGGACCTGGCCAGCGAGGCGCCGGTGATCCGGCTGGTCAACGCGATCATCGGGCGCGTCACCGACCTGCGCGCGTCGGACATCCACCTCGAACCGTTCGAAGACGGTCTGCATGTGCGCTACCGGGTCGACGGCGTGATCCATGCGGGCGAGACGATCGGCCTCAAGCACAGCGCAGCGGTCGGCTCGCGCATCAAGCTGCTGGCGCACCTCGACATCGCCGAGCGGCGGCTGCCGCAAGACGGCCGCATCCAGACGCGGGTCAAGGGCCACGAGCTCGACCTGCGCTTGTCCACCGTACCCACCGTTCACGGCGAGAGCCTGGTGATGCGCGTGCTCGACCGCGCCAGCATCCGCTTCAGCCTCGAAGACATGGGCTTCGAGCGTGACAACCTGGCACGCTTCAACGCGCTGCTGGCGCGCCCGCACGGCATCTTGCTGGTCACAGGGCCCACCGGCTCGGGCAAGACGACGACGCTGTATGCAGCGCTGTCGAAGCTCGACTCGGCGACGCAGAAGATCATCACCGTCGAAGACCCGGTCGAGTACCAACTGCCGTCGATCAACCAGATCCAGGTGCATCCGCAGATCGGCCTGACCTTCGCCGGTGCGCTGCGCAGCATCCTGCGCCAGGACCCGGACATCATCATGATCGGCGAGATGCGCGACGGAGAAACCGCGCAGATCGCGGTGCAATCGGCACTCACCGGTCATCTGGTGCTGTCGACGCTGCACACCAACACCGCCGCCGGTGCGGTGGCGCGGATGCAGGACATGGGCGTCGAGAGCTACCTGATCACCTCGGCCGTCAACGGCGTGCTGGCGCAGCGACTGCTGCGCACGCTGTGCACGCTGTGCAAAGTGCCCTACGAGCCGTCGGCCGAGCTGATCGAAAGCTCGGGGCTGGCGCGCTTTTCGGCGCCGTCGAAGCGGCTGTACCGGGCCGTCGGCTGCGAGCAGTGCCGGGGCTCGGGCTATCAGGGCCGCACCGGCATTCACGAGTTGCTGGTGCTGGAAGAGCCGATCCGCAAGGCCATCATCGAAGGCGTCGATGCCAGCGTGCTCAACACCATCGCGATCCGCGGCGGCATGCACACGTTGTACGAAGACGGCCTGCTGAAGGTCGCGGCCGGCGTCACCAGCCTCGACGAGTTGTTGCGCGTCACCCAGGACCAGTCGGATGACTGATTTTTCATGGCGCGCAGCCGATGCGGGCGGCAAGCTGGTCGAGGGTCACATCGACGCCAGCAGTCCCGCCCAGGCGATGCAGTTGCTGCGCCAGCGCGGGTTGCTGCCGCTGCGCATAGATGCTTCGTCAAGGGCTGGCGCGGCGGCCGACGCCAGCTTGCCGGGCCTGGCGCGCGGCAAGGGATCGACCGGCAAAGGCCCGGTCAACAGCGCCGATGTGCTGGCGATCACCTCCGAGCTGTCGGTGATGCTGCGCGCCGGTCTGGCACTCGACAACGCGCTGCGCGTGCTGGTCGAGATGGGGCACCGGCCGACAGTCGCCGAGATGCTGCAAGGCATCCTCGAAGACGTGAAAGGCGGCAAGCCCTTGAGCCGCGCGCTCGAAAATCGACGCCGAGTGTTCGGCGATTTCTACATCAGCATGATCCGCTCGGGTGAACTCAGCGGCCAGATATCGACCGTGATGGAGCGCCTGGTCGAGCACATGGAGCGCCTGCGCGCACTGCGCGAAAACGTCATTTCGGCGTCGATCTACCCGGCCATCCTGCTCGGCGTCGCGGTGCTGTCGATGATCGGCATGCTGGGCTTTGTGGTGCCGCAGTTCGAGAAGCTGTTCGTCGACATGGGCGATGCGCTGCCACTGCCGACGCAGCTGGTCATGGGCCTGGGGCGCGGGTTTTCCGAGTACGGTGTGATCGGCGCGCTGCTGCTGTTCGCGGTGATTTTTGTGACCGCACGCTGGCTGCGCTCGCCCCCCGGGCGGCTGTGGTGGCAATCGTCCGTGCTGCGGTTGCCGATCGTCGGGCCGCTGCTCGTCAAGTACGAACTGACGCTGTTTTCCCGCTCGCTCGGAACCTTGCTCGGCAACGGCGTTCCGATGGTGGCGGCGCTCAACATCGCGACCGAGACCGTCAGCAACATCGTGCTCAGGAACGCACTCTCGCGCGTCACACCGCTGGTCAAGGGCGGCACCCGGGTGGTGGATGCGATGTCGGCCACCCAGGTGTTCGAGCCGTTGGCCATCAACCTGATGCGCGTCGGCGAGGAAACCGGCCGCATGGGCACGATGATGCTGGAGTTGGCCAACATCATGAATCGCGATGTCGAGACCGGCATCAAGCGCGGCCTCACGCTGATCGAGCCCGCGCTGATCGTGGTGCTGGGCCTGTTGATCGGCGCCATCATCGTGTCGATCCTGCTCGGCATCCTGTCCATCAACGACCTCGCGGTCTGATGCCTCGACTTGCTGAATTTCACCAAGGATTTCTCCATGCTTTCCCCGACACGACGCATCCGCGAAACGCCCAGCCACCGGGGCTTCACCTTGATCGAACTGCTGGTGGTGCTGGCGATCCTGACCTTGCTGATCGGCCTCGTCGGCCCGCGCGTGCTAGGCCAGTTGGGCGGCGCGAAATCGAAGACAGCTGCGGTGCAGATTGCCGACCTGGAAAAGACGCTCGAGCTCTACAAGCTCGACGTCGGCCGCTTCCCGACCACCGAAGAAGGTCTCGATGCGCTCGTCAAGCGCCCCGCCACCGCCAACGGCTGGGCCGGCCCGTACCTGAAGGGCGGCGCGGTCCCGTCTGACCCGTGGAGCAAGCCGTACAAATACACCGCCACTGGCGACAGCCAGATCGAGATCGTGTCGTTCGGCTCCGACGGCGCCGCCGGTGGTGAAGGCGAAAGCGCCGACGTGCGCAACACGAAGTAAGCGCTGCAAGCGATTGCCAGAGTCCGTTGTGCGCCAGGAACGCGGCTTCACGCTGATCGAGTTGCTGGTGGTGTTCGCCATCGCGGCGCTGCTGATCGCGCTGGTACCCAGCGCGTACGGCAAGCTGCGTGAATCGGTGCAGTACCGCGACGCGCTGCGCACCGTGATGAGCGACTTGCGTCAGGCCCGGTTCCGAGCCACCTCGCAAGGCACCGACGTGAGCTTCAACGTCGATCTGGCCACCGGCCGCTACGGCCTCGATGGTGCGCCGCCGCGAACCCTGCCGCCACCGCTGAAGTTTCGCGTGGTCGTTGCCGATGTCGAACTCGCGCCGAGTGAGCTGGCATCGATTCGATTCCTTGCCGCGGGCGGCGCGACCGGTGGCAGCGTCGATGTGGTCCGGCCCGCTGGCAACGGCGCGCGCGTCCGCGTCGATTGGCTCTCGGGCAGCGTTGCGCTGCTCGGCTTGCCGCCATGAACGGCCGCATGCAGCGCGGTTTCTCTTTGCTCGAACTGCTGGTAGCGTTTTCGATTCTGGCGCTGTCGCTCGGCGTGCTTTACCAGGCCAGCGGCGGCAATGTGCGCGACCTGCAGCAGAGCGAGCAGCACCAGCGCGCCGCCGTGTTGGCCGAATCGCTGCTCAGCCTGCGAGACACCGTGCCGTCGGTGGGCTGGGAACAATCCGGCCAGTCCGCTAGCTATGGATGGCGCATCCGCAGCAGCCCGTACCCGACTCAGGTCTCCAGTCTCAGTGCGCCGAAATTGCACGAGGTGCAGATCACGATCGACTGGAACAGCGGATCAACGCCTCACCAGTTCGAAGTGGTGACCTTGCTGCCCGAGCGACAACCGATCGAGCCGAACGGGCCGCCATGATGGGGCGCGTGAGACTCGCGTCAAGCAGATCGTGCGCCCGCGGATTCACGCTGGTGGAAATCCTGGTCGTGATTTCGCTGCTGTCGGTGGTGATGCTCGCATTGGGTACGGCGTTTCGAACCTTCGCACAGACCGAAGTCCGTCTGGATCGCCGCCTGGAGCTGACGGACGAGTTTCGGATTGCCACAGGTTTCATCAGAACCACCCTCAGCCGAATATCCATCCGCAAACCTGAGCCGGCTTCCGCGGCGGCCGACCGCAAAGTACTGTTTAGCGCGGACGCCCGGTCGATCGCCTGGGTTGGGGTGATGCCCGCACGGTATGGCGCCGGGGGTTTGTATTATTTCAGGCTCGCTGTTGAAAATATCGACAATGACAATACGCTGGTGATCCGATTCAAGCCCTGTAATGATTCGGCGGCATTCCCGAACTGGGCCGAGGTGGAATTCAGAACCTTGATTTCGAAAATCACTTCTTTCGAAGTTCGATATCAGGACAGCCGCCTGTCGTCGGGCTTGTGGTCAGCGAACTGGAGTCGAACCGACCGTCCTCCAGACCGTTTGCAGATTCTCGTCCAGACCCGCGGAGTCGAATGGCCCGAGATCGTGATACCCACCCGCGTGCTTCCCGGGGCCGGTGATCGATCGAGTGCGTTTGTAATCGGAGGAGGACGATGAGCCGGCTTCCTACAAACACCCCGCTTCACCGAGGCTTCGCTCTGGTGGCGGTGCTCTGGATGGTCGCTGCCTTGAGCATCATGGTCGTCGGCATGTTCTACGGGGTGCGTGGAGAAACGCGCCGGGTGTCCCTGTCGCGGCAAAGCGTCGTTCTGGGGGCTCTCGGAACGGCGGCCATTCACGTGGTTCTGCAAGAAATGCTGGCTTCGCCGGAACCGATCACGCGCCTTTCCTACAAAGAGGTTGCTTATCAAGGCCGACTGATCCGGGTTGAAATACTCCCTCTCAACGGGTTGATCGATATCAACAATGCGTCCGAAGCATTGCTCATGAAACTGATTTCTGTTCAAGGTGGCGTCGACTCCGATCAGGCGTTGAAGCTGGCTCGAAAGACCATTGAAATACGCTCTACCAAAGATCCGTCAGGACAAGTACGAGGATTTGAATCGGTCGAAGACTGGCTCAAGGTTCCGGGTATCGACTACACGCTGTACGCTAGAATGAATGGGTTGGTCAGCGTTGATTTGTTGGGTGTCGGGTCGGGTCGCGTCAACGCCCTCGCCGCACCCCGAGAGGTGTTGACCCTGTTGACTGGCGGCCAGGCGGAACAAGCCTTCCGAATCGCTTCTGATCGAGACGCCGGCCGCATCGGCATCGACACCACCATGCTGAATGCCAACGACGTCGAGACGGCCTCCACCAACCGGTATCGCATCTCCGCCCGGGTGCCCGCATCGACCGACACGCAACTCTGGACGACTCAAACCGTCGACATCGCCCCGATCAAGCGCGACGGCCTGCCCTGGCGCGTCTTCAACGTTGAGCGCCATTTCGAACCCGCACGCCTCGATCGCCTGAACTGACCCCACACCACCATGTCCGCGACGCTGCCCCTGCCTGATTCGCCGCGATCAGAAGCTCAAAGCCTGTGGGCGCGGCTCATCAGCATGATCGGCCGGCGCTATCGCGAGCCGATGCTGGACGGTTTGACGCCCGACCTGCCGGTGCGTGTGCTGCTCGCCGACGGCGAGGACGCGATGTGGCGCCGGGATGCACCGCTGCAGCCCGCGCCGCCACTGTTTGCCGCCAACCCGAGCCTGGGCCTCACGGCCATCGAATACCCCGAAGATCGACTGCTGAGGCGTCAGTTCACGCTTCCGGACATGTCCTCTGCCGAGGTCACGCAAGTCGCCGCGCTCGACGCAGTCACGTCGAGCCCCTTCCGATCGGACGACCTCGTGTGGGGCCATCGCTGCGTCCCGCTGACGCCGGGGAAACTGCAAATCGACATCGTGCTGGCCTCGCGAAAGCAGGTTCAGCAACACCTGGATCAGTTGGACGGGCGACTGGCGGGCCAGAAGCATCCCGAGGTGTGGGCCGAAGTGTGGGCATTTGCAGGCGGCTCGACACCTGTAGTCATCCAGGGCTTCGGCGAAGGTCGGAGGGCTCGCCAGCAGGCCTATCAACGCTGGCTGCTGTGCGGCCTGCTTTTCCTGGCCCTTGGACTGTTGATGGGCATCGCGCTCACCCCCACAGCCCAGTTGAGGATGCGAGCGATCGAGGCCATCGACGCGTTCGAATCCCTTCGTCTGAGAACCGCTGCACTGGTGCTGAAACGAGAATCGCTGTCGAAAGCCGCCGGCCAGGTCACGGCCATGGATGAAGTCCTGTCGGATCGCGTGCGCGCGCTCGAGATCGTGGGACTGCTGACGCGTGCACTGCCTGACGATTCATCCTTGCTCACATTGCAGATCCAAGGCTCGACGGTCAGGCTCACCGGCCAGACCTCCAACACCGCCGATCTGATGCAAAAGCTGAGCGCTTACCCAGGCCTGCGTGACGTCAAAGCACCCTCTGCCGCGACCCGTCCTTTGGGAGCGAACAAGGAGAGCTTCTCGATCGAACTCGAACTGACCCCAGAGGGGCTTCGGGATGCTGGATCGAACTGGGCCGCATCGCTTGGTAGCGGTGCAGTCTTGCCGCAGCAGAAAGCGTCGTCGCCATGAAGGGCGCCTTTCGTGCGGAACGCATTCCGCTGATCCTCCCGACGATGTTGCTGTTCATGGTGTTGTTTGCTGTCGGCTTTTATTACCTCAAGGGCAAACACGACTGGGCCACCGACCGCTTGCAGGATGTCGATCAACGCCATGCACGCTTGGCCGGTCTCGAATCCAGTCGCGCTGAGCTCGACAAGGCCGAATCGACGGCGCGTTCGTCGCTGGCCGTTGGCGTCTACCCCGCGAGCCAGGATGTGAGTCAGGCCGGCAACGACGCGCAGCGACGCGTCCGGGATACCTTCACGAAAGCGGGACTTCAGGTGATGAGCAGCCAGGTGCTTGCCGCAAAGATCGACCGGGCGTTCGACCGCATACCGATGGCGGTTCGCCTTGAAGGCGAGTTGGTGGCATTGCAAGGCGCGTTGACGGTCATTCCAGAACTGTCACCCGCGGTCATCATCGACGGCGTGACGGTGCAAACCATCGGCGCCGTCAAGGCCGATGCACCTCAACGTTTGGCGATCCAGTTCAGCCTCTCCGTGTTGCGGGCACGTCCATGAGGCGCTACACCTCCCACGCGTTGATCGTGTTAAGCCTGATGCTGGTCGGAGTTCTTGCGTGGCTCTGGGTCGACCCGGACGGACAACTGCGTGACGTGAGGTGGACGCCACCAACGGCCATCAAACCGGAGTTTTTGACGGTGCCACGCGCATTGGCCAAGCGCCAGTCGGCCGACGTGACGCTGGCACTGGAAATATTGGAACGGCCGTTGTTTTCGCCCAGCCGGCGACCGCCTCCCCCTGTCGTTGTGGCCCCGGTTGCGGCCGAGCCCGCCCCCGATCCGTTGGGTAATGTCTTGATACAGGGCATTTACTCGGGCACCGAGATGGGAGGCATCATCGCCAATGTCGGTGGCGTGTCGAAGCGCATTTCCATCAATGAGAAGATTGGTGACTGGACCTTGAAAGCCATCGACGAACGCGATGTGAAATTCGTGCGTAACGATGAGAGTCGCGTCATTCAGTTGCTGCGTGCACGCCCGGTGCAACCCGCAGTGGCGGGAACCGCCGCCCCGAATCGTTCGACATCGCAGCCCGCGTCCAACGTATCGCAATCTCAGCTCTCCGTTGTCCAGAAGATGGAGGACGAAGCCCGCGAACTTCTGCGCCGTCGCAACGAGTTGCGAGCCCGGGCCGGAAGGCCCCCGATCGCCCAATAACCCACGCCAACATGCTCATTCAACGTCACGTCTTCGCGGTCATCGCCTTGGTGGTTTGCCAGATTTCCTGCGCCACCCGAGGGGCAGAGACCGGAGGATTGTCCGCAAAAGACCGGTTGATGGCACAAGAGGCTGCAGCACCCACGTCGCCGACCGAAGCTGCTCCGGCCGCACCGCTCGTGCGGACGCTTGACGGCGCTCCGCCAGCAGCAGCGTTCGACGACTCGCCTGTTAGCAAGTCCGTCGCCGTTCGCGGCACCGATCGGGTAATCGCGCCCCCGGCGGCGACGCCTGGCTTGGAAGGCCCTGAAAGCGCATTCAAGTTCGAGGAAACGCCGATCGCCGATGTGGCGCATCTGATCCTTGGCCAGATACTCAAAGTCGACTACGTGCTGCACAAGCCACTCACCGGCACCGTGACGCTGTCAACCAAAGCAAGCGTGTCTGCCGACCAGGCCGTGGCCCTCCTTGAAGGCGCACTGCAGGCCAACGGGTTGCTGATGGCGCGGGACTCCCGAGGCGTCTACCACGTCGGTCGGGCAGAGGCTCTCAAAGGCATCGTTTCAACGCCCCGGCAGGCCGGCGGAGGCGGCCCTTTACCGCCAGGCTACGGCACCGTGATCGTGCCGCTTGAAAACATCGGCGCAGCAGAAATGGCGACGATCCTGCGCCCGATGATTGCGCCCGAAGCGCTGGTGCGGGTCGACACGTTGCGCAATCTGCTGGTGCTGGTCGGCACCCGAAATCAGGTCGAAGGTTGGCTTGAAATGGTGTCGACCTTCGACATCGACTTGCTGAAGGGCATGTCGATCGGTGTCTTTCCGCTGAAGTACGCCTCCATTCGAGACGTCGAATCAACGCTGCGCATGATCACTCCCGGGTCCGCCACGCCACCAGCGGCCAGCGGGAACGCCCAGAGCCCACTAACGACACCTGGCACGTCGCCCACGGCATTGATCGACACGCCGACACTGCTGGGTGGCGTGCGCCTGATCCCGATTGAAAGAATCAACAGCATCATCGTCGTCACCCCGAAAGCCGCCCGCCTCGAAGACATGCGTCGCTGGATCGACCGCCTGGATCAACCGACCAACAGTGCCGAATCGCAGCTTTTCGTGTACCCCGTTCAGAACGGCTCGGCGCGGCATTTGGCCAAAGTGTTGAACGGGATTTTCGGGACGGAGTCCAGCCCGACTGATTCCAACGAATCGAGCTCCGGCGTAGCGCCCGGACTGTCATCCGTCACCGCGGGTCAAGGCGCTCCATTGGGTGCCGGCTTTGCGTATTCCGGCGGCGGCGGTACAGGAGGCGGTGGCGGGATCAATGCGGGCACGTCGCGTCAGGCGGGTTCTGCGGCGTCGAATGCTCAGTCGGTGACGGCTGTCGCCCTGGGACTCGGCACGCGCCTGATTGCGGACAACCTCAATAACGCAATATTGGTGTATGGAAGCCGCGGCGACTACAAGAAAATCGAAGACACGCTGCGCAAACTCGACGTGCCGCCGACCCAGGTCCTGATCGAGGCGAGCATCATCGAAGTCACCCTCAACGATGACCTGCAATACGGCGTGCAGTGGTTGTTCACGGACAGTTCGTCTGGCAGCACCAATGGCACGGGCGTCCTCAGCACACGCGGCGGCGGCATCCTCGGCGGCCCGTTGGCCGGGTTTTCTTACACGCTGCGCAACTCTCTCGGCAATGTGCGGGCCGTGTTGAATGCGCTCGCGGAGAAGTCGCTGGTCAAGGTCATTTCGAGCCCCTCTTTGATGGTTCTCGACAACCACACGGCGGCCATTGCGGTTGGCAATCAACAACCGATCCGCTCTGGCGAGACCGTCTCGACGGGCGGCTTCGCAACGACTACGATCCAGTACAAAGATACGGGCGTGTCACTCGCAGTCACGCCGTCGGTGAACGCCGGCAACATCGTCACGATGCAAATCAATCAAGGCGTCACGGACGTAGGGCAGGTCGATAGCGCGACCGGCCAGCGAACCTTTCTGCAGCGACGCATCGACAGCAAAGTGGCCATTCGCTCCGGCGAGACCCTGGTGCTGGGCGGATTGATCCGCGACAACACGACCAACGGCAAGAGCGGGATACCGCTGCTGCAAGACATCCCCGTACTCGGCACACTGTTCGGGAGCAACAACGCGAACAAGGTTCGAACGGAGTTGCTAGTGGTCATCACGCCACGCGTAGTGCGGTCAGATCAGGACGTCAGGGAGGTCAGTGGGGAAATGCGTCAACGCATGAAGAGCTTCTCAGCCATCGAGGAGTTGCGTGATCGCTAAAAATAAGAGTGCGTCTGCGCAGACGCCGGACAAGACATCAGAAATTTACAACCGATTGAAAGATTCATTCCAAAATGATGCTCAAGGTTCAATGTGTGCGACCGAAATCCAGAGGCGCAGTGTTCTATTCCTTAATTTCCGCAGTCGTTGTGTTGGTCGGAGGGTGCGCCAGTTTCACGTCGTCCACGCCGGAAGACACCGTTCGAGAACGCGCGAAACAGCGCTGGGTGGCTTTGATGAGCGGCGACACTCAAAAAGCTTACGACCTCACCACACCGTCGTTCCGCTCGATCTCCAGCTTTAATTCGTACAAAGCCAAGTTCGGTAACAGAGTCAACTTGCTGGCCGCAGAAGTGGTTTCAGTCACCTGCGAAACAGAAAAATGCACGGCTGTCGTGCGTGTCGACGCCAGGCCATTGCTCGGTGGTGGATTCGGCAATACACTTACGACCCATGTTGACGAGACTTGGCTCTTAGAAGATGGCCATTGGTGGTTTTTTCAGAAGCTTTGACGATGGACCCGCATGGGAGGCCTGCATATCGAAATAAACTGACACGTGTTGCCATTGAGCAACGTTTCGCATTTGCCAGGCACTCTACCAAACAACCCGTTTTAAGCATGTGCTAGCATTTCCCAGCGCTATCAACGTCGTCAGTAGCTGCGCTGATCAACTTTTTAAATCTGGAGTTTTCATGAGAAAAAATATTCTCGCTTTGAGTATCACCGCCATCGGTGGGATGGTCATGTCTGGTGCGGCATTCGCTGGCGTGCAGATTGATGCCAATGGATCAATAGTTCCGGCTTTGCCAACTGCTTCTACTGCTGTCAATTTGGCTATTAGCGCGGATGGCGCAGGGCACATTTTGTTGGTTCCTTATTTTACCGTTCAAAACGGCAATGCAACGTTGATCAACTTGGTCAATACCGATAAAACTTTCGGTAAAGCTGTGAAGGTTCGCTTCCGCGGCGCTGCGAATTCCGACGATGTTTTTGACTTCCAAGTTTTCTTGTCGCCTGGTGACGTCTGGTCTGCCAACGTGAGCAAGGGTGCTGACGGTCGTGCAGCATTGACTACCACGGACAAGTCATGCACTTTGCCCAAGAATGTAAACACGTCCTTTGTGACCGACCGATTGCCGTCGACCTATACCGCTGCTCAAAAAGCTCTTCAAACGAATGAAGGCTATGTTGAGATTTTTAACATGGGCGACATTCCTAAATCGCGTTACAGCGCGCAGACTGGTCTTGCGCCGTCGGCTTCGTCGTCACCAGTCGGCACTGGCGATAATCCGCTGTACCAGGCCATTAAGCACGTCGGCGGTGTAGCACCATGTAACAGCACCGATTCGGTAGTTGCAGCCCAGGCAGCCGCTACGTTGGCCAGAACCGCAGTTGACACGACTGTTCATGACAACACTACCACTCCATCCAACGCCGCCTTCCAAGGTTTGGCTTTGCCATCCACCGGCTTGTTTGCAAACTGGACGATCGTCAATGTTCCAGGAACATTGACCTGGACTGGTACAGCAACGGCGATCGTTGCAACGACCAGCGCTGGTACTGCTGGCGTCGGCAATTTGGTTATGCACCCACAAACGAATGCGCTGATTGGCGCAGCCGCGGCCACAGCTCGTACCAGTGACCCACTCTTGGCCGGTGGCTTTAGAACATTGTCTTCTGCCGGGGTCGGCAGTGATGCAATTGCTGCTCCAATCCAGGCGGCGTTGTTCGATTTTCCTGATTTGTCGACACCTTACATCAGGGTTGCACCCGCTGGTGCTGCTGTCACGCCGACAGGGCAGGCTTTGCAACTCACGCAATCACTTGCAGCGACTTCATTCATCAATGAGTATTTGACTGAACCCACGATCAATGCCAAGACGGATTGGGTGTTTTCAGCGCCAACGCGCCGGTACAGTGTCGGTTTGAACTATGCAATCGTTTCTCCGGATACGACGTTTACCCGGGTCTTTTCTAGCTTGGGCGGTGCAGCACAGACGTACCTTTTCAGCGGCAACACCAGCGTGGATACCGGCTTGGGTCAGATCTGTGTATTGAATATCAACCCGACCTACCAGGATAGGGAAGAGAATGTTCCTGTCGACGTCACGGATTTCGTGATTTCCCCGGGCGCGCTTGGCGCACCATTGACGTTTTGTGGTGAGGTCAGTGTGTTGAGTTTCAACAATACGGCCGGAACGTCGGTTCTTGGTGCGTTGATTGCACGTAAGGATATTGATCTGGCGTTTAAGAATGGCTGGGCAACCATCGCCACCCCGGGTAACGGAGGTAACGGCTTGGCAGTGATCGGCGCTTCATTCATGAGCGCCTTCAACGGCAATGCCACCCCGGGTGTCTCAGGTAATTATGGTTTGTCGTTCCAGCATCGGTACGAGCGTGTGGCTCCTGTAGCGGCACCAACACCAGCACCTTGATGTGACTGCTTAATCGCGTAAACTGCGATTGTAAAGGGCGGGGTTTCCCCGCCCTTTTTCTATTGTCGGTGCCCTATTTGACTCAGTTGGGCGACTGGCTCAACCAAACAACGCAACCTATTGCTTACATGTTCAACCTATCTGTCAACTCACTCAAATCAGCGCTGCTTGTCGTCTGCATGGCGCACACGGTGGCCATGGCAGAACCGGCCGTCGTGGTCTCAGGCCCCGGTGTCAGCGTTGACAGCTCAGACTTGAGCGCCGATGCGCAACGGATTCCCGCGGAGTCCCGAAAGAAGCTGTTGAACAAGCCCGAGAATGTAGTTCAGATGGCGTCGAACTTGTACGTCCGTCGTGCGTTGGCGGCGGAAGCTGAAACTGCCGGACTGGGCAATGATCCTATAGTCGCCGCAGCAATCAGGCTGGCCAAGGAACGCATCCTGTCGGACGCTCGGATGGCGCAACTGGATCTGAAAAACACCCCGCCCAACGACGCGTTGGATCAATTTTCGTTGGCCCGGTATCGAAGCAACATCAATCAATATGAAACACCCGCTCAACTCAGCGCGCGACATATTCTGATCAAATCAAAAACCGCAGACGCCCGGGCAAAGGCGGAGAAACTACTTTCCGAGTTGAAAAGGGGCGCCGATTTCGAGAGTTTGGCAAAGGCAAACTCAGAAGACGCCTCGGCGTCGAAAGGCGGAGACCTGGGTTTCTTTCCACGCGGACGCATGATCGCCCCGTTCGAAGCAGCAGTTTTTGCGCTGGCCAAACCCGGTGATCTCAGCGGGATCGTAGAAACAGAAGTCGGCTTTCATATCATCAAACTCGAGGCCAAGCAAGAAGCGACGGTCAAGCCATTTGAAGAAGTGCGTGATCAATTGCGCAAAGAGACCTTGGCCAATCTATTGAGTGACGCCCGCGGAAGAGAATCGCAGCGCGTGCTCAACGGCGCCAAGTTTGAGGCAGCGGCAATCGAAGCGTTTGCAAACAGCCAGCAATGAGAAGATCTGCCAACGATTTCTGATCCCCTCAAATACCTTCGATTGACGCCCACCGCCCTGCGCATCCTGATACATGCTTTGGACTGAAATCAGGGCTTTGTGGCAAGCGCGCGGGTTGGTTTGGGTACTTACCCGGCGGGAACTTTCCGCGCGCAACGCGGGGTCGATCGCAGGCACACTGTGGTTGTACGTGCCACCGTTGATGACGATCGCTGCCTATTACCTGGTGTTCGAAATCGTCTTTTCGATGCGCCTCGGTCAACATGCTCCGGTCGAATCGGTCGGGGCGTACTTGGTGGTCGGCGCCTTGCCGTGGATGGCGTTTTGCGACGCCATCAACCGCAGCATGAGCAGCCTGATTGACGCGGGCGGCTTGCTCCAGAAAAATCCGCTTCCTCCCGCTTTGTTTCCCGCACGATCGGTGCTCGCGAGTGCGGTCGTGTTCGGGCCCTTGATTGGTTTGGTCACCATGGCGTACTCACCGATGCATCGGTGGACACCGGCCCTGGTCGCACTGTTGCCGCTCG
This sequence comes from Rhizobacter sp., assembly GCA_031390425.1. GTDB lineage: Bacteria > Pseudomonadota > Gammaproteobacteria > Burkholderiales > Burkholderiaceae_C > PBB1. The sequence goes on from JANMTL010000297.1 coordinate 34,955, forward strand.
CGCTTTTGCAGATGGCACTGTGCTGGTCGATGGGTTACTTGCTGGCGTTGCTGGCGGCTGCCTTGCGCGACGTGCTCGCCGTAGTCGGATTCATGCTGACGGTGGGTATTTATCTATCGCCGGTACTCTTTCCCGTCACGATGTTTCCTCCCGACTGGCGCTGGATACTGTGGCTGAACCCCATGGCACCGTTGATCGGAGGTTATCAGTCGGTGCTGCTCACAGGACATTGGCCCGAGTTGAGCACCTGGGCGGTCACCGTCGTTTGGATCGTCCTGACCGTGTTGCTCCTGGAGGCGGTCGTCAAGCGCAGTCGCGATCAACTGGCGGATTGGCTGTGAAGTCCACCGAAGTGCCTAATGCCGAGGCGAACGTCGTTCTGCGCGTGGCGCACGTAGGCAAGGAATACAAGCTCTACGACGCCCCGAAAGATCGATTTCTGGCTCTGCTGACGGGGCGCTCCAACCATCGCAGCCACTGGGCGCTGCGCGATGTCGACTTCACGGTGCATCGCGGGCAGTGCATGGGTGTAATTGGCGACAACGGCGCCGGGAAAAGCTCGCTGTTGAAGCTGATCGTCGGCACCTTGCAGCCGACCGAAGGCCGCGTGACGCGAGTCGGCCGCGTGACTGCCATCCTTGAGCTGGGCGCCGGATTCCATCCCGAATTCAGCGGCCGCGAAAACCTTTACTTCGGCGGTAGCCTGATCGGCATTTCGCACGCTGAGATGGCCCTGCTCGAACGCGAGATTCTCGATTTTTCGGAGCTGGGCGAGGCCATCGACCGGCCGGTAAAAACATACTCGTCGGGCATGGCGGTGCGGCTGGCGTTTGCGTTGGTCACGGCCGTGGAGCCCGACTTGCTGATCATCGACGAAGCACTCGCCGTAGGCGACCAGAACTTCCAGAAGAAGTGCGTGCAACGCATCGACACGTTTCGTCGAAATGGCTGCACGATCCTGTTTTGTTCGCACAGCCTGTACCACATCAGACACCTGTGCGATGTGGCGCTGTGGCTGGACAAAGGCAGGGTGAAAGCATTCGGCGATACCGAAGCGGTGCTGCCGTCCTACGAGGCTCATGTGCGTGCGGGCGATCCGACCACTGCAGAGACGGTCGATGCGTCCGACACCGGATTCAGCCGCTTGTCGACTCCGGCCGACAATCCTCCCGCGCCCGCCAAGCAGGCGGCCGAAGGCTCGGTCGCGCAACTCGTGTCCGTCGAGGTGGCGCACCTCGGCGCCGGTGAACCCCCGCTGCTCCAATCGCGCGATCTGGTGGTGACCGTCACCGCGCAGATCGAATCCGACGAGCAGCCGAGCATCGCCGTCATGCTGCAGCAGTCGCACGGTGTCGGCATCACCGCCGTGGCGACACACACCGAGGGCATCGCACCCGCATGCCTGGGATCCGGGCGCTGGCAATCGACGCTGACTTTCCCGGAATTGCCACTGCACTCGGGCGACTACGTGGTCAGTGCCTACCTGTTCGACACGCCGGGTTTGGTTGTCTACGACGAGTGGCTGCGTTGCGTGGAATTCAAGCTGGTCTCGCCGAGTCGCCTGCCCGGTTTGGTGCGCCTGCCGCATCGTTGGTCCTGACAGCTGATGCCCGGCGCCGTCGAACGCCTGCGAGCCGAAGCGCGCGATCTCGTCGAGCTGGTGCTGGTGCCCGGGCTGGCAGCGGTGCTGCCGTGGCGCTGGTGCTTTCGCGTTTTTCGCTGGCTCTGCTTTCACACCCGATTTCTCTACCGCGGGCCGTGCGAACGCGCGCTGACCCAAGCCCAAGCTCGCGGCTGGGTCGACGATCCGCACACCTGGCTCGCCCATCGCCGATTGGTCACGCTGATCGACCATGCGGATTACTTTCTCGAACGCACCCGCAGCGATGCCTGGATGCGCAAGCACCTGCACGTCGATGGCGCCTGGCCGGCACCCAATCAGCCCGCCGTGCTGTGCACCTTTCACTGGGGCGCCGGCATGTGGGCACTTCGGCACGCCCCATCAGCCGGGCTGCGCGCGCACATGATGGTGGCACCGCCGCGTGGTGCGCATTTCGACGGGCGCACGGTTTCGCGGTTGTATGCGGTGGAGCGCACCGCCAGTATCGCGCGAGCACTCGGCCGCCCGACGCTCGATGTGTCGGCTTCGTTGCGGCCGGCGCTGCGTGCGCTGAGCCAGCGTGAGCAGGTTATCGCTGTGGTCGACGTGCCGGCCGATCAGGTGGCCGTCAGCCAGGCCATCGAATTGCTGGGCATGAAGGCTCGCGTACCGCGCGCCCTGTTTCGACTGGCAGTGGAACAGGCGATTCCCGTGAGCGTCTTCCTGACCGGCATCTGCCTTGCCAGCGGCAAGCGCGTCCTGCGGCTCAGAGAGCTCGGCGTCTACACCGAAGTCGATGCGCTGATTCGTGACGTGTTCGCCGAACTGGAGCAGGCGATCATCGAGAGCCCGCCTGCCTGGCATTTCTGGAGCGAGTCGGAGCGGTTCTTTCGGGCTTGAGGCTCACCTGGCAAGTGCGCCCTCCGCACCGATCGGCACCACGTCGAAGGCGGCCGGCGCCAGACCTTGAAGGTGACGTTTCCACATCGACAAGTAAGCGCTTTCGAGGTGCCGCCTGAACCGCGCGGTGTCGAACAGCGGATGCGTGTGACATTGCGAACCGAGGCGGCGTCGCAGATCGTGCAAACGCGCCGGATCGGTCGCCAGTTCGAGTGCTGCGGCCTCGTAGCCTGCGAGGCTGTCGGTGATCAGTTCGGGCAGCCCGGCGGCCCGCAGCAGGCTGGCCGCCACGCGCCCGGCGAAGGTCGATCCCGCACAGGTCAGCAGCGGCAATCCCGCCCACAGTGCGTCGCTGGCAGTGGTGTGCGCGTTGCACGGCAGGGTATCGAGAAACAGGTCGGCCTGACGATGCCGGGCCAGATGCTCGGGCAGCGCCACGCGCAGGGCGAAGACCAGCCGCTCCGGCGCCACACCACGTGCCCGGGCTTCTCGACGCAGATTGCGTGACGCCGCCGAGTTGTCTTCCAGCAACCACAACACGCTGCCGTCCACCGCCTGCAGCAGACGCATCCAGATGTCGAATATCTCGGGCGCGATCTTGTAATTGTTATTGAAGCAGCAGAAGACGAACCCCACGTCGGGCAGCCCGCAATCAGCGCGGCTGGGCGTGTGCTCGGCCACCACGCGACTGCGCGCGTTGACCTGGTACGAGTCGGGCAGGCGCACCACCTTTTCACTGTAGGCGCCATCGTGGCCTTCTGGAATCACGGTGGCATCGGCGATCAGGTAATCGATGGCTTCGTGGCCCAGGGTGCCGGGGAAGCCGAGGTAGCTGACCTGCAGCGGCGCCGCGCGATGGGCAAAGATGCCGGGACGGCTGTCGCGCGTGAAGCCCTTCAGGTCGACGGCGATGTCGATTTCGAGCTCGCGCATCGCCAGTGCCACCTGGCGGTCGTTCAGCGTACGAGCATCGATGAGGTGTTCGAACGATCGCTTCAAGCGCTCGCGCATCTCGCTGGGCCGATCGGGGCCAAGCGAGATGGCCCAGATCTCGAACTGCTCACGGTCGTGCGATTCGAACAGGTCGATCATCAGGTGGGCCGTTGCGTGGTCGTGGAAATCGGCCGAAACGTAGGCGAGCCGGATGCGATCGTGACCAGGACGAGGCAGCGCAAACTCACCCGGCAGCACGTCGAGAGGATGCTGGTCGGCCGCGAAGACCCGTGCGCAGGCCCACTGTCTCGCCGCGTCGCCGCACAGCGCCACGGCCGAAAACGGCGCCGCTGCCTTGCCTCCCCGATCGATGGCGCTCTCGAGCTGCTGGATCGATAGCGCATGCTCTACCCAGTCACAAATATTCAAACGGCTGAACAACAGATTGCCGAGCGCATAGGGATGGTCCGGCTTCAGGTCGAGCACACGCGCGCACGCTTGCGCTGCCTGGTCATGCCGGCCGAGCCGCCCGAACACGGCGGCCCGGTTGGCCATGACGGCGACGGCGTGGGGCTCGAGGGCCAATGCCCGGTCGTAGCACGCGAGCGCTTCATCGGGACGATGCAGGTCGTCGAGCACGCTGCCCAGGTCGCTGAGCGCCTCCGCATCGTCGGGCGCCAACATCACCGCGCGCGCATGGCTGGACCTCGCTTCGTCGAGTCGTTGCAACGCTTCGAGCGCACGGCCGCGTGCTTTCAGCGCTTCGACGTAATCCGGCTTCAGCACCAGGGCTCGATCGTGACTGGCCACAGCCTCGTCGATGCGCCCCAGTTCGCGCAGCACCAGCCCGCGGTTGTGGCAGGCCTGCGGGTTGGTCGACTTCAGCGCCAACGACTGGTCGTAGCAAGCGAGTGCGTCGGCATGACGCTGCAAATCGCGCAGCACGTTGCCTTTGTTGTTGAACGCGTCCGCATGGTCGGGTTGAAGCCGCAGCGCGCTGTCGTAGCGGACCAGCGCCTCGTCGAAACGCTTCAACTCGCGCAAGGCGATGCCGCAATTGTTGTACAGGGGCGCAAAGCTGTCGTTGACCGCGATGGCGCGTTCGAGCAGCGCCAGCCCGGGCTCCCAGGCCTTGCGTCGCAGATGACTCAGGCCGAGCAGGTGCAGGCCGTCGAAATGCTGCGGATCGCGCGTCAGCAGGTCGTTCAGCACTCGCTCGGCCTGCGCGCTGTTCCCCTGCTGCATCAATGTCAGCGCGCGCTGGAACAAGCCCTGAATCGGCTCCGGCGCGTTGCGTCGCTGCTTTGCCATGCGTGTCAGCCCGACCGACGTCGACCGTCAGGCGTTAAGCCAGCTCTTAACCCGCGTCTGCCAGCGCAGCGGAATCGCCCGGGCGAGGCGGCTGAAAACCGGCGCGGATCGCAATCGCAGCACCGTCATGAACAAGGTCTGCTTGATGCCGTGGCGCAGCGCGTCGACCCCGTGCGAGCGATTCAACCGGTGCGCGGCGAGGAATTCGGGGCTCAGGGCCACCGCATGATCCGGTGTACGGACGCCGGCCAGATAGTCCCGTTCATACGACCACGAACGAATTCGCGAATCGTGCGTCACGGCCTGCAAACGATGCGTCGGCGCCGGCCCATCGGCGGTGACGAAATTACGCTCTCGCAGTTCGAGAAAGAACGCCAGCCCATCCGCTGCGGCGGCGTTCCAGGGCCGAATCCAGCTCCACGCGCGGCCGCTGAGGCGCTCTGCAAACGCGCCGAGGTCGGTCGCGACGACGGGCAGGCCACGCTCCAGGCAGGCGCTCAGGGTGTAGCTGTATGTCTCGGGCCACTGTGCGGGGAACCAGGCCAGATCAGGCTGGAGCTGATCGAGCAAGCGGGCAAGATCGGCTTCGTCGTATGGGCCGTGCACCGTGAGCCTGGCGCCCGGCGCGCTGCGCAGGCTGCGGTAGGCGAACCCGAGCAGGTGGAAGTCGATCGGCGCGGCCTGCTGTGCGGCCAGCGTGGCGACGTCTTCGAGCACGTCGGCGCCCTTGATCGGGCTGAGCGCGCCGATGACCACGACCTTCAACGGCGCCGCTGCACCGAGCGCGCGGGGCGATGGCATCGGGTGCGGCAGGCGATCGAGCAGATCGTCGTGCGGCGCGTAGCGCACATCGGCCGTCGGCGCATAACGCAGCAGGCGCTGCGCCGCATCGCGGCTGGGCACCAGCACATGGCGGGCCCCGGCGATCAGGTTGCCGTGGCTGGCGCGCCACTGCTCTATCGACACACCACCCGGTGCGGGCGACCGGACCAGGCAGGTGCGGCACTGCTCGACGCCTTGTTCGCCGCAATAGGCGTTGTCGGTGCCGGTCAGGCTGATCTGCGGGCAGAACGCGTGGTAGTCGTGCGCGGTGAAGTCGTGGCGCACCCCCAGGTGCGCAGGCAGCGCGAGCACGTCGGCGCTGTGGCCGAGCAGGTGGTGGAAATGAATGTGGCCCACGCCGATCGCGCGCAGCGCTTCGAGCAGTGCCGGGAACTCCGACGGCAGCTGAAACGACAGTTGAAAGCCTTCGTTCGCGCCGTGCAGGCTGAGTGCGACCGACGGTCCGCGCGCCGGTTTGAGCACGAAGAAAACGGCATTGCTGCGCCAGCGGTCGGCCAGTTCGTGCACATGCCGCAGCGTGCCGCCTTCGCGGTCGTGAATCACCAGCAGCACCACCGGTTTGACGGCAGCCGCCACGCGCGCCAGGTCGATCGTGTGGCGGGCCTGCCGGGCAGGGTCGTGCGCAATGAAGCGGTGCACCTGCGGCTCGTAGTCGGGGTGCAGCCGACGCAGCGTTTCCATGGCGGCGATTTCACGCGGGCGCTTCAGCGCGCCGAAGCTGACGCCGCCCGCATGCAGCACGAAGGTGTCGAGTGCGTGCAGGTTGCGCCAGCCTGCCTGCTGGGCGCGCTGGCAAAAGTCGTTTTCTTCGCCGTAGCCCTTGCCGAATTGCTCGACATCGAACAGCCCCACCTGCGTCAGGCAGTCGCGCCGGATGTACATGCAAAAGCCGACGCCGGTGGGCACATCGACCACTTGGCCGGACAGCGTGCGCGCGAACAGCGCGTCCAGCGACGCGGTGTCGTGGCCCTCGGGCAGGGTGTTGCCTTCGCAGGTGCGCGGGTAGCTGCAAATGGTCGCGTTGTTCGAGAACGGTGTGACCGTGCCGACGCGGGTGTCCGAATACGCGGCGCGCTTGAGGCGATCGAGCCAGTCGTTGGCGACCTCGGTGTCGCTGTTGAGCAGCACCACGTCGTGCGCATCGCTGAGTGCCATGCCGCGGTTCACCGTGCCGACGAAGCCGAGGTTGCTGTCGTTCTCGACCAACAGGATGCGGCTGTCGCGGGCGGCCAGCTCGCGCAGCCAGGTCGTCACATCAGGTTCCGGGCTGGCGTCGTTGATGACGATCAGGCGGAACGCGGTTGCGTTGCTGGCGGCCAGCGCCGATTGCAGGCAGCGCTGCGTGTCACCCAGGCCGCGGTAGACCGGCACGATCACATCGACCGGCCACGCGGTGGGCGTGATGGCGGTCGGCGTCGGTGCGGCGGGCATCGCCGCACCGGCAGCGGGATGCAGCAGGCTGGGCCGACCGAGCAGCCGATCGATGCGGCCTTTCAGGCGCGACAGCGGCCGCGTCAGGCGGAACGATTTCGACTGCTCGATGCGCTGCACGTAGCCGTACAGGCCATCGAACTCGCCGCGCAAGGTCTGATGCGCCTGCTGCAGCTCCCGCTTTTCGTCGAGCAGCAGGTTCTTTTGGGCAAGCAGTTCAACACGCTGGTCGAGCAGCTTGAGTTCGCTGTCGGCCAACTGGGTGGCCAACGCCGACAGCCGCTGTTGCTGTGCCTGCCGCCGACATTCGCTGCCTTCTAGCGCAGCGGATAGCGCATCTCGCTGCAGGGCCAGGGCGTGTCCGCAGTCGCCGCTGGCGGCGAGTTCGTGCTCCAGTCGATCGCGCGCTTCGGACTGTTGAATCAGCGCCGGCTCGATGCGGGACAGCCGATCCTGCAGGGGTTGGACCACATCCTTCAGAGCCAGGTAGTCGGCCGACATCGGCCAGCCGAGTTCGACTTCGAGCGAGCCGCCGCGCCGTTGCTCCCACGCCGCCAGCGCGGCCGGCCCGATCGGCAATTCGATCCACGGGTCGTCGCCGTACAGCAGCGCCAGTGCGGGGGCGCCGTCGGGCCACGGCGCGCGCAGCAGCACCTGCTGAGTCGATGCGGTCGCGGCCCAAGAAAAATCGTCGACGCCGCAGCGCCATTGCCACACCGTGGCGCCGTCGGCGTCCTTCACCGTGAGGCGGTGCAGGTGCAGGAAGCCGGGGCGATCGGCCACATCGAGCCGCAGCGCGCTCCACGGCGCCACGTCGTCGCCCCAGCGGAACTGCAGGGTCTGGCGCGGCTGGCCGATCACACCGGTGGCGGTGAGTTTGTCTTGCTGGAGGTAATCGCCCCGGTGCCCGATGAACAGTTCGGCGGAGAACAGCGCCTGGCTGACGGCCGGAGGCGTGGCGCCAGTGCCGGTTGAACTGGCGGTTGAACTGGCGGTTGAAGTGCCGACCGAAGTGCCGACGACACAGAGGGCCGCCGTCGGCAGGCTGTGTACGCTCACCGCCGCGTCCGGCGGTGCGACGACCGCGACGAACTGATAGGTCAGCGCTTCGGGCACCGCCAGCAGATAACGACCGACTGCGGGCGGCAGCGTGTCGAACGGCACGCGGAATTCCGATTCGGTCAGCGGCCGGCTGAGCGACTGCACCGACTGCAGCGCCCAGCCGGCGGTGTCGATGAAGCGCGCCAGCGAGCGGCGCGTGAAAAAGCGCAGATGCGTGCGGTCGAGCAGGCCTTCGGGGCGGTACTCGAACTCACCTTGCAGCAGCTCGGCCACCAGCCCGCAGTAAGCGACGTTGGGCACCGAGATCAGCAGCCGACCGTTCGGCGACAGCAACGCGTGGCAAGCGCGCAGCACCTGGTCGGGCTGCTTCAGGTGTTCGAGCACGTCGGCGCAGACGATGGCGTCGTAGGGCCGGCCTGCGAACAGCGCGGCCAGCGGCGCCGAGTCCAGATCGGCCACCTCGATGCGGCGGTAGTGCGGTCGGGCCAGCGCGGCTTCGGCGTCGTTGTAGGTGACGCCGTCGACCACGCAAGCCCGCTGCGACTGCAGGTGCTGGCCGAGAGCGCCACTGCCGGTGCCCAGGTCGAGCACCACGCTGCCCGGCTCGATCAGGCCTGCGATGACCGACAGCGAGGTGGGCTCGGTGCCCGAAATGGTGCGTCGGTATACGTGCAAAGGCCCGTCGTTGCTGATCATCCCGCCGATTATCGCTTTGCGATACTGCGGGCCCCGTATGCAGACTGCACCACCCGCACCAGCCCCGCACCCGCCGCGCCAGCCGCCCGACGTGGCGGTGCTGATGTGCACCTATCAGGGCAAGCGCCACCTCGCCGAACAGCTCGACTCGATCGGCCGCCAGACGCACCCTCGGTGGACGGTGTGGGTGTCCGACGACGGCTCGACCGATGGCACCCAGGCGATCCTGGAGGGCTATCGATCGCAGTGGGGCGCCGATCGCCTGTCCATCCAGCGCGGTCCGGGCGCCGGTTTTGCGGCCAACTTCCGGTCGCTGACCTGCCGCGCAGACATCGATGCCGACTGCTTTGCCTGGGCCGACCAGGACGATATTTGGGAGTCGGCCAAGCTGGAGCGGGCGCTGGCCTGGTTGCAATCGGTGCCGGTGGACGTGCCCGCGCTTTACGGCACCCGCACGCTGCTGACCGACGAGGACAACCAGGCGATCGGGATGTCGCCGCTGTTCACTCGGCCACCCTGCTTCCCGAATGCGCTGGTGCAGAGCATTGCCGGCGGCAACACGATGGTGTTCAACCGCGCGGCTCGAGGGTTGTTGATGCAAGCGAATTCCCAGGACGACGCGGTGGCGCCCGACTGGCTGGCCTACCTGGTGGTCAGCGCGTGCGGCGGCCGCGTGCGCTACGACCCGTGGCCGAGCGTTCGGTACCGGCAACACGATGGCAATCTGAGCGGCTCGAACCTGAGCCTGCCCGGTCGCTGGCGACGGGCCCGCTTGCTGGTCGACGGGCAGTTCAAGGGCTGGATCGACGCCAACCTCGCGTTGCTGGAGCGGGTCAAACCGCAGATGCCCGATGACAACCGGCGGATCCTGGACCGCTTCACCGAGGCGCGTCGGCGGCCTGCGGCTCGCCGTTTGATGGGGTTTCTACACACAGGCATTCATCGGCAAACGGCGCTCGGCAACATCGGGCTGGCGGTCGCCGCATGGCTGAACCGGCTCTGACGCCACCGGCTGAACCACGCCGGAGCGATAGCCAAAACAAATCCCTTTGATTTTTTCAATTCATAAACAACATCAGTCAGCGCACCTATCATTTGCGGGCCATTTCACGGCGACCCACCGCAACAGGAGACTCCCATGTCATTGATCAACACCACCATCAAGCCATTCACCGCCACCGTTTACCAAAACGGCAAGTTCTTCGACATCACGCAAGACACACTCAAGGGCAAATGGTCGGCCTTCGTTTTCTACCCGGCCGACTTCACCTTCGTGTGCCCGACCGAACTGGAAGACCTGGCCGACAACTACGCGCACTTCCAGAAGCTGGGCGTCGAGATCTACGGCATTTCGACCGACACGCACTTCACCCACAAGGGCTGGGCCGACGCGTCACCGGCGATCAAGAAGGTCAAGTACCCGCTGGTCGGCGACCCGACCGGCACGCTGTCGCGCAATTTCGGCGTGATGATCGAAGAAGCCGGCCTCGCGCTGCGCGGCACCTTCGTGATCAACCCCGAAGGCCAGATCAAGGTGCTGGAAGTGCTGGATCTGGGCATCGGCCGTGACGCGCAAGAGTTGCTGCGCAAGATCAAGGCGGCCCAGTACGTGGCCTCGCACCCGGGTGAGGTCTGCCCTGCCAAGTGGAGCGAAGGCGCCAAGACGCTGACCCCGTCGCTCGACCTGGTCGGCAAGATCTGATCGGAAACCCCGGTCGCAGGTGATCGCCCGGTGAACCTCATCGGGTGGTTTTCATCCGCCGCGCGCCCACAAAGCGGGCGGCGGACCTGAATGGCGTTTGATCGAGGCGCAGGCATTCGTCACCGCACAAGGACACACACCATGTTGGAAGACACCCTCAAGGCCCAATTGCAGGCCTACCTCGAACGCGTGAAGATTCCGTTCGAGATCGTCGCTTCGCTGGACGACAGCGACGCTTCGCAGGAGATGCGCGGCTTGCTGGAAGACGTCATCGGCCTGTGCGACAAGATCACCCTGAAGACCGATGGCAGCGACGCCCGAAAGCCGTCGTTCACGCTGGCCCGCATCGGCGAGGCGCCGCGGGTGCGTTTTGCCGCGATCCCGCTGGGGCACGAATTCACGTCGCTGGTGCTGGCGCTGCTGCAGGTGGGTGGACACCCGGCGAAGGTCGAGGCCGAGCTGATCGAGCAGATCAAGAACCTCGAGGGCGATTTCCGCTTCGAGACCTACGTCTCGCTGAGTTGTCACAACTGCCCGGACGTGGTCCAGGCGCTGAACCTGATGGCGGTGCTGAACCCGCGCATCCAGCACGTCACGATCGACGGCGGGCTGTATCAGAACGAAGTCGAGGACCGCCAGGTGTTGGCGGTGCCGATGGTGTTTTTGAACGGCGAACATTTCGGCCAGGGCCGCATGGAAGCCGAAGAAATCGTCGCCAAGCTCGACACCGGCGCGGCGGCCCGCGATGCGATCAAGATGAGCGCCAAAGCGCCGTACGACGTGTTGATCGTCGGTGGTGGCCCGGCCGGTGCGGCGGCGTCGGTGTACGCGGCGCGCAAGGGCATCCGCACCGGCGTGATGGCCGAACGATTCGGTGGCCAGACGCTGGACACGCTTGGCATCGAAAATTTCATCTCGGTGCTGGAGACCGACGGCCCCAAGTTTGCGATGGCGCTCGAGCAGCACGCAAAACAGTACGGCGTCGAGATCATGAATTTGCAGCGTGCCGACAAGCTGATGCTGCCCGACCCGGCGACCGGCCTGATCGAGGTGAAGCTCGCGAATGGCGGATCGTTGAAAAGCAAGACGGTGATCCTGTCGACCGGCGCGCGCTGGCGCGAAATCAATGTGCCCGGCGAGCAGGAATACCGCAACCACGGCGTGGCCTACTGCCCGCACTGCGACGGCCCGCTGTTCAAGGGCAAGCGCGTCGCAGTGATTGGCGGCGGCAATTCCGGCGTCGAGGCAGCGATCGACCTCGCCGGCATCGTCGGCGCGGTGACGCTGATCGAATTCGGCGAGCAGCTTCGCGCAGATGCGGTGCTGGTCAGCAAGCTGAAGAGTCTGGCCAACGTGACCATCCACACGCAAGCGCAGACGACCGAGATCACCGGCGACGGCGCCAAGGTCAACGGCCTGAGCTACACCCACCGCACCAGCGGTTCGGCGCACCACATCGAACTCGAAGGCGTGTTCGTGCAGATCGGTCTGGTGCCGAACTCCGAGTGGCTCAAAGGAACGCTCGAGCTGTCGCGCCACGGGGAGATCGTCGTCGATGCGCGTGGCCAGACCTCGGTGCCCGGCGTCTTCGCGGCCGGCGACGTGACGACCACCCCGTTCAAGCAGATCATCATCGCCACCGGCGAGGGTGCGAAGGCCGCGCTGAGCGCGTTCGACCACCTGATTCGGTCGTCGGTGCCGGAGGCGGCTGTCGCGGCTTGAATCGCGGCAGACGGCTCACGGCGACCGATGCCAAAGGCCACCCTCGGGTGGCCTTTTTTTCTAGCGCGGCGTCAGCAGCGGAATGACCTTGCGGCCGTGCCGTCGGTAGACCTGGAAATCGGCATCCAGCGTGAAGATGCGGCAGCGCGGGTACAGCTCGCTCATGCGCACCAGGCACGCATCGGCCAGCGATGCGGGAACGTTGTCGTAGCGCTCGAACAGCGACTGCACCGCCGCGATCTCGTCGCCCAGCGCCATGCCCACGCACACCACACCACGCGCCATCAGGTTCAATGCCTTGGCGGGGTCGTGACCGCCACGCGCCAGCAAAAAGCAGGTTTCCGCCACCACCGCTTCACAGGTCAGCAGCGGGCCGGTGATCTGTGCGAACTGGGCGCGCGACCATTCGTGAAACGCGTCGTCACGGCAGTGCAATGCCACCCACGGCCCAGTGTCCAGCAGCACCGTGGCCGCATCGCTCACCGTTCGCCGAAGCCGTCGAGGTGACGCGGGTGGCTGGACAAGTCGGTCGGGCCGCCGCCGAAGCAGCCCACGAGGTCGCCTGCCAGCGCCAGCGCAGACGGCGGCAGCGTGCCGCCGTCCTGCGGCCCGCCGGGCACCAGGTAGGCGGTCACCGCGCGGCGCACCAATTCAGATTTGGTGAGCTGGGCCCGCGTGCTGGCCGCAGACAGGGCGGCGTCCAATCCGGCCGACAGTTTGATGGTCAAGGTGTTCATGGGGAATGTCCTACCTGTAGGCAAGCGATCTTACCGTGACACAACGCTCCGCGCCAGCACCGGCCGCAGCGCGACACCGGTGTGGCTGGCGGCGACCGTCACCAAGCCTTCCGGCGTCGCGGCGGCCACCACGCGGCCACCGTGCGTGCCGCCTTCGGGACCGAGGTCGATCACCCAATCCGCTTCGGCGATCACGTCCAAATCGTGCTCGATCACCACCACGCTGTGGCCGCCATCGACCAGCCGGTGCAGCACGCGGATCAGCTTTTCGACATCGGCCATGTGCAGGCCGACCGTCGGCTCGTCGAGTACGTACAAGGTGTGTGGTGATCTGTTGCCGCGTTTGCCGACATCGTCGCGCACCTTGGTCAGCTCGGTGACCAGCTTCAGGCGCTGCGCCTCGCCGCCACTCAATGTCGGTGACGGCTGCCCCAGCGTCAGGTAGCCCAGGCCCACGTCCTTCATCAAGCGCAGCGGGTGGCTGATGGTGGGCATGCTGGCGAAGAAATCGACGGCCTCGTCGATTTCCATTTTCAGCACGTCGCCGATGTTCTTGCCGCGCCACGTCACCGCCAGTGTCTCGGGATTGAAGCGCTGACCGTGGCACGCCTCGCACGGCACCTTCACATCGGGCAGAAAGATCATCTCGATCGTGCGCATGCCCTGGCCCTCGCAGGCTGGGCATCTTCCTTCGCCGGTGTTGAAGCTGAAGCGATTCGGTGCGTAGCCGCGCGCGCGCGACTCCAGCGTGTCGGCAAACAGCTTGCGGATCGTGTCCCAGAAACCGATGTAGGTGGCCGGGCAGCTGCGCGGGGTCTTGCCGATCGGCGTCTGGTCGACTTCAAGCACCCGGTCGATGTAGCCCCAGCCGTCGATCTGCTCGCAGCCTTGCCACTTCGGCGAGCCACCCTTCAGGTTGATGAACTGCAGGTTCGCCAGCAGCACATCGCGCGCGAGCGTGGATTTGCCCGAGCCGCTGACACCGGTAATCGCGACCAGCCGCTTCAGCGGCACGTCGATCGTCACCTGCTGCAGGTTGTGTAGCGTCGCGCCTTGGATGGTCAGCCGCCGGTTGGCCTCGGACTCGCGTGGCCCGGCTGCGTCGGCTGCCGACACCTCGCGCCGCTTTTGCAGCGGGTGGATCAGCGGGTGAGCCAGCAAGCGGCCGGTCTGCGAATCCGGCGCATTCGCCAGATCGGCGACCGTCCCCTGCGCCACCAGCCGACCACCCCGGCTGCCCGCACCGGGCCCGATGTCGATCAGGTGATCGGCGCGGCGGATCGTGTCCTCGTCGTGCTCGACCACGACCAGCGTGTTGCCCTTGTCGCTGAGCGTCTTCAGCGCCTTCAGCAAAATCTGGTTGTCGCGCGGGTGCAGACCGATCGTCGGCTCGTCGAGCACGTAGCACACGCCCTGCAGGTTGCTGCCGAGCTGCGCAGCCAGCCGTATGCGCTGCGCCTCGCCGCCGCTGAGCGTCGGCGCCGCGCGGTCGAGCGTCAGGTAGCCGAGTCCGACTTCTTCGAGGAATTCGAGCCGGCCGCGGATCTCGCTGACCACGTCGCGCGCGATCTCCGCATCACGGCCGGTGAGCTTCAGCGAATCGATCCATTCGCGTGCGCCGGCCACCGACCACTGCGCGATCCACGCGATCGAGTGGCCCTCGAACGTGACCTTGCGCGACACCGGGTTGAGCCGGGTTCCGGCGCAGTCGGGACACGGTTCATCAATGAGTCCTTCGGCCTCGCTTTCCTCCGACGGAAAGCTCTGTTCGCGGCCTTTGTCGCTGTCGTCGCGCACCGAGTCGTCGTAGACCTTGCGCTGTTCGCGCGTCAGCGCCAGCCCCGTGCCGACGCAGGTGCAGCACCAGCCGTGCTTGCTGTTGTAGCTGAACATGCGCGGGTCGAGCTCGGGGTAGCTGGTGCCGCAGGTGGGGCACGCGCGTTTGGTCGAAAACACCTTGACGCGACCGATGCCTGCTGTGGACGACGCGTTGCGCATCGCTTCGGTCAGGCCGTTCAGCGGCGTCAGCAGGTGCATCACGCCCTTGCCGATGTCGAGCGCCTTTGCCAGCGCGGCGCGCAGCTCGCGCTCGCGGTCGGCGCTGATGAGGATGTCGGCGACCGGCAGTTCGAGTGTGTGTTCCTTGAAGCGGTCGAGCCGCGGCCATGGCTCGACCGGCAGGAACTCGCCATCGACGCGCAGGTGGGTGTGGCCGCGGGCCTTCGCCCATTTTGCGAGGTCGGTGTAGACGCCTTTGCGTGCCACGACCAGCGGCGCGAGCAGGCCGACATGCTCGCCCAGATATCCACCCAACTTCGGATCTCGCAACAGTTGCGCGGCGATGCTCTCGGCCGACTGCGGCCGCACCTCGGCACCGTCCTTCACGCAATGCTGCAGCCCGAGCTTGACGTACAGCAGCCGCAGGAAATGCCACACCTCGGTGGTCGTCGCGACCGTGCTTTTGCGCCCGCCGCGGCTCAAGCGCTGCTCGATCGCGACCGTCGGCGGGATGCCGTACACCGCATCGACCTCGGGCCGCCCGGCCGGCTGCACGATGCTGCGCGCGTAGGCGTTCAGGCTTTCGAGGTAGCGGCGCTGGCCCTCGTTGAACAGGATGTCGAAGGCCAGCGTGCTTTTGCCCGAGCCCGACACGCCGGTGACGACGGTGAACCGGCCGCGCGGGATGTTCACGTCCAGCGACTTCAGGTTGTGCTCGCGCGCATTGACGATGCGGATGCAATCGTCATTCAGGTTCTCGATGCGGAGGGACTCATCAACAACGGCCCGCTCGGAGCGCGCCGCCTTCAGCAGCAATTGCAACGGCACGCCTTCTTCGACCGCCAACCCGCCCAGCCCCATGGCCCGGTCGTAATCGACCAGCGCCTTGCCCGTGTGCGAAGTCGGGTGCCGCTTCACATCGGCCGGCGTGCCGGTGCACACGACCAGCCCGCCGCCCTCGCCGCCTTCCGGGCCCAGATCGATCAGCCAGTCCGACGCGTTGACGACGTCGAGGTTGTGCTCGATCACGATGATCGAATGGCCCGCGTCCAGCAGCTTGCGGAACGCGCGCATCAGCTTCGCGATGTCGTCGAAGTGCAGGCCGGTGGTCGGCTCGTCGAACATGAACAGCGTGCCCTTCTTCGCCACCGGCTGGCGGCTCGAGGTCGCGCGGTTCGCTGATTCGGCGAGAAAGGCCGCCAGCTTCAAGCGCTGCGCTTCGCCACCGCTCAACGTCGGCACCGGCTGGCCGAGCTTCACGTATTCGAGGCCGACATCGACGATCGGCTGAAGCACGCGCAGCACTTCGCGGTCGCTGGCGAACAACTGCACCGCTTCGCTGACGGTGAGGTCAAGCACGTCGGCCACCGACAGGTCGCGCGTCACTTCGCCGGGCAGGCGCCGATCGATCTTGACTTCGAGCAGCTCGCGTCGAAAGCGCCGACCGTCGCAATCGGGGCAGCGCAGATACACGTCGCTGAGGAATTGCATCTCGACATGCTCGAAGCCCGAGCCGCCGCAGGTCGCACAGCGCCCGTCGCCCGCGTTGAAGCTGAACATGCCGGGCCCGTAGCCGCGCTGCTGCGCCAACGGCGACGCGGCGAACAGCTTGCGGATCTCGTCGAACGCGCCGACATAGCTGGCCGGATTGGAGCGCGCGGTCTTGCCGATCGGCGACTGGTCGACGAACACCGCTTCGCTGAGCCAGTCTGCGCCCAGCAGCCGGTCGTGCGCACCCGGCGCATCGCTGGCCTTGCCGAAGTGGCGCGCCAGCGCGGGGTACAGCACGTCCTGGATCAAGGTCGATTTGCCCGAGCCCGACACGCCAGTGACGGTGACCAAGTGCTGCAAGGGGAACTCGACGGTCACGTCGCGCAGGTTGTGGTCGCGCGCGCCTTCGACGATCAGCCTCGGCGTCGCGGCCGTGACAAGGCGCGTGAAGCCGCTGCCGATGTGCTTGCGCCCGCCGAGGTAGGCGCCGGTCAGCGTGTCGGCGTCGCGGATGGCCTCGGGCGTGCCGTCGAAGACGATCTGCCCGCCGCGCTCGCCCGGGCCCGGGCCCATGTCGATCAGCCGGTCGGCGGCCAGCATCACCGCCGGGTCGTGTTCGACCACCACCAGCGTGTTGCCCGCGTCGCGCAGCCGGTGCATCGCTTCGATGATGCGGTTCATGTCACGCGGGTGCAGGCCGATGCTGGGCTCGTCGAGCACGAACATCGTGTTGACGAGGCTCGTGCCCAGCGCGGTGGTCAGGTTGATGCGCTGCACCTCGCCGCCGCTGAGCGTGCGGCTTTGCCGATCCAGCGTCAGGTAGCCCAGGCCGACATCGCAGAGGTATCTGAGTCGGGTGCGGATTTCGTCGAGAAGCAGCGTCAGTGCTGCGTTGACTCCGTCGGCCTTTTGGCGGGAGGGGTCCAACGCAAACAGCCGATCGAAAAATCGCCGCAAGCGGGCTATCGGCAGCAGCATCAGGTCATGCACCGTCAGCCCAGGCAGCGCTTCGAGCTGCTCGCGCGACCAGGCGGCACCGGCAGGTAAAGAGCGCAGCGACGGCGCCATCACCGCATCGGCATCGGCCTGCGTGCCGAGCCGCCACAGCAGCGCTTCGGTCTTCAAGCGCGCGCCGCCGCAACTGCCGCAGGGCGTGTAGCTGCGGTACTTCGACAGCAGCACGCGGATGTGCATCTTGTAGGCCTTGCTCTCCAAATACTCAAAGAAGCGCTTGACGCCGTACCACTGCTTGTTCCAGTTGCCCTTCCACTGCGGCGAGCCGCCGATGACGAAGTCGCGCTGCGCTTCGTTGAGCTGCGACCACGGCGTGTCACGCGGGATGCCGGCCTCTCCCGCGTACTTCAGCAGGTCCTCGAAAGCGTCTTTCCAGGCGGGCGTCATCAGGGTCTTGATGGCGCCCGAGCGCAGCGTCTTGCGGGGGTCGGGGATCACCAGGTCGTAGTCGACGCCGATGACGCGGCCGAAGCCACGGCAGGTCTCGCAGGCGCCCATGGCCGAGTTGAAACTGAAGAGCGACGGCTGCGGATCGGTGTAGCGCAGGTCGCTGTCGGGGCAGTGCAGGCCGGTGGAGAAGCGCCAAATTTCTGGAGTGGCTTCTTCGCCCGCCAGCGCATACACGTTGACGCGTCCGCCGCCGCGCTTCAGCGCCAGCTCGATCGCTTCGACGACGCGGATCTTCTCGGTGGTGTGGATGCGGAAGCGATCGGCCACCACATCCAACACCTTGCGCGGCCCGGTCGGCGTCGTCACCTCGCGCTCGCCCTGCACCCGGGTGAAGCCGCTGGCGGAGAGCCACTGCTCGACCTCTTCCGCCGTCGACGCGGCCGGTAACTCGACCGGAAAGGTCAGCACCAACCTCGGGTCGCCTTCAACAGTCCGCGCCATCAGCTCCGCGCAGATCGTCTCGGGCGTGTCGTGCCGCACCGGCTGCGCAGTGTGGCGGTCGAACAAATCGGCACCGCGCGCGAACAACAGCTTCAGGTGGTCGTTCAGTTCGGTCATCGTGCCGACCGTCGAGCGCGAGGTGCGCACCGGGTTGGTCTGGTCGATCGCAATGGCGGGCGGTACGCCGTCGACCCGGTCGACGGCCGGGCGGTCCATGCGGTCGAGAAACTGCCGCGCATAGGCGCTGAAGGTCTCCACATAGCGCCGCTGGCCTTCGGCGTACAGCGTGTCGAACACCAGGCTCGACTTACCCGATCCGCTGGGCCCGGTGACCACCGTCATCTCGCCGGTGCGAATGTCGAGGTCGAGGTTCTTCAGGTTGTGCTGGCGGGCGCCGCGGATCCGGATCAGACCCGTCGAGGGGCGGTGGACACCTGAGGACATGCGGTACTTTCTGACTGCGACTGCGGCGAAACGCCGGATTCTAAAAGTCTGGTGAAACCGCACATCGCCACGCGAATAGACATCGCTGGCGGCGTTTGTTACCTGGTTGTTGCACATCGCTGCGCGAAAAGCCCCAGCGGTGGCACACCATCGGTCTAGGGTTCGCCCTGACTTTTGATCGATTCCGAGACGCAAGCACCATGGCGGATTCCACGGCCGATTCGTTTGAGCTGGCGCGCTTTAACCGCGCGCTGGAGGCGTCTTCGGAAGCGCATTTCGAGTACAGCGCCGCGTGCGGCGACTTCTTCATCAGCGACCGGATCTGCGTTTTGCTGGGTTACCCCGGCGGCACCCCCGCGCCGACTCGCGAGGTGTACTCCAGCTGGGTGCATCCGGAAGATCGGGCTGCGCTGAAGGCACAACTCGCCTCGACCCACGTCGCCCCGGGCCCGTGGGAGTCGGCGTATCGACTGCGCCACCGCGACGGCAGCTTCAGGTGGTTCCGGGCCCGTGGCCGCGCCGAGTTCGACGCGCAAGGCCGCATGCGCCTGACCGGCATGCTCAGCGACACCCATGAGCAGACGCTGGTGCGCCGCGACATCGACCAGCAGCGTCGGCATCTGGAGGCGATGGTCGAGGAGCGCACGGCCCGGCTCGAAACCGCGCTGGCCGAAGCGCAGCGCCAGCGCGAGCAGGCCGAGCGCGCCAACGAATCGAAATCGACCTTCCTCGCCCACATGAGCCATGAGATCCGCACCCCGCTGAACGGCGTGCTGGGCCTGAACGAACTGGCACTGCGTGAAGCGACCAGCACGCAACAAAAGCGCTACCTGAAGCTCGCGCTGCAGTCCGGTCGCAACCTGCTCGGCATCATCAACGACGTGCTCGATTTCTCGCGTCTGTCGGCCGGTGCGCTGACGCCGGCTGAGCAACCGTTCGACCTCTGCGACGCCCTCACCGAGTCCCTGCGCGCGGTGATGCCGGCCGTGCGCACGCAGGGCCTGAGCCTGCTCTACGACCACGTCGGCGCGATCAGCCGCGTGATCGGCGACCGCCAGCGCATTCAGCAGATCGTCACCAACCTGCTGTCGAATGCGGTGAAGTACACCGAGCAAGGCCACATCGAACTCGTCACCCACCTGCACGCGGTGTCGGCCGAGCAGTGCGTGGCACGCATCGTCGTGCGCGACACCGGCGGCGGCATGAGCGCCGAGGTGGCCACCCGCGTCTTCCAGCCCTTCGTTCAGGGCGACGACAGCCTGGGGCGCCGCCATGGAGGCACCGGGCTCGGGCTGTCGATCGCGCTGGGCCTGGCGCAATCGATCGGCGGCACGCTGACGCTCGACACTGCGCCCGGCCGCGGATCGAGCTTCGCGCTCGAACTGCCGCTGCGCGTGCAGCCGGGCGAGCAGCCTGCATCGGGGCTGCCGCCTGCGGGATCGGCCTGGCTGGTCCACACGCGGGCGCTGCCGGCGCAATCGGTGCAACGGCGGCTGCAGCGTCTGGGATGGAACTGCGAAGTGGTCGGCGGCACAGTCGACGTGATGGCGCGTGCTGTCGCAGCGGGTGACTCACCGGACCTGGTGCTGCTGAGCGAGTCGGCGCTCGAACCCGACACCGATCTGGCCGCGCTGCGCGGCCTGCTGCCGCACGCCAACATCGTGCTGCTGGCCCGCCCGGACTGGAACGAGCCGATGCTCGAAGCGGCGGCGCGGCTGGCGCAGATGCCGTTGATCTTCATGCCGGTGACACCCGCTGCGCTGCTGGATCTGCTGTGCATGCACGGCCCGCAGTCGGACCGCATCGTGTCCGGCTTCAGCACGCTGGCCGGTCTGGCCGCGCCGGTGGAAAGCAAACCCGAATCGGACGTGCTGGTGGTCGAGGACAACATGGTCAATCAGGTCATCGTCTGCGAGATGATCGACGCACTCGGGCTGCGCACTCGACTGGCCGAGGACGGCGGCACGGCGGTCGAAGCGTGCCGGGCAAAGGCGCCGGCGCTGGTGCTGATGGACTTGCAGATGCCCGGCGTCGATGGACTGGAGGCGACGCGTCAACTGCGTTCGCTGCAACAGCGGGGTGTCATTCCGACCTTCCCGATCATCGCGCTGACGGCGCATGCGACGCCGCAGGACAGGGACAGTTGTTTGGCCGCTGGCATGGTGGGGTACTTGACCAAGCCGGTGGCTATGGCGGATTTGCGCAATGAGTTGTCGCGGTGGTTGAGGTGCTGACGGAGCGTCTGCTTCTGTCTGGTTGCCCTGCTGAGACCGCGCCGGGTTTCGGCCCGGCTGCCGAGTAACTTTCTTCTGCTGGCACAGAAGAAAGTCACCAAAGAAGAGTGCCTGAACACCAGACATTTGAGTGTCACGCTGCGGCTACACGCCTACGTCAACGGCTCTGGCACGAGAACACACGCCGAACTACCGCGTCGGTTTCCTCGCTCACGTTCAGCCGCTCAAGTTCGACACGGCTCGACCCTGCGGGTCGTCGTAGCGATGACCCGCAGGGTCGAGCCTTTGCGACAACAAGCGGATTGACGTTAGCGAGGTACCCGTGGCCGGGGTCCGGTGACCGTTCTCGTGCCAGAGACTCTGCCGTAGGCGTGTAGCCGCAGCGTGACACTCAAATGTCTGGTGCTCGGGGCCTCTTTTGGGTTACTTTTTCTGGCCCCGCAGAAAAAGTGACTCGGCAGCCGGGCCGAGACCCGGCGGGGTTTACCGAAGCCAGGTCAGCCTCGCTGCGCGAAAATCACAGCGTTTGAACACGCAGAAATTCAGCGCCGACATGAACGACAACCTCTATTGCGCGTTACGCGAAGCCTTCCCCGAAGACATCGACAAAACCGCCATCGAAACCGCCGACGGCGAACCACTGTTCTACACCTGGCGTGACCTCGATCGCAGCAGCGCGATGATCGCCAACCTGCTGACGGCGCTTGCGCTTCCAGCGGATTCAAGGGTCCTGGTGCAGACCGACAAGTCGGTCGAAGCGCTGATCCTGTACCTGGCCGTGCTGCGCGCCGGGCTGGTCTACGTGCCGCTGAACGGCGCGTATCAAGCGAGTGAATTGGGCTACTTCATCGGCGATGCCGAGCCCGCCGTGGTGGTGTGCGCATCAAGAGACTTCGGCTGGATTTCCAAGATCGCGTTTCGCGCTGGCACCCGCCACGTCTACACCCTCGACGACAACCGCAGCGGCAGCCTGCTGCAACGCGCGCTGAACCAGCCGGACACGCAGACACCGGTGCAGCGGTCGACCACCGATGTGGCCAGCATCATCTACACCAGTGGCACCACCGGCCACAGCAAGGGCGCGATGCTCAGCCACGGCAACCTGCTCTGCAATGCGCAGGTGCTGAAGACGCTGTGGGGCTGGCGCGCCGAGGCCGAAGGCGGCGATGTGTTGCTCCACGCCTTGCCGCTGTTCCATGTGCACGGCCTGTTCGTCGCCTCGCACGGTGCATTGCTCAGTGGCAGCAAGATGCTGTGGTTCGCGAAGTTCAGTGCGCGCGCGGTCACCGCCCGGCTGCCCGAGGCGACCGTGTTCATGGGAGTGCCGACGCTGTACGTGCGGCTGCTTGCCGAGCCGACCTTCAACGCCGACGCGTGCCGAACCATGCGCCTGTTCATCAGCGGCTCGGCACCGTTGCTGGCCGGGACCTTCCGACAGTTCGTCGAGCGCAGCGGCCACACCATCCTGGAGCGCTACGGCATGAGCGAGACGGTGATGCTGACCTCGAATCCCTACTCGACACCTCCCGACGCGCCGCAGCTCGGCCGCATCGCGGGCACGGTGGGCTTTGCCTTGCCGGGTGTCGATCTGCGGGTGAGCGACGACGCTGACTCATCCGCTGAGCCAGGCGAAATCGGCGCCGTCGAAGTGCGCGGTCCGGGCATTTTCCAGGGCTACTGGCGGATGCCCGAGAAGACGACAGAAGAGTTCACCGCCGACGGCTGGTTCAAGACCGGGGACGTCGGCCAGCTCGACGTGCATGGCCGCTTGACGCTGATCGGTCGCAGCAAGGACCTGATCATCAGCGGTGGCTACAACGTCTACCCGGCCGAAGTCGAGGGCTACCTCGACGAGTTGCCCGGCATCGACGAAAGCGCAGTGATCGGCGTGCCGCATCCCGACTTCGGCGAAGCGGTGATCGCAGTGGTGGTGCCGCGCGTCGGGGCCATCATCGATCCCGAGGCCTGCATCGCGGCGCTGAAGCAGCGCATCGCGGGATTCAAGGTGCCCAAGCAGGTGATGGTGGCAGCACAGTTGCCGCGCAACGCGATGGGCAAGGTGCAAAAGGCGCTGCTGCGAGAGCAGCACCGGGCGGTGTTCGCAGACTGAGTGCGCGACCGCGTGAGGCGCCCGCGAAAAAGCCGACGGATCTCGCAATCCGTCGGCTTCGTCTTTTCAACTTCGCCGTTCAGGCGAAGCGGATTTACTGGCTCGCAGCCGGTGCCGGGGTGGCCGGCGCCGACGCACTCGCCGGTGCCTCATGAGCGGCATCCATGCCGTGCTTTTCGCCGCTCATGTCGATGTCCCCGCCCTTCATCAGCACGAAGATCGCCAGCGCCGCGAACAGCGCGAATCCAACGGCCAGTTTCCACATGGTCGGGTACTCCTCAGTCCTGGGCGTAGATGTCCACGTCCTTGGTTTCCTTGACGAACAGCATGCCGATGACGAAGGTCGCGCCGGCGATGACGATCGGGTACCACAGACCGTTGTAGATGTTGCCGGTCTGCGCCACGATGCCGAAGGCGATGGTCGGCAGCAGGCCACCAAACCAGCCGTTGCCGATGTGGTACGGCAGGCTCATGGAGGTGTAGCGGATGCGGGTCGGGAACAACTCGACCAGCATCGCCGCGATCGGGCCGTAGACCATCGTCACGTAGATCACCAGCAGCGTCAGGATCGCCACGACCAGCGGCTTGTTGATCTTGGCCGGATCGGCTTTCGGCGGATAGCCAGCGGCCTTGGTGGCTTCGGCGACGGCCTTCTTGAACTCGGCGATCTTGGCCTTGCTTTCGGGCTCGAACGAGTTGCCGTCTGCGGTCAGCGTGGCGTTCAGCGACGAGATCTCGACCCCGCCCAGCTTGACGCTGGCGACGGTGCCTGCTGGGGCCTCGATGATTTCGTAGTTGACGGCGGCCTGTGCCAGGGTGCGCTTGGCGATGTCGCACGAAGTGCGGAAATTCACCTCACGCGCGATCGGGCTGCCCTGGAACGAGCATTGGGCCTGGTCGACCACCAGCGTGACCGGCACGTCTTTCTGCGCCTTCGCCAGGTCGGGGTTGGCCGCCGCAGTCAACGCGTTGAACAGCGGGAAGTAGGTCAGCGCAGCGATCAGGCAGCCAGCCATGATGATCGGCTTGCGGCCGATCTTGTCGGAGAGCGAACCGAACACCAGGAAGAACGGCGTGCCGATCAGCAGCGATATCGCGATCAGGATGTTGGCGGTCGCACCGTCGACTTTCAGCGCCTGCGTCAGGAAGAACAGCGCATAGAACTGGCCGGTGTACCAGACCACGGCTTGGCCGGCAGTCAAGCCCACCAGCGCAATGATCACGATCTTCAGGTTCTTCCACTCGCCGAAGGATTCGGTCAGCGGCGCCTTCGAGGTTTTGCCCTCTTCCTTCATCTTCTTGAAGGCCGGCGACTCGTTCATGCTCAGCCGAATCCACACGCTGATGCCGAGCAGGATGATCGACAACAAGAACGGAACGCGCCATCCCCAATCGGCGAATTTTTCCTCGCCCAGCAGGGTCCGCGTGCCCAGAATCACCATCAAGCTCAGGAACAGGCCCAAGGTGGCTGTGGTCTGGATCCACGAGGTGTAAGCACCGCGCTTGCCCTGCGGGGCGTGCTCGGCAACGTAGGTCGCAGCCCCCCCGTATTCACCGCCGAGCGCCAGGCCTTGCAACATGCGCAGGCCGATCAGGATGACCGGCGCCGCCCAGCCGATGGCAGCGAAGTTGGGCAGGATGCCGACGATGAACGTGGACAGGCCCATGATCAGAATCGTGACCAGGAAGGTGTACTTGCGGCCGATCATGTCGCCCAGGCGCCCGAACACCAGCGCACCGAACGGCCGCACGATGAAGCCGGCGGCAAATGCCAGCAACGCGAAAATGAACGCCGCACCAGCATCGAGGCCGGAGAAGAACTGCTTGGCGATGATGGCTGCGAGTGATCCGTACAAATAGAAGTCGTACCACTCGAACACCGTTCCGAGACTCGAAGCGAAGATGACTTTCTTCTCGGTCGGAGTCATCGGTGCTTTGTCGGGCACCGCGCCCTTGAGGTTGTTTGCTGTTGTCGTTGCCATGTCTGATGTCTCCTGTGGGATCTCGGCTCCGCCCCTCGACGGAACCACCGTGGATGATCACCACAGGCTCTGACCCCGTCCTGACGCGGTGCTGAACGAATCCTGACGAATTGCGTAGAAACCCGTGATACCGGTTTCTCTATGTGGAATTTTTATCGATCTTCGTCGGGCGGTGGGCTCACGAGTCAGGCCATTGAACCGGCGCAGACCCTTCTTTGCGGCGCTGCGTCAACCGCCGCCACAGCATGAGCTTGTCGCGGTCGACCAGCTTGCCCCAGTCTGCGATCTCCCCTCGGGTGCGCAGGCAGCCGTCGCACCAGCCGGTCGCGTCGTTCATGCGGCAGACACCGACGCACGGGCTGGGGACGTAAGAATAGGCGGTGGGTGACGGGGGCAGGTTCATGACGACCCAGGGTGACGGCGCGGTGACGGCTGGCGGCGATTGTGACTGCGGGCCGCGCCGTCGCCGCTGCGCCGCGCTTTGCAACGGCAGTCGCAGGCGATGCCGATCAACCTGGTTGCTCGGCCGGGCGACCCCAAGCGGTGACGCGCGTGGCCAACTGGCGCAGGAAGCGCCCGAGCACCCAGATCAGCCCGACCATCGCCGCCACAGTCACCAGCAACAGCGCGGCGAACAGCAGCGGATGCGTCCACGACAGCCACAGCGCGGTCGGCACCAGCGCATCGCCGAGCAGCGACATGCCGACGTTGGAGAACGGTTCGGGCGACGTGTTGACGGCTGCGCGGGTGGTGGCCTTGGCGAGGTGACTGGTCGTGGCCAGCGTGCCGCCCATCAAGGCGGCGGCCAGCGCCCAGCTCGGTTGGTCGGCACCAAACACCGCCGCCGCCAGCGCGGCGCCGGCCGGAATGCGCACCAGCGTGTGAATCACATCCCACAGGGTGTCGAGCCCCGGAATCTTGTCGACGAAGAACTCGATGAACAGCATGAAGCCGCTGGCCCCGAGCATCAACGGGCTTTGCAGCAGCTTCAGACCGGTCGGCAGATCGACCCAGCCCAACGTGCCCGCCAGTCCGGTCAGGAACACGACCGCGTAGAGCCGCAGCCCGCTGGCCCAGCCGAGAGCTGCGGCGATCGCCAGCAGTTGCGTGGTGTCGAGCGGGGGCAACGTCATGGCTTCAGGTCACGGTCGTTCAGTTCGACGTCAATGGCGCCAAACGCGCAAACCGCGCAACCGCTCGAAAGCGTCGAAATCGGCGTCGCGGTGCAGCAGCGCCTGATCGTGCTCGATGCAGAAGGTGGCGATCAACACATCGATGCCACTGCGGACGGTGCAGCCCGACGCGCGCAGTGCGCGGTCGTGCCCCGCTGCGGCGAGCGACAGCGCCTCGCCGCCGCTGGTTTCGACCGACAGCGACCGCGTCAGCCGCTCGGCTTGGCGGTAATCCCGTTCACCGCGAAAGCCACGCAACACCACGAACAGCACCAGATCGGGCACGACGATCTCCACCTCACCATCGTCCAGCAGCCGACGCAAGGCGGCACGCGCCGGATTGGGCGTGCCGTTGAAGAAATCGATCCAGACGCTGGAATCCACGACGACCACAGACAGGGGCTCCGATGAACAGCGTCAGCGCGGCGAGCGGTGCCCGCCAGACGCCACGCTGTCTTGCGCCAACACGGGCTCAGGTGCGCGAGCGCTCTCGTCCCCGGTGGCCGACACCGTCGCGGTGGCGGCTTCAGCATCCCACGGCAACTTGCCCTCCCAGCGCAGGATCTCCCGGTACGCCGCCTGACGCGCCAGCAACTTCAAGCCCGCTTCGACCGCGTCTTTCTTGGTCTTGTATGGACCAGCGCGCATCGCAGCGTCCAGCAGGCCGGGATCGATGACGATGTTGGTTCGCATGATGTGTATTGAGTATCAACCTTGTGCGCATCATACTCGTCGACACGGCGCAGCGGAAGGTCCGAACACACCGGCGCCGATCGCCGCTCGGCCGCACCGAAGCTCGTACACACCCCACCGGATCGACTGCTAACGCGCAGTTCGACCCTGCGGAGAATGACTTTTTCTACCGGCCCGGGTCGGACCGGGTGCCTGACCGCACACCGCCGGAGCAAACCATTCGGTGATCAGCAGCGGCACGCCGCGCCGGGTGAAAACCGATCGGCGGTACCACAGCGGCATGCCGCTCCATTTCAGGCGCTCACCAAGGCGGCGCGCGCGCAGCGGCGGCATGCGGCCGCTGCCGAGGCGGTTGCAGCAAGCGGCCCGCAGACCGAACAGCAAGTCGGCCAGTGGTCGGCTGCCCAGGCCGCGCAGGGCGCGCCAGGTGAGCAGCGACTGCACTGCGGGCAGCACGGTGCGGGCATGCACCAGCGCCTGCCCATCGCCCCACAGCATCACCTCGCGCACATGGCAGCGAAGCACCCGCGCGCAGGGTCGGCCTGCGCGGCGCAAGGCCCGCAGTTCATCGGCCCGTGCGGGCGCAGCACCCTGCTTCAGCACCTGCACCTCGAACCCACCAAACGCCTGTGCGAGGCGCCGACTGAGCGAGCCATCGGACTCCAACCAGGCGCGCAAGGCCCGATCGACCGGTGCGGCCCGAGCCGTTGGATGCCCGCCAGGTGTGGCCGGGTGCATCACAAGATCATGCCGCCAGGTCCTTGACGAGGATGGTTCCGCGTGACACCAGTGCAGGCTTTGCGTGGGCGACCGACGCGCTGCCGTCCAGGTGCACCAGCAACCCGTGCAGCCTGTCGTTCCACTCGGCGGTGGCAACCCGCCATTGCAGCACGATGTCCTGGTCCGCGAACACCGGGCCCTTGAAGGCGAAGTTCATGTTCAGGCACAGCATCTCGCGCTTGATGCCATCGTCGTCGCGCGAGAAATGCGTGGCCAGCAAACCCATCATGATGGCGCTGGTGTGCTGGCCGCTCGCGATGATTTCGCCGAAGCGCGCGCGTTGCGCCATCGAGGTGTCGGTGTGCAACGGGTTCCGGTCGCCGCTGAGTTGGGCGAACGCAGCGATGTCCTCGCGCGAGTAACGCATCACCCGGGACACTTTCTCTCCCACAACGACGAGCGGGTTCTTGTCGGTCATCTCGATTCGCCAAAAAGTTCAAGGCCGTTCAGCTGGCACCCGCGTTCGCCACGGCGAGCAACTGCATCTTGCGTTGGTGCTCGAACCGCTTGGTCGACTCGTACGGAAAAACGTCGTGTACGTGGCCCGCGAGGATGCGTTCCTTGTGCTCTTGCCAGAACGCGGCGTCGAGCAGGTCGGCGTGATGCTTCAGGAACACCTCGCGCACCTTGGCGTTGCAGAGCAGGAAGGGGCGAAAGGTCTCCGGAAACACGTCTTTCGGACCGACGGTGTACCAGACCTCGCCGGACATTTCCTCCTCTTCGTTGCGTGGCTCGGGCACGCGGCGGAACTGGCAGTCGGTGATGTATTCGATCTCGTCGTAGTCGTAGAACACCACCTTGCCATGCCGCATCACACCGAAGTTTTTCCACAGCATGTCGCCCGGAAAGATGTTGGCGGCCACCAGGTCCTTGATCGCATTGCCGTACTCGATCACCGCCTGCGTGATTTGTACGGGCGAGGCTTCTTGAAGGTAGATGTTCAGCGGGATCATGCGCCGCTCGATGTAGACATGGCGGATGACCAAATCGTCGCCGTCTTCTTCGAGCAGGCTGGGGCAGAACTTCTTCAGCTCATCGACCAGTTCGTCGTCGAAGCGCGCGCGCGGGAAGGCCACATTGCTGTACTCCAGCGTGTCGGCCATGCGGCCCACGCGGTCGTGTTGCTTGACCAGCAGGTACTTGCTCTTGATGATTTCGCGCGTCGTTTCCTTTTGCGGCGGGTAGTAGTCCTTGATGACCTTGAACACATACGGGAACGACGGCAGGTCGAACACCAGCATCACCATGCCCTTGATGCCGGGTGCGATGCGGAACTGGTCGGACGAATGCCGCAGGTGCGCGAGAAAGTCGCGGTAGAACAAATTCTTGCCCTGCTTTTGCAGGCCGAGCGCGCTGTAGATCTCGCTGCGCGGCTTGCGCGGCATCATCGACCGCAGGAATTGCACAAAGGCAGACGGCACCTCCATGTCGACCATGAAATAAGCGCGCGCAAAGCTGAACAGCAGCAGCAACTCTTCCTCACCGAACAGCACCGCATCGATCGCGATCGATCCCGTCGGCGTGTGCAGGATCGGCAGCGCAAACGGCGTTTCCCGGTAGCCATTGATGACCTTGCCCACCAGGTACGCGCCCTTGTTGCGAAAGAACAGCGAGTTCAGCACCTGGATCTGGAAATTGGCGCGCGGCCGGTAGTCGCCCAACTGCTGCTCGACGGCTGCCAGCACGTGGTCGATGTCGCGGTCGAGGTCTGCGAACGGGCGCTGCAAGTCGAAGTGATCGACGATGCGCCGCCAGGTGTCGCGCAGCGTCTCCTTGGTCGGGTAGTAGGCGAAGTACGACGGCTTCGCGGCGGGCTCGACGTTCTCGATGTACTCGGTCGACACCGCGGGCCGCACGAAGATGAAATCGTTGTTGAAGTAGCTGCGGTGCAAGATTTTGGTCGTGACCGAGTTGAAGAAGGTCTCGGCGAGTTCGGGCTGGTGGTGGTTGATCAACAGCCCGATGTAATGCAGCTTGACCTGCTGCCATACCTCCGAGCTGAGCTCGCTGGCCTTGAACTCGGTCTGCAGGCGTTCGGCGGCTTCGTCGACGCGCGCGTCGTAGTACTCGATGCGCTCGCGCTGCCCGCGCTGCTGGCCGTGCCAGTCGGCTTCCTCGAAGCGGCGCTTGGCGGCGGCACTGGCCTCGCGGAACAGCCGGTAGTGGCGATTAAATCCATCGAGCATCGCCTGAGCGATGTCGAACGCGCGCGCATCGGTCAGCGCCGGCGGGAACACGGCCCCCTGCATCACAGCGCCCCCGTCGGCGCGGCACCGCCGACCGGCGTGCGGCGTGCATGCACCGCGTCCAGCGCCAGCTGGTAGGCGTCACGCACCTGGTCGGGCCGCGATACGGTCATCTTCAAGTCCTCCAGCAAGCCGTTGTGCAGGCCGTAGAACCAGCCGTGCACGACCAGTTCCTGTCCGCGTGCCCAGGCGTCCTGAACCACCGTGGTGTGACACAGATTACGCGCCTGCTCGATCACGTTGAGTTCGCACAGCGCGTCGACCCGCTGCGCCTCGTCGACGCCGTCGAGCCATGCTTGATGCTGGTTGCGCACATCCTGCACGTAGCGGATCCAGTTGTCGGCGATGCCCACGCGCCGGTTGTGCAGCGCCGCCGCGACGCCGCCGCAACCCGAATGCCCGACGACGATGATGTGCCTCACCCGCAGCATGTCGGTCGCGTACTGCACCACCGACAGGCAGTTCAGATCGGAATGGGCCACCACGTTGGCGACGTTGCGGTGAACGAACAGCTCGCCCGGCAGCAGCCCGACCAGCTCGTTGGCCGGTACGCGGCTGTCCGCACAGCCGATCCACAGGTACTGCGGCGCCTGCTGCTTCAGCAGATTCGTGAAAAAACCGGG
>JANMTL010000034.1:0-29364 GCA_031390425.1 Rhizobacter sp.
AACGCCGGCCACGCCCCGCACAGCGGCCGACGTCGCTGCTGTCGCGCCCCAAGCGACCGAAGCCAGCGCACAGGTCGCGCTGTCGAGCACGGCCGCCACGTTGCGGTCCGGAGCCGATGGCGCTTCGGGCGATTTCGACACGGCCAAGGTCGAGCGCATCCAAAGCGCCATCGACCGGGGCGAGTTCACCGTCAACGCCGAAGCGATCGCCGACAAGCTGATCGCCAACGCGGCTGAAGTGTTGAACAACAGCGCAGCGAAGAGTTGACGCTGCATCCGAACCCCGCCCCCATGAACCTGTTGCCGTCGCAGAGACTCTTGCCTGCCCCCGCTGTGGTGGGTCCCGTGGCCGAGGTCGCCGACCCGTTGCTGGAAGCGACGCTCAGCGCCGTCGAGCGCCGTCTGTCGTCGCTGGGCGAAGCCTTGCGTGCGCAAGACCTGTCGTCCATCGATTTGCACGCCAGCGAATTGCATCGGGCGTTGTCGAACGCGGTCGATCATTTCTCGCGCGCTGCGCGCAGCGGCCCGGTGCACCCGGCCTTGCGCCGGCGCCTGGCCAGTGCGGGGGGCACCGTCGCTGCTCAACGCGAAAGTCTGGCGCGGGCCACGGCGGCGCTCGATCGTGCCATCGATGTGCTGTTGCCACGGGAGGCGCCGACGGTGTATGGCGCGCATGGCGGTGCACAGCGGTTGACGCGCAGCGGGTCGCTGCTGGCCTGAATTGCGTTCGGTCCCGTACGGCAAGGTTCTTTTCATTTCGAGGCAGCCCGCCGGGTCTCGGCCCGGCGGCCGAGTAACTTTTTTCTGCTGGCACAGAAGAAAGTCACCAAAGAAGAGTGCCTGAACACCAGACATTTGAGCCGCTCGCTTCGGCCACACACCTACGGCAGAGGCTCTGGCACAAGAACACCCTCCGAGCTACTACCCCGGTTTCCTCGCTCACATTCAGCCGCTCCAGCCCGCTGCGCCTCGACCCTTGCGGGTCATCGCCGCGATGACCCGCAGGATCGAGGCGTGCCGACAACAAGCGGATTGACGTTAGCGAGGTACCCGTGGCCGGGGTACGGTGACCGTTCTCGTGCCAGAGACTCTGCCGTAGGTGTGTAGCCGCAGCGTGACACTCAAATGTCTGGTGCTCGGGGCCTCTTTTGGATTACTTTTTCTGGCCCCGCAGAAAAAGTGACTCGGCAGCCGGGCCAAGACCCGGCGCGGTCGATGCAAGACAAACCCCGCCTGTCGGAGCGGGATGTCGCTGACGCTCGCCTACGTCGACCTCGGCCACATCGTGCCGGCGCTGACTCCGAAGCGACAGACCGGCGCCTACCTGTCGGCCCAGTTCTCGTATTGACGTCCACCGACACGATGCATCTTCGGACTCGTTTACGCGCGCTGGCCCTGCTGGCGACGTTGACCGCCTGCGGACTGGCGCCAGCCGACGAGCGCCGGCGCCCGCAAGAACTGCCCGACAGCTACATCGCGGTGGCACCTACCGACGACGCGTTGTACCGCGCGCTCGGCGGCCAGGTCGGCCTGGTCGAGATCGTGGCCGAATTTCGAACCCGGCTGCTCGCCGATGCGCGGCTGGAACGCTACTTCCGCGATGTCGACGAAACCCGGTTTCGCAATCACCTGGTGGTGCAATTTTGCGAGGTGTCGGGCGGCCCGTGCAAGCAGGCCCAACACAACATGAAGCGTCTGCACAGCGGCACCGATATCAACAAGGCCGCGTTCAACGCCGTGGTCGAGGTGCTGCAGCAGGCGATGGACGCGCAAGGCGTGTCCTTCCACACGCAGAACCGGCTGCTGGCGCAACTGGCGCCGATGCACCGCGACATCGTCAACGTGCGCTGAAATCGCCGTCGTCATTGCCGCGCAGGCGGGAATCCATGGTGGACGTGCGATGGATCTCCGCCTGCGCGGGGATGACAGCCTGGCGGCTCCCCTCTGCGGGGATGACGGTCTGCACGGGGATGACAGCCCATCGCGGCGTCGCCCCGGCGATTAGCATGAGGTGAATCCACCCGCCTTGCCATGCGCCCCATCACCTCCATCGAAGACCTGCGCCTGCTCGCGAAAAAGCGCGTGCCTCGCATGTTCTACGACTACGCGGATTCCGGCTCGTGGACCGAGAGCACCTACCGTGCGAACCAGGCCGACTTCCAGCGCATCCAGCTGCGGCAGCGCGTTGCGGTCAACATCGAACATCGCAGCACGCGGGTGCAAATGATCGGCATCGATGCTGCGATGCCGGTGGCCATCGCACCGACCGGCCTGACCGGCATGCAGCACGCCGACGGCGAAATCCTGGCAGCGTGTGCGGCCGAGAAATTCGGCATCCCGTTCACGTTGAGCACGATGAGCATCTGCTCTCTAGAGGACGTGGCGGCGCACACCACGGCACCGTTCTGGTTTCAGTTGTATGTGATGAAGGACCGCGATTTCATCGAACGGCTGATCGAACGCGCGCGTGCCGCACGCTGCAGCGCACTGATGCTGACCCTCGATCTGCAGGTGCTCGGCCAGCGCCACAAGGACATCAAGAACGGCCTCAGCGCCCCGCCGAAGCCGACGCTCGCCAACCTCGTCAACCTGGCGACGAAGCCGCGCTGGTGCCTGGGCATGCTGGGCACGAAACGGCGCAGCTTCGGCAACATCGTCGGTCACGCGAAGAGCGTCGGCGATTTGTCGTCGCTGAGCTCGTGGACCGCCGAGCAGTTTGACCCCGCGCTCACCTGGGCCGATGTCGAATGGATCAAGAAGCGCTGGGGCGGCAAGCTGATCCTGAAGGGCATTCTGGACGCCGAAGACGCGCGGCTGGCCGCCGACAGCGGCGCCGATGCGCTGATCGTGTCGAACCACGGCGGCCGCCAACTCGACGGCGCCCCGTCGTCGATCGCTGCGCTGCCGGCCATCGCCGACGCCGTGGGTGCGCGCATCGAGGTGTGGATGGACGGCGGCATCCGCAGCGGTCAGGACGTGCTGAAGGCCTGGGCCCTGGGCGCACGCGGCACGCTGATCGGCCGCAGCTTCTTGTACGGCCTGGGCGCGATGGGCGAAGCGGGCGTCACCCGCTGCCTGCAGATCATCCGCAACGAGCTGGATTTGACGATGGCGTTTTGCGGGCACACCGACATCCGCAAAGTCGATCGGGGGATATTGCTGCCGGGCAACATCTGACGGAAGCGATTTGCTTGATCGCGCCAACGTTGTGCGACGCACGAGCGTCACGTGTCGATGCTCATGGTCCGACAACGGCTGCCTGCGGCCGGATTCGCAGCGCAGAGCGCTCCATACCGCGCCGAGCAGTCACGCCCGGCGCGGCGATCATCACTTGGGCATTAGCACCGTATCGATGGCGTGAATGACACCGTTGTCTGCGGCGACATCGGCAGCAATGACTTTTGCACCGTTGACGGTCACGCCAGCGGCTGTGGCCAGCGTGATGTCTGAGCCTTGAACTGTTTTGACCATCCCGGCTTTGACATCTTTGGCCATCACCTTGCTCGGTACGACGTGGTATGTCAACACGGACGACAGCTTGGCTTTGTCCTTCAGCAGGGCATCGAGGTCCGCCTTCGGGATTTTGGCGAACGCCTCATCCGTCGGCGCGAACACGGTAAACGGGCCCTTGCCCTTCAGGGTGTCGATCAGGCCGGCTGCCGTCAAGGCGGCGGCCAGCGTCTTGAAATTACCGGCGCCTACAGCTGTGTCGACGATGTCTTTGGCTTGAACTGAGAAAACTGCAAGAACGACAGCACTGGAGATGAAAAACTTCTTCATTTGGGTACTTCCTGGTTGATGTTTAGGCTCAACGAAAGATGAGCCTGAGACGGAACCGCTGTGTAGAGCGAGTTCGTCGGGTGGGGACTGCTTGCATGGCCTGCAGACGCATCGATCGTCACACTCGTCAATCGAAGCGCGTCATCGGGCAACGCGGCCATGGGACAGCAGCGCCGTGAAATAGTTCCGGGGGCCTTCTGCTTCTGGCTGCAACGGGTGTCAGCAGCCGGGTTCGACCGGTCTTGTCTGCGCCAGATGCGCCGCCAGGGCCGGCTTGAGGATCACACCCTGGTCGGCCCGCGAAACCGGACAGATCCAGAGAACGCCTACAGCGGCGTGTTGTCGAACGTGTTGCACTGCTTCAGGCTGCCGCCCTGCAGGCCGCGCTGAAACCACTTGACGCGTTGCGCGCTGGTGCCGTGGGTGAAGCTCTCGGGCACGATGGTGCCGCGTGACTTGCGTTGCAGGTTGTCGTCGCCGATCTGCGTGGCGGCGTTCAGCGCTTCGTCGACATCGCCGCGTTCGAGCCAGCCTTTGCCCTTTTGCGAATCGTGCGCCCACACACCGGCGAAGCAGTCGGCCTGCAACTCGATGCGCACGCTCATCGCGTTCTGTGCGGCCTCGCTGATGCGGCCGCGCATCGCATCGACCTTGCCGGTGATGCCGAGCAGATTCTGCACATGGTGGCCGACCTCGTGCGCGATCACGTAAGCCCGCGCGAAATCGCCCGGCGCGCCCATGCGCTGCGACATCGTGTCGAAGAAGCCGAGGTCGATGTAGACCTTCTGGTCGCCGGGGCAGTAAAAAGGCCCCATCGCTGCATCGCCTTGCCCGCAGGCGGTCGGCTCGCTGCCGCGAAACAGCCGCAGCTTCGGCTCTTGATACGTCGATCCGGCCTGCGCGAACTGCGCCTTCCAGACGTCTTCGGTGTCGGCCAGCACGGTTGAGACGAAAGCGGCCATCGGATCGTTGGCCGGCGGCTTGGTGGCCGGCGCCTGCTGCACCTGCGGTGCGCCGCCGCCGAGTCCTCCCACATCGCCACCGCCACCCAGGATACCGAGGATCGTCAGCGGATTGATGCCGAAAATCCATCCGCCGAGCAGCGCGATGACGATGGAGCCGATGCCGATGCCGCGCCCACTGCCCAGGCGAAATCCACCACCGCCGCCTCCGCCGGACCGCGCGTCCTCGACGTTGTCACTTTGTCGATTGCCTTCCCATTTCATTGCGACACCTCCGGAATTCGTAGCGAGAACCTGCGGTTCAGGTTTTCGGGAGTGTCACGCCTTTTTGGCCCTGGTACTTGCCGCCTCGGTCTTTGTAGCTGGTTTCGCAGACCTCGTCGCTCTCGAAAAACAGCACCTGCGCGCAGCCGTCACCCGCGTAGATCTTGGCCGGCAGCGGCGTGGTGTTGCTGAACTCGAGCGTGACGTAGCCTTCCCATTCGGGCTCGAACGGTGTCACGTTGACGATGATTCCGCAGCGCGCATAGGTGCTCTTACCCAAGCAGATGGTCAACACGTTGCGCGGGATGCGGAAGTATTCGAGCGTGCGTGCCAGCGCGAAGCTGTTGGGCGGGATGATGCAAACATCGGCGTGGATGTCGACAAAACTTTTTTCGTCGAAATTCTTCGGGTCGACCACGGTGCTGTAGATGTTGGTGAACACCTTGAATTCCGGCGCGCAGCGGATGTCGTAGCCATAGCTGGAGGTGCCGTAGCTGACGATCTTCTGGCCGTCGGCCGAATGGCGCACCTGCCCGGGCTCGAACGGCTCGATCATGCCGGTCGTCTCGGCCATGCGGCGGATCCACTTGTCGCTCTTGATGCTCATGCGTCACACCGTTGGGGTGCTTGTGAGAGAAGCACCCCGTATTGTAGGGAGAAGCTTCTCTGCAGCTGGCCCCGGCTTCGGCCTCAATGACACGACGTTCACGCCGAATGGCGCCGATCCGACGGGCTTAATCAGTTGATCTTTTTCGTATCGATGCGCTCGTAACGGTACATCGGCTTGCGGTTGGGCCTCGGCTTAATCACAGGCGTCTTCGGCGTCAGGATCGTGGTGCCGGCGCACCCGATGCAAAAGGGACGGGTCTTGCCATCCACGGTGACCAGCCCACCCACCGGCGACGGCGGGATGCCCCCGGACAAGTAGATTTCAGGGTCGTAGCTGTTGTTCGAATTCAACTGCTCGACACCCGTCTGGAAGTCCACCTGATAGCCACGCGCCGTGCCGAGGCCCCCGCAAACGCGCGCATCAGCTGAGTCTGACTTTGCCTGGAAGGTGTTGAAGTACGTGACGCCACCGAGGGTGAGCGGCGTGGTCACTACCTGCTCGTACGGGAACTCGGAATAGAGGTCGAGGAACCAGCCCTTGACCGCCGTGATGCTCGACAAAGCGACCGTCGTTCGATTGGTGACGTTGATCAGGTCTGGCGGTTCGGTAACGGGATCTGTCGCCGTGTTCGTGTATCCGACGACAGCGCTCACGCTGGTGGTGACCGAAACATCATCGCGGAAACTGTAGAACCGGTTCTTGACGTAGGCGGCTTTGGATGTCGATGACGGCTTTTCTCGATCACCGGTTCCGATCAGCACGAGCACTTTGGGACCCAATGCCACCACACTGGGTGGGTACATGAACTTGCGCCGCTCACTGAGGGCAGACGAGCCGCCCCACTGGCTCACGGTGGCGATCTTTTGGGGCGCGGGCCAACTCGCCACGCCACCGGAGTAAGCGCCGAAACCGGTAGCGGGATTGCTGGTGTTGATGCGCCAGACGTTGCCTCGCGTGTCCACCGCATACAGGACATCGGTGTTGCCGTCGCCGTTGACATCGACGGCCGTGATCTCGGCAGAGAACCGGCCTGCCGTCGAATCCATGGCGAAGTACCGGTAGTTGGCCGAGACCGAACTGCCGCTCTCAGCGTCCATCACATAAACACCGCGACCCTGTGCCACGCCATCGCAGGCGGTATGGGGGTCTTCATCGTCCTCGCACTTGTCATAGCCGGCACCGAATGTCACCAACGGGGCGATGACACCTTTGACTCGAATCGGGGTGGGCGCGGACCAGGTTTGCCCCAACTTCTCGACGCCGGCTGCCCCAGTGCATGTCAGGCCCGGCGATGCACAGCCAAACTTCCAGATCACTGTCGGTGACGATGACGCACTCGGCTTGGTGCTGGCGTCGAACGCGTAAAGCATGTTGCCGCCGCGTCGCATGGCGGGGTAGATCCAAAGTCGTCGGGCACCGTCCGTGCCGCCCTTGTCTTGATAGCCGCTGATCGATCCGTCGAAGAAATAGCCCTTCGGCGCGGGCGTGGGAGTTACCGCCGTGGAAACGTTGGGATAGCTGATCAGCGGGCTGTTGGTGCGGACCCGATTCAGTTTGTTGAAATGCTCGGGAGCAATGAAGGCCCAAAGTTCGTCGCCGGCGCCTGTTCCGCTCTGATTGCCATTGACAGCCCGCAGCATGCCGTCGCCCCCACCGTAAAACACAACGACGTCGTTCGTCGATCCGGAACCGTAGTTGATCGCCAACGGCGTCGAATGCACCACCTCGCCGTGCACCGTGGGACGCGTTGACGCGCTGGTCAGACCCGCGCTGGCGTAATTGTTGTAGTTGATGACCGAGCCGGAAACGTCTGGATTGCCGTCGCCGGTATTCTGTCCACGGGTCCAGTTCAAGAGCGTCGCAGCGTCTGCGGGCAACAAGCCGCTGGCTCCGGCGAGGGAAGCGATCAGTCCGGTGGTGGTGCTCTTGAAATCGACTTGGATTCCGCATGCAAAGCCGCCTGCCGCGCTGCAGGTCTTGATGTTGCGGCTTGCGTGCCCCAGCGTTCGCAACCTTTGCCCCGCCCCGCCGCGCTCCACGATGGGTCCGTCGGGTAAGTCGGAGAACAGCGACTGGGTACTCGTCGAGCAACTCGAATTGACGCCGTTGATGAACTCCCAGTAATTGCTGGAATCACGAGTCCAGAAGCTTGCCGCGCAGTTTTGCAGGAAACCCGTGTTGGCCGAATCGACGGCGGCGCTGCCGTCCTCTCCGGCAAGAAAAAGGGATGACCCGCTGACGCCGAACTGATACTGCTTGAGATTGCCCGCCCAACGCTGTCGTGCGTCCTCGTCGGGGCGGAACACACCCATGAACACTTGATTTAAGTACGTGCCCTGGGCATTGACGCTGACCGGCAGCGATGCCGACGCAAAAACGCTGTTGACGGACGCAATCTGAGTCAGGATGTTCTTCAACGCCGTGACCAGGGCAAACACGTCACCACCAACCAAAAAATAGCCGCTGTTGTCACTGGTGCCCTGGCCGGCATTGGCCATCGACTTGAGCAGTGCGCTCTGGTTTGAATCCACCGCCGCGTTGAATACGTCGATCGCGAACATGCGGACGTTCTGCTTTCCCGGCGCGCTGCTGACATCGGTTTTGTACAGAAACTGAGCCCATTCGTCCGCGAAGCGGATATTGGATTTATTACTCACCGAATACAGTTGATTCGGTGCGTGCCCAAGCCGCGACATCACCGAATTGCTGGGTGGCGACGCGTTCTGATCGGTGCCGTACTCCTGATTCGGAAACTGATTGCCGAGGGTGATGATGTAGTTGTTACCGCAGCTGTTGCCGTCCGAAATCGCTGACTTGTAGGTTGAACGGCTCGCATCGGTGAAAGCCGCCGGATCCTCGTGGGCGGTCTTTGCGCTGTATCGAATGGGCCCGAAGTGCGTCGCATTGGCCGGCGATCCCGCAACTCCGGCGCTACCTCCCGCGCTACCACCCGGCGCATTGGCTGGATTGCTGTACCCGCCGAAATACTTGAAAGCCTCGTAAAGCAACGATCCGTAGTCTGCCGAGGCCGGAATCTTGTAGGCTGGGTTCGTGATGTCTGCAGAAATAGCATCCAGGTCGGCAATAAAATGGTCGGTTAGGTTTGCCCCGGCGGGGGCCGGACTCTGGCATTGAGCTGGATCCATCGGTTTTATTGCATGGCGGACATAACCGGAACCGCTGCTGCTTTCCACCGTTCCTGCCGCGTTGAACAGCATCATCCCGACATTGAGATTAAGCTTTTTGGCCGGATCGCTTTGATTGCAGTGGATTTCGTTGAGCACGAGTTTGAGCGTCCGCACCTCGACTTGCCCCTGGACCAGGTTTGCATCGGTGCCGAAAATTTGACTCGCATAACTGTCGCAAATCGACTTCTTTGCCCCTGTGTACAGCAAGCTGCATTTGGCGAGGGCATCGGTCTTGGTCCATTTGTTGCTGTTGGCAGCCCAATTCGCGGTGTTGTCCAGGAAAAACAGAACATTCGGCGCCACGATGCCACCACCGGTACCTGCGTACAGGTCGATGTCCTCCAGTGCGGCTGCCGGCAGGGTGCAGAGGGCTGCAGCGATCGGCGCCAGGGCCCAGATGCGTTTGAAACATTTCTTGACCATGAGTTGTCCTTCCTTACTGCGAGAGCAGCTGGTGTCAGTTACTTGCAAGCATCCGTGTAGCCGGACACGTCGGCACGCACTTCGACCCCTTGGGTCACGATGCGCGTGGCAGCCAACAGCTTTTTATCGTCCGCCTGTGCGTGCATTTCCCACAGCACGTCTATACATAGCGAGTCATTGCTGCTGTTCCCGAACTTAAGCAAGCCGTTGCTGGAGAAGATGCAGGACTGGTTGGCTTCGTCCGTCACCACGCCATTCGAGTCGGCCAGCTCCTTGTTGAGTAGGACATGGCCTCGCTTGCACTCCAGACTGCTCACCTTGACCGCAATCGACGTGTCCTGGGTATCCGCCAACTGGGTCGTTCCCAGGTTGATGTATTCAGTCTTGCCCGCAGAACCGACGTAACCCGTCCATTCAGAGAGCGGTGTGTTCAACACGAAATCGAGCGCGAAATTCGCAGCTGCTGCCGCTTCGGTTCGCAGCTGTTCGTTGTTGACGACCTGCGTGTGGCGCATCGTCAGACGGATCACGCTGATCGCTACCAGCGTGATCATCACCAACATCACGATGCCCACCAGCAAGGTCGCGCCGCGCTGGGCTGATGGTTTGTCTACGAAGCGTGTGCTCATTTTTCGACGCGTGCCTTGGGCGTGGTGAACGAAATGAAGGTGCTGTAAACCCGTCGCTTCGGGTTTCGGTCTGCGGAGGCGAACGTCAGCAAGTCGCCACCTTGAAAATCGCCCATCTCGAACGACATTGCGCCGTTCGTGTTCTTGCTCAGGTCCGAACTGCGCGCCAGCAACCAAAGGCGAACCCCCAGCACCTGCGGCAGTTCGGTATCGCTCGGCGTCGAGGTGTAGCGGTCGATCGACCCGTCGCTGCCGGCCGCTCCGCTGGCCATGTCGTCAATGCCGTACTCGATTTGCATCTGTTCGATGTTTTCGACCAGCGCAACCGCAGGCTGGGCCCCGTCGAGCGTGATGTCGGCGTACCGCAGCACGTTGTCACCATCAATAAAAAAGAAGCGCCGGATCAACTCACGCCGGGCAGACGTGGCGCCGTCACAAGACTTCGTTTCGAACGTGAACTTGGCGGCCACGCCCTCGGCCACGATGACCGCACCCGGATTCTTGGAAAAACATTCGGAAACTTGAAGGTAGGCTTTCTTGTCGCTGAGCGCATCGCACACAGACACCCCAAAGCTGTCGACTTCACCGACAAAGCAAGTGCTCAGGCGCTGAATGAAGATCACGTCGGTATCCGCTTTGACATTGACCTGTTTGGCCGAGTCTTCGGATGTAGGAATGTCATTGAGACACGCCGGAGCACTCACCGAACTCGACGGTTTGCTGTTGAACGCGGCAACGTGGATGGCCAAGGTGCCCTCCAGGTCGGTGACCGTCGTTGAGCAGGGCGAATTCGTGGCGCCGCTGACGGTCTGAATGGTTCCGTAGAAACCGGACTGAGACAGCTCACGACCCATCAGGTCGACGGCGTAGCGTCCGTTCTCGATCACGTCGGCGCTGAGCTCGACTTCCCTGCGAGTGGTGCTGCTGCTGACGAACAACGAACTGACCGCGATGACGATCAGCAGCCCCAGCACCAAGCCGATCATCAGCTCGACCAGGGTGAAGCCCGAGGCGAGCTGGCGTCGCGACGCGCGTCTTGGGCAGTCCGCGTGACTCAGCGCCAGACCGAACATCATGCGACCTTTGCCAGGTCGGGCACCAACACGCGCACGACCACGCCACGACGCAGACCCGCCCCGAACGACACATTCGAGGCGCATTCGCTGATGGGGCTGGGTTGCTCGCCTGCAACCATGCCCGCCGCATCCGCCCGCGGTGCCGTGCCCTGCCAGACCACGACCACGAAGAAGTCGGCCAGGGCGCTTGCCGTCGCAGGATTCACCCGAAGCAAGCAACCCGTAGCGCCAATCATGGCGCCGGCATTGCCGCCATCTTCGTCCCGGGCCGCACTGCCCTGAAGCGCGCGGCCCCATTGGCAGGCTTCGTACTTCGCAACCGTCAGTGCATCGGTTCCTGCCACGCACGCACCGGCACTCTCGAAAGAAGCCGCCCCCACGCTTGCACCGACATAAACCGATCCGTCGGTCGAACTGACCCCCGCATTGGCGAACCCGGCATAAGAGCCGCGCGAGCCGGAGACCCGTGTGGCCATCTCGCGAGCCAACGTCAACGCCTGCCCGCGCTGATACGACTCGAACTCGACGTTGGTCGCTCGCGCCTGCATGTTCAGCACGCCGAGCAAGCCGATCGATAGGATTACGATCGTGATCAGCACCTCGATCAGCGAGAAACCACGAGCCCTCGTTGGTTGAAGATCTGTCTCACCTGACGCCCCGATGCGGGTCATGCGCAAACCCCTTCCTTGGAGTTGGCGCGACCACTGATCGACACGGAAACGCACCGATAGACATTCGCCGCCGGCACGCCCAGTTGGATGCTGCGCGCTCCCGAAGTGAGTCTGCCGTAAGCGTTGAAGGTGTATTGCGAGTCGAGGTCGACTCCAGTGCTGATCACCGATGTGATGCCAGGCATGCCGTCTTCGCTGTGCAGCACCGTGGCTCCGGCCTTCACGTTCCAACCCGCGTCGGGGGAACTGAACAGGAATCCGACATCCGAGTTGAGCTTGATGGCTTCGCTGCGCGCCAACCACATCGATGCGACCAGTGCGGACGACGCGCTTTTCACGCGCTGCGTTGCGATCAGCTGCTGAAAGGAGGGTCCGGCCAATCCGGCAAAGATGGCGATGATGGCAATCACCACCATCACTTCGATCAGGCTGATGCCGACGTCATGACGATGGATTGGGACGTTGCGTTTGAATCCGGCGATGCTGTTGACGGTATCGACAGACATGGCTTACTTCCCCCAGTAGCCGATTTCATTGGAAGGGGACTTGACCCCGGCCTGGTCGACCGTAAGCGTCAGTTCCCCTTTGCTCTGAAGGCTTGCAGAAGGCTGCGCCCTAGCCACAAACGCCAGCGGCACCGAAGCGGCATCGAAGCCGGGAAACGTGAAGGTGTAGTCGCCCTCGATTTCCTTGGGGACCTGAAATCCGAGGTTGCTCAGCGTGTCGGTGTAGGCGCGCCGGTCGAGCAAGTACGTTTGTTGCTTGCTGGCGAGGTCGAGCAACGCGGCCTGCGCTGTGGCGCGTTTGCCTTTTCGAACGTACGAGGTGTACGACGGATAGGCAATCGCAGCCAGGATGGACACGATGGCCACCGCGATCATCAGCTCGATCAATGTGAAACCACGGGAGGTGTTACTCATGGAGCTTGCGTGTGACTGGTTAAATTGCTGCAGACCTTGTTGATTTATCGGCAGCGCCGGCGCCGACATAAGGAGCGAGAAACTCAACAAATCAGCAAGTTCGTGATCGACCGCACGAAACTCCAACGCGATGCGCAGGGCGCGGGGCCGGAGCCGGTTCAGTGCGGATATTGGGGTGACGCGATGCGTTCGGCCCACTGCGGGTGCCGCAGCGGCGGCCCTTCACGCCGTCGGATCGACGGGCCGGGCTTGCGTCTATTGATTCGGCACGAAAGCGCCGAGTCGCTGCTCCAAGACCCGCAACGGCCCCCTGATGGTCAGCCCGACGGAGATTTGTGGGTCGGAGTAGCCGTCGGTCTTGCCGGCGGCCTTTTCTCGCTGTTCGATCAGCGGGCGAACGGTCGCGTGGGCGGCTTCGAACGAATGGGTGCTGCGCAATGCTTCGTCATACATCGCGCGTCCGAAGAAGGTCAGCTCCGACTTGCGGCCGCAGCCGTACGAGGTGTGATCGGCATCGGCGGCCGTCATCACCAGCGTGCCCGGCCCCGACAGCGGCGCGATCCACGAACCGGAGTAGCAGGCTGAAATCGAGACCACCCGGTAGCGCACACCGGCAGCGTCGAGCCACGCGCTGAGCTGCTGCGGCGTGACATCGTCGATCTGCAGCGGATCGAAGCTGGCCGCCAATCGGCCGTCGCGCGCGCCGTGCGAAGTCAGGTGGATGAACAAGATGTCCTCATCGCGGTTCATCAACCCGGCGATGCGCTCGATGCTGCGTTGCAGATTCAGCGGCGTGGCCCACGGCATGTCGGCGGCGGTGCGCGCGTGGTTTTGCAGTTGCACCACCCGCTGCTGCGCGTCGAAGCGGCTGCGCATCAGCCCGGACACCAGGCTGGCTTCGCGGCTGAACACGTCTTCTTCGGCGTAGGGTGCAAAGGTGATCGCGTACAGATCGACGATGCCGGGGCGGCCGGCTTGCAGCGAGGCCAGCGCGTCCGGCAACGCACGCACCTGGGCTTCGAGGATGGCCTGAGTGGGCACGAAGGAAGGCGGCTCGGCGGCGGCCTGCGGCGCCAGCGGCTCATCCTCCACCCAGTACGCTGTCGGCGGCGCCCACACCGGCAGCATCACGGTCAGCGCGGCGTTGACGGCGACGGCGACGCGCGCCAGGCCTTGACGCGATGCGTGGCGCCACAGCACGACGGCGGTCGCCAGCGCGATCCAGAGCGAGGTCACGATCCACACGCCCTCCGGCCAGGCGTCCACCTCGGAGGGCAGCGACGGCGGCGTCCATTGCAAGGCCGCCAGATAGGCACCACCCAGCGGCCACGCGAGCACCAGCTCCTGCGCGAGCAGCAGGCCGAACAGCGTGGCGGTGCCGGGCCCCTCGCTGTCAAAGTCGGCCGACGCCGTGTGGCTGCGGACGACGAGCCAGCAGGTGCCCAGGGTCAACAGCGTGCTCAGCCAGCCGCTGGCGATCGCGGTGGCGTCGAACTGTGCCGGTCCGCCGATGGCCCAGCGCTGCAAAACGATGCCGCTGATCACCAGCAGCGCCAGCAACTGCAGCACGCTCGACGGCCGCGCGCGCAGTGCTTCGGTGCGAGGGCGCATGAGAACAGCGGTGCGCGCACCCTCGCGCAGCCAATGCCACAGCGCGGTACCGCGGCGGCCAAGTTCAACCGCGCCGAAGGCATTCACGCTGTCATCCCTGCGAAGGCGGGGATCCATGGGTGTGCGGCGATGGATCCCCGCCTCCGCGGGGATGACCTGTGGACGCACGGCTGAAGGAAAACACAGTCGATGACCGCAACGCCTTCAAACGACCCGCGCGGCTGCTGCC
The DNA here is from genome assembly GCA_031390425.1 of Rhizobacter sp. Lineage (GTDB taxonomy): Bacteria > Pseudomonadota > Gammaproteobacteria > Burkholderiales > Burkholderiaceae_C > PBB1. The sequence goes on from JANMTL010000034.1 coordinate 14,364, forward strand.
ATCGGCGCCTCGGGCTGCGCGTCGAACCGCTCGAAGCCGCTGTAGCAGATGAAGTGGCGATTCGTCGCGCGGCCGAACAGGCACAGCCCCAATTGCATCGCCACCGCGTGCCCCATCTGCGTGATGCCGCTGCGCGAGACGATGATCGGCACGCCCATCTGCGCCGACTTGATGACCATCTCGCTGGTCAGCCGGCCGGTGGTGTAGAAAATCTTGTCGGCACCGCTCACGTCGTTCATCCACATCCAGCCGGCGATGGTGTCGATCGCGTTGTGGCGGCCCACGTCCTCGACGAAGGTCAGCAACTCGTCCTGCCGGAACAGCGCGCAGCCGTGTACCGAACCGGCCGATTTGTAGGTGCTTTCCTGCAGTCGCATCGCGTTCAGCAGGCCGTACAGCGCGCTCTGGCTGAGCCGCGCGGTGGGCTCGCTGGCCGGCGGCAGTTGCAGCGTGTCGAGCTCGCCCATCAGGTCGCCGAACACCGTGCCTTGGCCACAGCCGGTGGTCACCACACGCTTGGCGGTCTTCTCATCGAAGCGCTCGATGCCACGGTGAGTGCGCACCGCCGCCGCGTTGACCTCCCAATCGACGGTGACCGACTCGACGTCTTGCACCGAATCCACCAGCCGCTGGTTGCGCAGGTAGCCCAGCACCAACAGCTCGGGCGCGGCGCCGAGCGTCATCAGCGTGACCAGTTCGCGCTTGTCGACGAAGACGGTCAGCGCCCGCTCGGCCGGGATGGTGACCAGACGCCACGCGCCGAACTCGTCGAGCGCGCGGACCTGCTGGGTCAGCGGTGCCTGCGCGGCGGTCAGTCGCGGGCGGGGCACGCTCTTACTTGACCGTGACGGTGATCGTCGCGCTCATGTCCGGACCATACGAGCCGTGATAGCCGTCCGCGAACTGCATCGTCAGCCGGTAGGTGCCGGGCGCAAGCTTCAACTCGGTCTCGGTCTGGCCCTTGCCGAAGTGCAGGTGCTGCGCGTCGGCCGGAACGGTTTGGCCCTTCGGCGTGCCGTTGACGTTGATCAGCAGGTGGTGGTGTCCGGTGCCTTCGACCAGCTCACCGATGGGCTTGACGGTCATGCCCTTGACACCGAACTGCACCTTGAATGGGCTCTCCACGGTGGCCCCATCGGCTGGTGCGACGAAATAGACGCCCTGCGCGGCCGACGGCGGCTGATTCGGGCTTTGTGCGCTGGCGCCACCGATGAAAGTGATGAACAGGGCGGCGAGCAAAGTCACATTGAAAAAACGACGAGTAGACATGACGACAGTCTCCTGAAAACAGTGCGGGGCGGAGAACGACACAAACGGCACGCTAGCACTTCGGTCGCCGGTTGAACATCGGCAAACCATGACTCGCGCAGCCGGGCCGGCCCGGCCTCTCAGGCGTCGGGCCCGGCGCGTGGATCGCGCCTACTTCTTGGCGGTGCCGGTTTGCTCGGCCGCCGTGGCTTTGCCGCTCGGGGGAGCGGTGGCCGTCTTGGCGGGCGAGTGGGCACCGGCCGCTTCGAGCGGTGGGGTCACCGGCGGCTTCGCGGCGTCGGCAGCCACAGTCGCAGTGGCGCTCACAGTCACGGCGCTGGCCGCATCCGCCGGCGTATAAACGAACGGCCCCGGGTCGGCACAAGGCGGCGTTGCCGAGGCGGGTTTGACTTCGTGGCTCGCCGTCTTGACATAGTGCGCTGCGACTCGGTCGCCCGCCAAACACAGTTTGTACGCGGCGACCTTGTCGCCATGCGCCGTCTTGGCCTTGGTTTCGTCGGCCTTCGCCTTGGCCTCGGGCGACGGCGCGGGCAGCTTGGCGTGAACAGACATCAGGCCGGTGGCAAGCGCGATGGCCAGCACGGCGGTGGTGAGGTGGTGCAAGGTGATCATCGTCGTGCGTCCAATCTGTTTCGCCAAACACTCAGGCCTGCGCGGGACGATTTCCGGTGGCTGACGCGTCCGGGCTGCGCTGCGCCGGGATCTTGCCGTCCTGGATGTCGTTGAGCCACAGCTCATGGTGCTCGCGGGCCCAGGCTTCGTCGACATGGCCGGTGCGCATCGCGCGGTATGCACCCTTCATGCCGATGGTGCCGAGGTAGATGTGGCCGAGAAACATCGCCATCATCAACACCGTCGCCACGCCGTGAACCATGAGGGCGATCTGCATGTCGCCGCGCAAGTAGGCCATGCCGGGGATCAGCTTGTCGAGCACCAGACCCGACGCGACGACGATGGTGCCGAGCGCGAACACACCGCCCCAAAACACGATCTTCTCGCCGGCATTGAAGCGGTGCGACGGCACATGCGCGCCGTTGAACAAACCACCGCCCTTGGCGAGCCAGACGAGGTCGTCACGCGTTGGGAAGTTGTCGCGCACGAAGGTCACGAACACCACCACCAGCGACACCGCGAACAGCGGCCCGGCGAAGTTATGCAGGTTCTTCAACGCATAGGTGAGCCAGCCGAACAGCGTGCCGCCGATCACCGGCAACAGCGCGAACTTGCCGAAGGCCAAGACCAGACCCGAAATCGCCAGCGCGCAGAAAGCGATCGCATTCGACCAGTGCGCCGCCCGCTCGAAATAGGTGAAGCGCTCGATCTGGCGGCCGGTCTCGGGCGCGTGCAGGCCGATGGCGCCCTTGGCCCGGTAGAACAAGGCGATCGCCAGCACCGTGATCAGCAGCAACGCACTACCGTAAGGAATGATCCAGCGGTTGCGCACCTGGCGCCACGCTTCACCGGCGTTGGTCAGTTGCGAACCCGGGTACTCGACGAACTGCTGGATCAGCACACCTTGCTCCGCGCCCGGCAGGTTGCTGATGCCTGCGGTGTTCCCAGACTCTCGCACCGCACGCCAGAACGGCGCGTTGTTGCCCGGCTGGCTCTTGCTGCGCTGGGCATTGGTCTCGTCGGGCTTCGGCTCGGCCGGTGCGACGAAGCCGGGCGGCGGTGCGGCTACGGTGGCCGGTGCGGCGGGTTCCTGCGCCAGCGCGAGACCGCCCGCCGCGGCCCAGAAGCTCAGCAGGACCAGCAGCACCACTGCAGCACGAACGGAAAAGCGTGGCATGCGGACTCCTGAAGCGACAGGTGCCGACCCGGTCACGGGGTGCGGCTGTACTCGTTCTGGTTCTCGACCCGGGTGCGCATCTGCGCCTCCCAGGCCGACTTGTCACCCTGCGGAACACTTGCGGCGCCGTAGCGGGTTTGCGCGGTCTCCCACGGCGGATGGTCGACCGCCCTCGATGACTTCGCGCTCGACTGGGGCGTTTCCGTGCACGCCGACAGCGCCGCCAAGATCGCGGTCGTCAGCGCCGCGAGACCGCCATGCCGGGTGAACCTCATGACTTGGTCGGCACCGTGGCCGTCGCTGGCGCCGCGCCACCGTCGGTCGGCTTGCCGTACGCGGTGCCCCACCCCCAGACCTCGCTGCCCTTGCCGCGGTTGAGCACCCGGGTGCGGAAGATGTCGGCCACCACGTCGCCGTCGCCGCCGAGCAGCGCCTTGGTCGAGCACATCTCGGCGCAGGCCGGCAGCTTGCCTTCAGACAGGCGGTTGCGGCCGTATTTTTCGTTTTCGGCCGCGCTGCCGTTGTCCTCGGGGCCGCCAGCGCAGAAGGTGCATTTGTCCATCTTGCCGCGCAGGCCGAAGACGCCGTTGGTCGGGAACTGCGGCGCGCCGAACGGACAGGCATACGAACAATAGCCGCAGCCGATGCAGACGTCTTTGTCGTGCAGCACCACGCCTTCATCGGTGCGGTAGAAGCAATCGACCGGGCACACCGCCATGCAGGGGGCGTCGCTGCAATGCATGCAGGCGACAGAGATCGATTTCTCGCCCGGCACGCCGTCGTTCAGCGTCACGACGCGGCGTCGGTTGACGCCCCAGGGCACGTCGTGCTCGGCTTTGCAGGCGGTGACGCAGCCGTTGCATTCGATGCAACGCTCGGCGTCGCAGATGAACTTCATTCTTGCCATGGTGGATGCTCCGGGTGCGGCTGCGGGGTCAGGCCATTCTTTCGATTTGGCACAGCGTCGTTTTCGACTCTTGCATCATCGTCACGCTGTCGTAGCCGTAAGTCGTTGCGGTGTTGACCGCCTCGCCGCGTATCACCGGCGCCGCGCCTTGCGGGTAGTACTGCAGCAAGTCGATGCCCTGCCATGTGCCTGAGAAGTGGAACGGCATGAACACGGTTTCCCGATCGACGCGTTCGGTGACCATGGCCTTGACCTTGATCCGCGCGCCGGTCGGCGTGCTGACCCAAACCATCTCGCCATTGCGGATGCCTCGGTCGTTGGCCGCCGCCGGGTTCAACTCGACGAACATGTCCTGCTGCAACTCGGCCAGCCATGGGTTGGAGCGGGTTTCCTCACCACCGCCTTCGTATTCGACCAATCGGCCCGAGGTCATGATCAGCGGGTACTTTCGCCCGATGTCCTTGTTCTTGTCCTGCAGGCTTTTGAAGAGGGTGGGCAGACGCCAGAAAGCCTTCTTGTCGTCGTGCGTCGGGTACTTGGCGATCAGATCGGGCCGGTTCGAGTACAGCGGTTCGCGGTGCTGCGGGATCGGGTCGGGGAAGTTCCACACGACGGCGCGCGCCTTGGCGTTGCCGAACGGATGGCAGCCGTGGACCTTCATCGCAACGCGAATGATGCCGCCCGACGAATCGGTCTTCCAGTTCTTGCCTTCGGCGGCGGTCTTCTCGGCGTCGGTCAGTTCGTCCCACCAGCCCAGCTTCTTCAGCAGCACGTTATCGAACTCGGGGTACCCGGTGCTGATGTCGGCGCCTTTGGAATGCGAGCCGTCTTCGGCCAGCAGGCTGACACCCTCGCGCTCGACACCGAAATTAGCGCGGAAGTTGCCGCCCCCCTCCATCACATGCTTCGAGGTGTCGTACAAATTCGGCGAGCCCGGGTGCTTCAGCTCGGGCGTGCCGTAGCAGGGCCACGGCAGCCCGAAATAATCGCCGTCGAGCGAATACCCGGTTTCCTTGTCGATGCCGCCCTTGGCTTTCAGGGTCTTCACATCGAAGACGTTCATGTTGCGCATGTGCGCCTTCAACCGCTCCGGGCTTTGGCCGGTGTAGCCGATGGTCCAGACGCTCTTGTTGATCTCGCGCAGGATCGACTCGACCTCGGGTTCCATCATTCCGCCCTTGCCCGCCACCAGCTTGGTGTTGGCCACCAACTCCTTGTCGAAGCCGAGCTTCTGCGCCAACTGGTACATGATCATGTGGTCGGTGCGGCTCTCCCACAGCGGCTCGATCACCTGCTGGCGCCACTGTAGCGAGCGGTTCGACGCAGTACACGAACCGCTGGTCTCGAATTGCGTCGTCGCCGGCAGCAGGTACACCGCGCGGTTCGAGTTCTGCTCCTCGGGCTTGCCGGGCATCGCGGCCATCGCGGCGGTGGCGGACGGGAACGGGTCGACGACCACCAGCAAGTCGAGCTTGTCCATCGCGGTCTTCATCTCGAGCCCGCGGGTCTGCGAGTTCGGAGCGTGGCCCCAGAAAAACAATCCGCGCAGGTTGCTGTCCTGATCGATCAACTCGTTTTTTTCGAGCACACCGTCGATCCAGCGCGACACGGTCATTCCGCTCTTGGTCATCATGCCCGGCGTGTACTGCTTTTTGATCCACTCCAGGTCGACGCCCCAGGCCTTGGCAAAGTGCTTCCACGAGCCTTCGGCCAGGCCGTAGTAGCCAGGCAGCGAGTCGGGGTTCGGGCCGACGTCGGTCGCGCCCTGCACGTTGTCGTGGCCGCGGAAGATGTTGGTGCCGCCGCCGGTCACGCCGACGTTGCCGAGCGCCAGTTGCAGCAGACACGAGGCGCGCACGATGGCGTTGCCGATGGTGTGCTGGGTCTGCCCCATGCACCAGACGATGGTACCCGGCCGGTTTTCGGCCAGCATCTTCGCCACCTTGTAGGTGGTCGCTTCATCGACGCCGCAGGCCTCCTGCACCTTGTCGGGCGTCCACTTGGCGAGCACGTCCTCGCGCACCTTATCCATGCCGTAGACGCGGTCGTTGTTGTAATTCTGGTCTTCCCAGCCGTTCGTGAAGATGTGGTGCATCACGCCGAACAGGAACCGGATGTCAGAGCCCGAGCGGATTCGCACGAACTCGTCGGCCTTGGCGGCGGTGCGCGTGAAGCGCGGATCGACGACGATCATCTTGCAGCCGGTTTCCTTGGCATGCAGCATGTGCAACATCGACACCGGGTGCGCCTCGGCGGCATTGCTGCCGATGTACATCGCCACCTTGGCGTTCTGCATGTCGTTGTACGAGTTGGTCATCGCCCCGTAGCCCCAGGTGTTCGCGACACCGGCCACCGTGGTCGAGTGGCAGATGCGCGCCTGGTGATCGCAGTTGTTGGTGCCCCAGAAGCTGACCCATTTGCGCAGCAGGTAGGCCTGCTCGTTGTTGTGCTTGCTGGAGCCGACGATGAATATTGAATCGGGGCCGCTGGCCTTTCTCAACTCGAGCATCTTGGCGCTGATCTCGCCCAGTGCCACGTCCCAACTGATGCGCTGGTACTTGCCGTCCACCAGCTTCATCGGGTACTTCAGGCGGTGTTCGCCGTGGCCGTGCTCGCGCAATGCGGCGCCCTTGGCGCAGTGCGCGCCGAGGTTGATCGGCGAATCGAACACCGGCTCCTGGCGCACCCAGACGCCGTTCTCGACCACCGCGTCGACTGCGCAGCCGACCGAACAGTGCCCGCACACCGTGCGCCTGACTTCGATCTTGCCGGCGCCTGCCGCCCGGGGCGCATCAGCCGCCTGTGCCTTGCGCACCAGCGTCAGTTGCGAGGCCGCCAGTCCGCCACCGATGCCGAGGCCGGAGCGGCGCAGGAACGCGCGCCGGTCCATCGTCGGGATGGCCCGAGAGACACCTCGCGCCAAGCTGGAAACCAGCGGCGACGCGGACCGGGGCGTTGCGGCCGAACCGGCCGACGGTGTTTTGCGCGTGAGCAGCATGGGAACTCCTGCGGGCGTGAACGGGGGATCGCGCGCGGCGTCAGATCCGGGCGGTGTCGTAGTACTGCAGCACGTGCGCCGTCAGCTGGTAGCCGTCGCCGACCGTCGCCGTGGTCACGCCGACCGCAGTCGGCTCCACCGCGACCACCGCGCCGGGCAGCACCTTGGCCGCGACCACCGCCGCACCCGCAGCGCCGAATCCCATCAACAAGCCGCGTCGCTTCAACGGCGTGGCCGGAGCCAGGTCGCTCGCCGGGGTGGGTGGGGTGGAGTGGCTGGGCTTCATGAGGAACCTCCTGGCCGGTGATCCAGCGTGTCCCGAGGCGGGGCGCGCATCACCTTGTTTGGTGCACTCTATGCACGTTCGTGCATAAGAACAACAGGGACTGTCCTTAGCATTGCGGCACGGTCCAGTCAGCCTGGTGAAAGCTCAGGCGTCCAGCAAATCGAAAGCCTGCGATTCGACCGCGAAGAAGTCTTGCGCGAAGCGCGCCAGCGCGCGGTAAAAGTCGGCCCGGGGATGCGCAATGAGGGTGTCGCACAGCGTGTCGACCCACGCGCGCAGGTGCTCGTTGAAAAAGCGCCGCTGCTGTTCGAGGTTGCTGACCGACAAATCCTCGCCGGCGATCAGGTAGCGCATCACTTCGCACAGGCTCGCGAGATGGTCCTCGGTCTCGGTCACCGTCTCGGGCCGCTCCAGACCCAGGTGCCGCAGGCTGTGCCGCAGCGCGACCAGCGGCTTCTCGTTGAGCGCACCGGCCAGATGGAACGAGCCGTAGAGAAACACCTCTGGCTTGCCAATGCCTGCGAACAGTGCGTCGTGTTCGGCGCCGACCGCAGGCAGATCGAGCCGGCGCGCCGTGGCGACCAACTCTGTCCAGTGCGCTTCCAGAAACGCGCCGGGCGCCGGCGCCTCGGTCGGTGCGACCCGCAACTGCGCATACAACGCCGCGTCGGGCGGCGCATAGAACAGTTGCGCGAGCAGGCCGTAGACCTCGGCACGGGCCCATTCCTCCCGGTCGTCGGGGGTGCTGAAGGACAGCGGTTGCGAGCTCACAGGTCGGTGATCCGGACTTCGTTCGGGTTGGTGTGCAGGTCGATGACGCGGCAATCGCCGCACATCTTCAGCCGGTCGGCGGCAGCGCCCTGGAACATCGCGTGGCCGGACAGCTTGCCCATCATCGCTTCGATCGCCTTCACCGTGCCGAACGGCTTGCTGCAACGAATGCAGCGGTACGGCTCGACCTCGTGCAGCACGCGCAACTGCTTGCGCGCCTTGCCGGCGTCGGCCAGCAGCAGACGCGGCTGCAACGTGATGGCAACTTCGGGGCAGGTGACGGCGCACAGGCCGCATTGCACGCAGTTCTTCTCGATGAAGCGCAACTGCGGCCGGTCCGGGTTGTCGGCCAACGCGCCTTCGGGGCAGGCGCCGACGCAGCTCAGGCACATCGTGCAGCGGTCGGTGTCGATCCGCAGGCTGCCGAACGGGCTGCCGAGCTGCGCGCCGTGGGCCGGCAGCTCGATAACGTCGGGCGCTGCGGTCGCACAGGACAGCAAGTGATCGATCGCCAGATCGAGCGTCGCGCGCTTGTCGGCTTGCACGTTGAAGACGGCCACTGTTTTCACGGACTGCGCAGGCGCCGCCCGCAACGCCGCATCGAGCGCCAGCGCGTCGCTTGCGCTGACGATGCGCAGGTGCTCGCCCTGAAAACCGAGGCCGCTCAAGATCACCTGCGCCACCCCCATCTGAGCTGCCACCGCAGCACGGTAGTCGGGCGCTTCCTCGTCGGTCATCAGCACCCAGACCTGCGACGCGCCGTAGGCGATCGCCGCCAGCCACAGGTCGATGCCGATCGACGCGGTGTGCCAGACATCGAGCGGCAGCACCCGTGCCGACACGCCGTGCACGGCGCGGTCGGTGCGCGCGAGTCGGCCCAGTTCGCCGATCATGCGCTGGCCCGCGCCCTGGCTGTGCACCAGCACGGCCGCCGCCGCGCCGCCAGCGCGCTGGTACGTGGACAGCATCGTGCGCAGGCGCCGTCCCTGCTCGTCCGGACGCGGTGTCGCGTAAGTGAGCGCGCCGCTCGGGCACACCGTGGTGCACGCGCCGCAGCCGACGCACAGGTGCGGCTCGACCACGATGCCCGCGCTGCCGCCGGGCTTGCCTTTGACGAGCTTGCCCTTCAGCGATGCGTCGCTGCGGATCGCCTGCGCCGAGCAGACGTCGATGCACGCAGTGCAGCCGATCTGCTCGTTGCGGCTGTGCGCGCAGATCTTCTGCTTGTAGTGGAAGAACTTCGGCTTCTCGAATTCGCCGACCCAGTCGCGCAACTTCAGCACCGCAGCGAACAAGGTCGCTTCGTCGCTCGCGTGCAAGTAGCCCTGCGGCGGTTGGTGCAGCGTCAGCGTGGGCTGCGGCTGCAGGTCGAGCACCAGGTCGAAGGTCTCGCTGAGCGACTCGGTTGCGCGGGTGAAGTCGATCGCACCGGCCGCTTCGCACACGCGCAAGCACTCGCGGTGGCCGGTGCAGCGCGACATGTCGATCTGGTAGCTGAAGTCGATCGCGTTCTCGGGGCAGACGTCGATGCAGGCGTTGCAGCGGGTGCACAGGTCGAGGTCGATCGGGTTGCCACTGTCCCAGCGCACCTCGAACTGACCGAGCCAGCCGCTGATCGACGTGACGCGGCCGGCGTACAGCGCCTGCGCGCGCTCCTGCGCCAGCGTGCCGCTGGGCTCGGTGAGCAGCAGGCTGACTTCGAGCCGGTCGGCCAGCAGCGTGGCGGCGCGCTGCACCGCATCGGCGGCGCCGATCACCAGCACGCGGCCTGCCGAGCGGTAGCTGACGGTCGCGACCGGTTCGGCCTCGGGCAACTGCGCTGCGGCGATCAACGCGGCGATCTTGGGCGTCGCGGCCTGCGCGTCCTTCGACCAGCCGCCGGTCTCACGGATGTTGACGAAACGGATCGGCCGCTCGGTCACGCTCGGCGCGCCCTCGGTCTCGGCGTTCAGTTCGATGAACAGCCGGCTTTCCTGGGTGCAGGCCACGAGCAGGTCGTCGCCCTCTTTCGCCACGCGCTGGAACGCGCCGGCCTCGCGGCGGCACAGCGTGCTGTGGACGGTGGCGAGCCCGTCGGCCGCGTCAGGCGTCTGCGGGCGGTTCAGCGCCTGGATCAGCGCCGCGCCGTCGAGCGGCATCGTCTTGTTGCAGTCGCAGATCAGCGTTTTCATGGGTGCGGGCTTCGGACAACGTGGCTGACATCTCTCTGGGGTTCTCGTCAGACGCGGATGATGCAACGTCGGCGGGCGGCTTCTCGTCTTCATGGTCGAACAGGCCCAGCGCCTTCGACTGCACCATCTGGCGCAGCATCGATTCGGGGATCGGGTCGGCGATGCCGTAGTCCTCGATGTAGGTGTCGAGGCCGTCCATGATGTTGTAGTGCGGATCGGTGAAGAGCTTCTTCATCGCCGCGTTGCGCACACCGGGGTCGACGCTCGGAGCGACGAAGCGGGCGTAGTCGGATTCGGGGGTGAGCCGCGCCACATCGTCCATCGTCAGTGGCGGCGGTGGCGGCGGTGGCGGCGCGGCGGCCGCATCGGCAGGCGCTGCGACCGGCAGCGCTTCGGCCATCGGCGAGGCGATCCCGGTTGCAGCTTCCGACGCCACCGGCGCCTCGACGACGAGCTCCTCGCCGCCTTGAACCGCCGCCTTGCGCCGCGACCAGCGAGACAGGAAACCGTCGGCGCTCACCGAACCGTCACTCGCGTTGATCCGGCGGCAGGAACGACGCCGGCCGTCGGCGCTTCTTCGGCTCGGGCCGGTAGTGCGCATCGGTGTAGGCCTGCAGCCACGCCAAGGCGTCGGGCGTCAGTGGCACGTTGTCGACCCGTTCTTGCGCGTCGAGCCAGCGGCCGGCTTCGTTGTAAGACAGGCTCACCGCCTCGGGCCAGGCGGACGACGGGTCGTCCTCGGCGATGCGCCACATCACGAACCACACCGGCGAGCCCGAAGTCAGGTTCAGGTGGTAGCCCTCGCCTTCGTCGCGAAACAACTGCAGCACGAAGCCCGGATGCAGGCTGCGCAAGAACTTGCCGTCGTCGCGCAACACGCGGGCGTGGCGGCCGAAACCCGGCTCGTCGGGCACCACATCGATCAGCTTGAAGCGCCAATCTTCCCAGCGGTTGGGCTGCGCCTCGCGCTCCATGACGACGGCGACGCTGATCGAGGGTCGCATCGGGGCAGACGCACCGATCGAAGTCCCGGCAGGGTCGACGTCCATGATTGCGGAACTCAGGTGTCCTTGGAGATCGTGATCGACGGGAACTTCGACGAAAAGTCTTTCGCGCGCTGCGCGATCTTCACCGCCACCTGGCGCGCCATGGCTTTGTACAAGCCGGCGATCTCGCCGTCGGGGTCGCTCACCACCGACGGCCGGCCGTTGTCGGCCTGCACGCGGATGCTCAGGTTCAACGGCAGCGCGCCGAGGTAGTCCATGTTGTATTCGGCCGCCAGGTGCTTGCCGCCGTCCTCGCCGAAGATGTGTTCGACGTGGCCGCATTGCTCGCACACGTGCACGGCCATGTTCTCGACGATGCCCAGGATCGGCACGCCGACCTTCTCGAACATCTTGATGCCCTTCTTGGCGTCGAGCAGCGCGATGTCCTGCGGCGTGGTGACGATCACCGCGCCGGTCAGCGGCACCTTTTGCGACAGCGACAACTGGATGTCGCCGGTGCCTGGTGGCATGTCGACGATCAGGTAGTCGAGATCGCCCCAATTCGTTTGCCGCAGCAGTTGTTCGAGCGCCTGCGTTGCCATCGGGCCGCGCCAGACCATCGGGCTGTCGGCTTCGACCAGAAAGCCGATCGACATCACCTGCACGCCGTAGTTCTCCATCGGCTCCATGCTCTTGCCGTCGGCGCTTTCGGGCCGCCCTTCGAGGCCCATCATCATCGGCTGGCTGGGGCCGTAGATGTCGGCGTCGAGGATGCCGACGCGTGCACCTTCAGCGGCCAGCGCCAGCGCCAGGTTGACGGCGGTGGTGCTCTTGCCGACGCCGCCTTTGCCCGACGCCACCGCGACGATGTTCTTGACCTTGGGCAGCAGTTGCACGCCGCGCTGCACCGCGTGCGGGATGATCTTGCTGGACAGGTTGGCACTGACGTTCTCGACCCCGGCCACGGACTTGGCCGCGGCGATCAGCGCCTTGCGGAGTGCAGGCAACTGGCTCTTGGCCGGGTAGCCGACCTCGACATCAAAGGCCACATCGCCCTCTTCGATACGCAGGTTCTTCAACTGCCGGGTGCTGACGAAATCTTTGCCCGTGTTCGGGTCGATCACCGTTTTAAGGGCTTCGAGCAACGCGGATTCAGCGACGGCCATGGCGGGTCCAGGTGGAATGTGAATGTGAGGTGGGCAACGGCCGGCAGAGTGCCAAAGCGGGCGCTGGCAGTCTATCGCAGCGGGCATTTCTCTCGGTTGCGCATCGGCCGGGGGCGTCAGCGTGTGGCCTGCGGATCGTCACCCAGCGGCCAGATCGGCCCCAAGACACCCGTCGGCGTGGGTGCGGGCAGGCTCCTAGAATCGAATGGACCTCTACGCTGTTTTGCGCCATGACGGCGGGAATCGCTCACCTGTGCCGCCCATGACCCGCAAGCTCTTCGTCACCACCGCCCTGCCCTACGCGAATGCGCCGTTCCACATCGGCCACATGATGGAGTACATCCAGGCCGACATCTGGGTGCGGTTTCAGCGGATGCAGGGCCACGCAGTCCACTTCGTCGGGGCCGACGACGCCCACGGCGCACCGATCATGATCGCGGCCGACAAGGCGGGCAAAACGCCGCAGCAGTTCGTGGCCGAGATCGCTGCCGGGCGCAAGCAATACCTCGACGGCTTTCACATTGCTTTCGATCATTGGCACTCGACCGACTCGGTCGAGAACACCGCACTGGCGCAAGACATCTACCGCAAGCTGCGCGACCACGCGGACGGCTCGTTGATCACAACGAAGACGATCGAGCAGTTCTACGACCCGGTGAAAGGCATGTTCCTGCCCGACCGCTACATCAAGGGCGAGTGCCCGAAGTGCGGCGCGAAGGATCAATACGGCGACAGTTGCGAGGTGTGCAGCGCGGTCTACGCGCCGACCGATCTGAAGAACCCGACCTCGACGCTGAGCGGCGCGACGCCGGTGATGAAGAGCAGCGAGCACTATTTCTTCAAGCTCAGCGATCCGCGCTGTACGGCGTTTTTAGAGCAATGGACCGGCGGCGAGCGGCTGCAAAGCGAAGTCGCCAACAAGATTCGCGAGTGGTTCACGAAAGACGAGCACGGCGCGGGCGGCCTCGCCGACTGGGACATCAGCCGCGACGCGCCGTACTTCGGCATCGAGATTCCCGATGCGCCGGGCAAGTATTTCTATGTGTGGCTGGATGCGCCCGTGGGTTACCTGGCTTCGTTGAAGAACTACTTCGACACTGGCAAGGCTCGGGCGAACGGCGAGCCTCGCAGCTTCGACGAGTTCATCGCCGATCCCGCCGTGGAGCAGATTCACTTCATCGGCAAGGACATCACCTACTTCCACACGCTGTTCTGGCCGGCGATGTTGCAGTTCAGCGGCCGCAAGGTACCCGACCGCGTCTACGCACACGGCTTCATCACCGTGCACAACGAGAAGATGAGCAAGAGCCGCGGCACCGGCATCTCGCCGCTGAAGTACCTCGAACTCGGCATGAACGCCGAATGGCTGCGCTACTACATCGCGACCAAGCTGAGCAGCAAGGTCGAGGACATCGACTTCAACCCGGCAGATTTTGTGGCGCGGGTGAACAGTGATCTGGTGGGGAAGTACGTGAACATCGCCAGTCGTGCGGCCGGTTTCCTCGGCAAGCGGTTCGCGGGCCGGCTGTCGGGCGATGTGGGGGTCGAAGGCCGCGTGCTGCTCGACCACCTGCGCAGCGGGCACGCCGACATCGAACGCCTGTACGACGAGCGCGAGTTCGGCAAGGCACTGCGCGAGGTGATGCTGCTGGCCGATCGCGTCAACGAGTACGTCGATCAAAACAAACCGTGGGAACTGGCTAAGAAACAAGGCCAGGACGCGGTGCTGCAGGACGTGTGCACCGTCTGCATCGAAGCCTTCCGGTTGCTGACGATCTACCTGAAGCCGGTGTTGCCGACGCTGACGGCGCAGGTCGAGACCTTCCTGCGCATCGACCCATTGGTGTCGACCGACATACACCGCTCACTCGGCGCGCACACCATCGGCGACTACCAGCACCTGGCGCAACGCGTCGATCCGAAATTGCTGGAGGCGCTGTTCGAACCGTCGACCGCGGCGGTGGTCGAGCAGCCGTTGCCCGGCGGCGAAGACATCGCGCCGACGGTCGGCATCGACGACTTCGCCAAGATCGATCTGCGCATCGCCAAGATCGTCGACTGCGAGGCGGTTGAAGGCTCCGACAAGCTGCTGCGGCTGACGCTCGATGTCGGCGAAGTCGATGCCAACGGCCAGCCGCGCACGCGCAACGTGTTCAGCGGCATCAAACGCGCCTACCAACCCGCCGACCTGATCGGCAAGCTGACGGTGGTGGTCGCCAACCTGGCGCCGCGCAAGATGAAGTTCGGCCTCAGCGAAGGCATGGTGCTGGCGGCCGGTCACGCGGATGAGCGCGAGCACCCGAGCCTGCACATCCTGGAGCCGTGGCAGGGCGCGATACCGGGTTTGCGTGTGCGATGAATGATCGGCCGCCGGAAGCGCCGCTGCAAGGCGATGCCGACGGCAGCCCTGCGAACGGCTCAGCACTGCGTCCGACCCGCGGCCGGGTCCGGCTGGCGCGGTTTCACCCACGCATCCTCGACACGCTCAAAGACTACGACCGTCAGCGCTTCACCGCCGACCTGATCGCCGGCCTCACGGTCGGCGTGATTGCACTGCCGCTGGCGATGGCGTTTGCCATCGCGTCCGGCGTCAAGCCCGAACAGGGCATCTTCACGGCGATCGTCGCCGGCTTCATCATCTCGGCGTTCGGCGGCTCG
>JANMTL010000012.1:0-1720 GCA_031390425.1 Rhizobacter sp.
CAGATGATGGTGTCGGTCAACCAGGTGCGGGTGCTGGAGGTACTGGCCGACGCCACCAACGTCATCGCAGAGGGCGAGGTGCTGCAGTTGATGAACATGCACGACCCCGACCTGACGGTCGACGAGTATCTGCGCGTCATCCGATTCAAGACCGCCAAGCTTTTTGAAGCGAGTTCGAGGCTGGGCGCCGTGCTGGCGGGCGCCGAACCGATGCTCGAAGATGCCTGTGCGGCCTACGGCCGCGCCTTGGGCACCGCCTTCCAACTGGTCGACGACCTGCTGGATTACGAAGGCAACAGCAACGAACTCGGCAAGAACGTGGGCGATGACCTGCGCGAAGGCAAACCGACCTTGCCGCTGCTGGTGGCGATGCAGCGGGCCACCGCCGACGAACGAACGCTGATCCGGGCAGCGATCGAGCACGGCGAAGTCGAACGCCTGCCTGACATCCTCGGCATCGTTCGTCGCACCGGCGCCCTGGAGGCCACACTTGCCGCGGCCGAAAGCGAAGCCGCGCTGGCCCGTGCCAGCATCAGCAGCCTGCCCGAGTCGAGTGCCCGCGAGGCTCTGCTAGAATTATGTGTTCGCGCCGTCCACCGCTCCTCATGAGCGTTGATTCGAGGGCCGACAGCATCGCGGACCCAGCTCCGCACGGCACATCGGGGTGTAGCTTAGCCTGGTAGAGCGCTACGTTCGGGACGTAGAGGCCGGAGGTTCGAATCCTCTCACCCCGACCATTTCAGCGCCTTGCCGACAAGCATGCGCATTGCCGAAGCACCGCTACGGTCCCTCCGGTTTGTAAGTGCATGTGCTATGGGCACGACTCGTGCTTATGCACCGTTTACAGGGTGACGAGGATCGGCGATGATCGTCCGGATATGACTGTCGTTCGACACACATAGATGGCCGCGGAAACGCTCGAATCACCGCCCAACGCCCTGTCAGGCGTGGCCCGCGTGCTGGTCAATGCCGGCAAGATCAGCAGCAAGACTGCCGAAGAGCTGCTCAAGTCTGCACGGGACCGCAAGTCGAGCTTTTCCTCCGCCGTGGTCGCCGCCGGTGCCGTTTCGCCGGCAGACCTCGCACACACGCTGTCGACCGCGCTTGCCCTGCCTCTGCTGGACCTCAACGCGATTGACCAGCAAAAGGTTCCGCGCAACATCCTCGATCAGAAGACCGCTTCGCAGTACCAATTGCTGGTGCTCGGCAAGCGCGGCAGCCGTCTGTTCGTGGCCACCGCCGACCCCACCGACCAGGAGGCGGCTGAACGCGTCAAGTTTGCAACCCAGCTCAGCCCCGAATGGGTGATCGTCGAGCAGGACAAACTGGCCAAGCTGGTCGAGACGCAGGGCACCAGCGCCACTGAGGCGCTGGAGTCGATGGCCAGCGCCGAATTCGATTTCGACGTTACCGAAGAAGAAGCCACCCCGAGCGAGTCTGCTGACTCGGCCACCGACGTCGAAGACGCCCCGGTCGTGCGTTTCCTGCAGAAGATGCTGATCGACGCCATCAACATGCGCGCGTCAGACCTGCACTTCGAGCCCTACGAATACACCTACCGCGTGCGTTTCCGCGTCGACGGTGAGTTGCGTGAGATCACGCAGCCGCCGGTGGCCATCAAGGACAAGCTGGCTTCGCGCATCAAGGTCATCTCGCGCATGGACATTGCCGAGAAGCGTGTGCCGCAAGACGGCCGCATGAAGTTGAAGTTCGGCAGCAA
>JANMTL010000028.1:0-5592 GCA_031390425.1 Rhizobacter sp.
GAAGCTGGCCCCGGCCTGGGTGCCCTCGGGGACGCTCACCTTCACGGGCGGCCCGTCGAGGGCCGGCACCTCCAGCGCCGTGCCCAGCGCGGCCTGGGTGATGCTGATCGGCACCTCGCAGAAGAGGCTCGTGCCCTCGCGTCGGAAGAACTCGTGGTCCTCCGCGCGCACCACGACGTACAGGTCGCCGGGCGGGCCCCCGGCCTGGCCCGGCTCGCCCTCGCCGCTGATGCGGAGCTGGCTGCCCGTATCGACGCCGGGCGGAATCTTGATCTGCAGCTTGCGCTCCACGGCCACCATGCCCTGGCCCTGACAATCCGTGCAGGGCACGGCTTCACGACCAGCACCTGGTAGCCGACGATCGGGCTGCCGTTGGCGGGGCCGACCGGCTGCCACCTGACGACCAGGTTGCTCGGGTCGATCACCGCGTCCTCAGCCGGTGACACGAGCAGCGGGCCCGCGGGGATGTTGTGGGTGAATTTGGCCATGCCGACCAGCCTCTCGCCCTTGAGTCCTTTTCCCGCGATTCGATAGTCACCGGCCGGGAATCGCTTGAGGAACACCTCCAGCGGCACATCGTCCAGGCTCGGCTCACCGCTCTCGATGAACAGCTCGGTTCCCCCTTGCTTGGCGATGCTGCCGCGCGCAGTCGCTCTGAAGATCAACCTTCCCTGGGGGTCGTAGACATCCATCGACTTCCACGGGTCGGCGTCGATGAACAGTTGCACGCCGGCATCCCGGTCGGTCGAGTTGAATTCGATCTTCAGCCGCGCATCTTTCAGCGGCACCACCACAGGGTGTCTGTCGTCATCGTCGGAGTCGCCGGCACGGGCCGGCGGCGCGGCAACTGCTGCAAGCAACGCAAGGACCACCGCCGACGCGGCCGCCCATCGAAAAGTATGAATACGCATGTCCATTCTCCTGTTGTTGATGAGTCGATCGCCTGGTGGAAACGGTGCAAAGCGCTGGCACCCGGCACGGTCAGGCTAAGCAGGTGACCTGAGCACAAGATGGCTGGCCCATGAGCGTTCGGCAATGTCGCCAGCGACGCCCGCTGGGCGCGCCCGTCGCGGCGAGCTACGTCGTGCCAGCGAGTGCCGATGCGCCGCCCGCGCCGCGCACTGCGAATGGCTGCGCGGGGCGCACCAGGGTGACGGTGAACGTGCTGCCTGCGCCTGGCGTGCTGGTCACCGTGATGTCGCCGCCGTGCGCGCGCACGAACGCCAGTGCCAGGCTCAGCCCGAGGCCGATGCCGTGTCCCGAACGGCTGCGGTCACAGCGGTAGAAGCGCTGGAAGATGCGTGGCAGGTCGTCGGCAGCGATACCGACTCCGGTGTCCTCGAAGCTCAACAGAACGCGCTGCGCTTGTTCGCGCAATTCGATCCTGACCTCGCCGCCCGAGGGCGTGTACTTGAGCGCGTTGTCGAGCAGGTTCGCGATGACGCGCTGAAGTCGCTGCCGGTCGCCGTTGATCCAGCAATGTTCTGGACCGCGGGTCGCGATGCCGATGTGGCGATCCTCGGCCACGGTCTGGAACAGCTCGCTGGCGTTCAGCACCATGTCGGCGAGGTCGACGCGGTCGAGATTCAGCCTGGCGGCACCGGAGTCGGCCTCGGCGATGTCGAGCGTGGTGTCGAGCATTTGCAGCAGGCGATCGCATTCCTCGATCGTGCTGACGGCCCAGGATTCGCGAGCGCCGTTCGACTCGCCGTTCGCGAGGCTCATCTCGGCACATGCCCGAACCCGCCCGAGCGGGCTGCGCAAGTCGTGCGCGAGGTTGTCGGCCATGTCTCGCATGCCGATGATCAGCGACTGGATGTGGTCGAGCATCGCGTTGAAGGTGCTCGCCAACTGGTCGAGTTCGTCGCCCGCCGTGCCGATTGGCACGCGGCGTTCGAGCGCGCCGTCTGCGATCTCGTTCGCGGCGCGCGTCACTTCCTTGACGCCGTGTAGCGCGCGCCGAGCCATGAACCACCCGATCGGGCCGCCGAGCAGCAGCACGATGACCAAGCCCACCAGGAACCCGCGCAGGATCTCGCGCTGGAACGCTTCGTCGTCTTCGAGCGACAGCCCGATCTCCAGCCAGACGCCCGGCCCGATGGCGCCGATGAGCGTTCGCACCGGGGCGTTGCGCGACGCGATCTGGCGCGTGTCGAGCTGCACTTCGTTGCCCGTGTCGGCAAGCCGCTGCCGCGACACCTGCCCCAGATCGGGCCACGCTTGCAGGTCGGTCGCCGCCAACTCGCGACCCTCGCTGCCCCAGAGCCGAAAGTAGGCCTTCAGCGCTTCGTCACCCTGCGTGTCGAAGCGCATCTCTTTGGTGACGCGTTCGAGCCCTTCTTGGCGCCAGTGATGCGCGTACTCATCGAGGTCTTCCCGCAGGTCGTCATCGGTGCGTTCGGCGACGATATTCACGATCAACGCATAGGCGATTGCAAAGGCGAACAGCGACGAGGCCGCAAAGATGGCCGCGTACCAGACCGTCAGGCGCAACGCCAGCGACTGGCCGAATCTAGGCAGCTTCGCGAAGTACATATCCCATCCCGCGCACGGTGTGGATCAGCGGGGCGTCGAAGCCCTTGTCGATCTTGTCGCGCAGGCGGCAGATACGCGACTCGACGATGTTGGTCTGCGGGTCGAAGTTGTAGTCCCACACGCGCTCGATGATCATCGTCTTCGAGACCACGCGCCCGGCGTTGCGCGCCAGGTATTCGAGCACGCAGAACTCGCGCGGCTGCAAGTCGATTTTTTTGCCTGCGCGGGTCACCAGCCGCGTGAACAGGTCGATGTGCAAGTCGCCCACCGTGATGCCGGTCGGCTCGGGCGTGTTGCTGGCGCGCCGGATCAGCGCCTGGACGCGTGCGAGCAATTCCGAAAACGCGAACGGCTTGGTGAGGTAGTCGTCGCCGCCGGCCTGCAGTCCCTGCACGCGTTCATCGACGCTGCGCTTGGCGCTCACGATGATGACCGGCAGGCAGATGCGTCTGCGCCGCAGTTCGCCGATCAGCGCCAGGCCGTCCATGCCGGGCAGCATGATGTCGACGATGGCGGCGTCGAAAGATTCTTCACACGCCAACTGCAGCCCACTGGTGCCGTCGGGCGCGTGCACGACAACGTACCCGGCCTCCTTGAGACCCTTGGCGACGAAAGAAACCATCACCGAGTCGTCTTCGACAAAGAGCAAGCGCATGACAGGTGTTTACCGGTGAACTGATCGATGCTATGCGCGCGCTCTGCCGTTTGTCCATGCGGGCGAGCCGACATTGCCGAATGTTCATGTTCAGCGAATCGTCCGGTCAGCTTGGACGGATAGCGTCAACACCTCAACCGACCCGACGACGCAGCGATGGACTACTTGAAACGCCACCCGACCGCCTGGTTCGGTCTGTGCGCGATCCTGCTGGCGCTGCCGCCGTTGCCGGGCGAAGCGCGCGATGGGGCGTTGCGCGGGCCGCAGCAATCGGGTCCGGTTCGCGTCGCAGTGAACATCACGCCGCCGCCCACGAGGCACCTCGTTCGCGTGGACGGTGGTTTGCTCAGCGTGGCGGCGCACGATGTCAAATTGGTTCACCTGCTGGATGAGCTGTCTCGGCAGGCCGGCTTCACCGTGGCACCGTGCGTGGCCTGCGATCAGCGGATCAGCCTGCGTTTCGATCGCTTGCCGCTCGGGCAGGGCCTGTCGATCGTTCTGAGGGATCAGAACTACGTCATGGGCTGGAAGTACACCGCGGCGGGACGCGCCATGCCGCACAAACTGTGGGTCCTGCCGCAGCCAGCCACGTCGCCATCGGCTGCTTTGGCGCCGCCTGCGGCAACCCACCTCGTGCGCGAGTCGACCGCCCATGCGGCAGAGGCATTGCGCCTGCAATCGGCACTGAGCGTCGGCACGCCGGAGGACCGTGAGGAGGCGGCCGTCACGCTGGGTCAGCGTCGTGACGCGAGCGCGGTGGCGCCGTTGGCTCGCGCGTTGATGGACAGCGACGCGCAGGTCCGGCGTGCGGCCATCGAGTCGCTGGCCGAGATCGGTGGCAGCAACGCCGCCAGCGCCTTGGCGGTGGCCTTGCGCGACAACGATCCACGCATCCGCGAAGCGGCGGTGAATGCGCTGGGCGATCTCCGCGGACCCAAGGCCATCGCGCTGCTGCGACAGGCGCAACGCGACGCCACCGCGTACGTCAAGCAAGCAGCGATCGAAACCCTCGAACAGTTGCAAGGCTCGACTCAGGACGCAGACGGAGCGCCCGGGGCGCTCCCGTGGCTGCGACCTTGATCGGCGCAACCTGGCAGACAGGCCGGATCGATTTCCACCGACCCTGATCTTTTGCAGCGCGGGCTGGTCCTCCGACAAGAATCGAACCTGTGTCTGCCACTTCATCGAACGGGCCTGATGTGGGACGACAAGCGTGGCGCAGCGCCTCGGAACTAGGGGTGACGAACACTTGTCCTCATCAGGTGGACTCGCTACGCTGCACGGACGACGAAGCAAATGCGCATGCATTGGGTTTCGTCACCGGCTTGCCAAGCAGGTGCGACTTTTCGAAGTGGGCCGAGTTCATGCCGTTCAGGCCACTCGGTCAATGCGGCATTTCAATTTCAAACGAGGAGAACTGACGATGAAACTGATCAGATGGACGGCTGCATCAGCCGCATGGCTGCTGGCATCTGCCGCGTGGGCAGCCCCTGTTTTCACGACCTTTGAGGCGGCCGGTGCCCTCGCGGCCGATGTCGTTGGCACCCGCGACGCCTTTCGCTTGGCGATCGGCGGCGGCACTCTTGCTGCGGCGAATGGATCGTTCGGTGGGCTGCGTCGCGAGATCAACTGGGACGGCGTTCCCGCCGCCAGATCCGACCCCAACCCCTTGCCGGCCGCTTTCTTCAACGTCACCTCACCGCGCGGCGTCGTATTCAGCACGCCCGGAACGGGCTTCCAGGTGAGTGCGAACGCGGGTGTATCCACACCCGTGCTGTTCGGCTTTCCCGGCGATTTCGCAACTTTCAGTGCGCAGAAACTCTTCACCGCGCTGAACAGCAACATCACGGATGTGCGCTTCTTCCTGCCTGGCACCACCGACTCGGCAACCAGCAGTGCGTTCGGTCTGTTCTTCACGGACGTGGAAGTGCTGGGGGACACCACGCTGGAGTTCTTCGACGCGGCCGATGCCCTGATCTACAGCCGCGATGCGCTGACGAGCGTCAATCAGGGCCTCAGCTTCCTCGGCGCCACGGTGACCGGCGGATCGATCAGCCGGGTGCGCATCACCGCCGGCGCGAACACGATTGCTTCAAAC
Source organism: Rhizobacter sp. (assembly GCA_031390425.1). Lineage (GTDB taxonomy): Bacteria > Pseudomonadota > Gammaproteobacteria > Burkholderiales > Burkholderiaceae_C > PBB1. The sequence continues at coordinate 5,289 of JANMTL010000028.1, forward strand.
GGCGTGTTGGGCAACCCGACCGACGATGTCGTTGCGATGGACGACTTCATTTACGCCGAACCGGCGCGCGCGCGGACGGATGTTCCGGAGCCTTCCAGCCTCGCACTGGCCGGGGTGGCGTTGATTGGCGGCCTGGCCATCTCGCGCCGTCGCCTCGGTCCGACCTGAACCAGTGCCGACAGCGCGGTATCCACCCCTGTGGGTAGGGGTGGTCCCGCCGACAGGAATCGAACATGTATCTGCCACTTAGGAGGCGGCCGTTCTGTCCATTGAACTACGGCGAGGAAGCGGGCGGATTCTAAGC
>JANMTL010000037.1:0-20170 GCA_031390425.1 Rhizobacter sp.
GCCGGACCGGAGCTACTTCGTCGGCTGCTCGGGCGGCGGCAACCAGGGCCTGACGCTGGCCCATCGGTTCCCCACCTACTTCGACGGCATCATCGCCACCGCGCCGGCGATCAGCGTCGCCAAGGGGGCGTCGATCTCGACGGCCTACCTCACGCAGCAGTTCAACGCGATCGCACCCCGCGATGCGGCGGGTGCGCCGATCCTGTCCCAGGCGTTCTCCAATGCGGACTTGAACCTCGTCGCCGCGCGCATCAAGACCCGCTGCGACGCAGTCGACGGGTTGACGGACGGCCTGGTGTCGCGCCCTGCGGCCTGCGTGTTCGATCCGGCTGAATTGCAATGCAGTGGCGCGAAGGCCGCCGACTGCCTGAGCGCACCGCAGGTCAATGCCTTGACCCAGGCCTTCGCCGGGCCGAAGAATTCGGCGGGCCAATCGCTCTATGCGCGTTGGCCGTGGGACCCGGGAATCGCGGCGGCAGGCTGGCGCGCCTGGACGCTGGGCAATTCGCCGACGGCCGCGTCCGACTCACGGTTCAAGCTGCTGATCGAGCCGACCATCGGCTACGAGTTCGTCACGCCTCCGGACACCTCGATCACGCTCGCGAACTTCGACTTCGACCGCGACCCGGCGCGCATGGATGCGTACGACAGCATCTACGGCAACTCGACGCAGACCTCGCTCGCCCCCTTCAAGGCACGCGGCGGCAAGCTGATGATGTTCCACGGCATGGCCGACCCGATCTTTTCGGCCGCCGAGTCGCAGGCGCACTACGAGAAGATCGCCGCCAACAATGGCGGCATCCCGGCCGCGCAGGCCTTCGCGCGCTTGTTTCAGGTGCCCGGCATGAACCACTGCTCCGGCGGCCCGGCGACCGATGCCTACGACGGACTGTCGGCCATCGTCGAGTGGGTCGAGAAGGGCAGCGCGCCCGAGTCCATCGCGGCGCGTGGCACGGTCGACCTGCCCGGTGTCCAGCGCCCCTTGTGCGCCTATCCGAAGTACGCGAAGTACAACGGCAGCGGTGACGTGAACGCTGCGGCCAGCTTCACCTGCACGCCGTAGCCGCCGCGGATCTGCGCAACGCCCGTGTGTGCCGACAGGCATGCGCGGGCGTTCTTCATGGAGGATCCACGCCCTTCGCCCCCGTGATACCCCTCTGAGGGCTTTCCCGCGAAGCGCTGCAGCAGACATCACAGTCGGCGCCGACGTGCCTAGACTCGCCATTCCGTAAGTCGAATTCGATTCAGCCTGTTGAACTTCCCATGATGACCAGCCGTGCTGCCCCTGCGTCCGCGACCGCGCTGGTCCCGGCGGTGTCGCGCGCGCTGACCTTGCTCGACACGCTGGCGCAGCAGCGCCAGCCGATGAGCCTGACGCGTCTGGCGAACGACCTCGACCTGCCCAAGAGCAGCGTGCATGGCCTGTGCAACACGCTGGTCAGCTTCGGCTACCTGCGGCGCCAGTCGGACGGGGCCTTCCTGATCGGCCCGCGCGTGATGACGCTGGCCGGTGCTTTCGTCGCCGGCACCGATGTCGCGCAGGAGTTCAATGCGCTGTGGAGCGGCCTCGCCGCGCAGCCGGACGACACGATGATCCTGTCGGTGCTGAATGGCCCTGACGTGCTCTATGTCGCCACCCGCGAAGGCTCGCGCCCGCTCGGCCTTGCCTTCAATGTGGGCATGCAGCTGCCGGCGCATCTGGCCGCCACCGGCAAGGCGATGCTCGCGTTCACCGATCCCGACGTCGTTCGCCGCCTGCTGCCGGCCGGCGCGCTGGTGAAGATGACGCGCCGCGGACCGGCCGATGTCGATGACTTCCTCAACGAACTCGCGACCACGCGCCGACGCGGCTACAGCGTCGATGACGAAGGCGTGCGCGACGGCGTCTGCTGCTTCGGCGCACCGGTCTTCGATGCCTCGCAGCAACCGGTCGCCGGCGTCGGCCTGTGCACCAGCAAGATCCGCCTGACGCCGGGCGAGGCTGAACGGCATGTGGCCGTACTGATGCGCGTCTGCGGCGAGTTGACGCGCCGGCTTGGTGGCGAGATGCCGGTGCCGGTCAAGCGCAAGGGCGTGAGGGCGCCCACGGCCCCCGTGGCCCCTGCGCCGACGCCTGTCGCCAGCGCCGCGGCAACCCGCGCTCCCCGGGTCCCTTCAACGCGAAAGCGCGCAGCATGAGTGGTGAGTACATCCTGGAGACGAAGCAGCTGACGAAGGAGTTCAAGGGCTTCGTCGCAGTCAGCAAGGTCGACCTGCGCGTGCGGCGCGGCAGCATCCATGCGCTGATCGGGCCGAACGGCGCCGGCAAGACGACCTGCTTCAACCTGCTGACGAAGTTCCTGATCCCGACCTCGGGCCAGATCGTGTTCGACGGGCACGACATCACGTCCGAGAAGCCGGCGCAGATCGCACGCCGCGGCGTGATCCGCTCGTTCCAGATCTCGGCCGTCTTTCCGCACCTGAGCGTGCTGGAGAACGTGCGCGTCGCGCTGCAGCGCAAGCTGGGCACATCGTTCCAGTTCTGGCGTTCGGAGAAGTCGCTCGACAGCCTGAATGCACGGGCCATCGAGGTGCTGGCCGCTGTCGATCTGGAGAAGTACGCGGCCTTGCCGGCGGTCGAATTGAGCTATGGCCGCAAGCGCGCCCTGGAGATCGCGACGACGCTGGCGATGGACCCGAAGCTGATGCTGCTCGACGAGCCGACGCAGGGCATGGGGCTCGAGGACGTCGACCGCATCCGTCAACTGATCAAGAAGGTCTCGGCCGACCGCACGATATTGATGGTCGAGCACAACATGAGCGTGGTGTCGAGCATCGCCGACACGATCACCGTGCTGCAGCGCGGCGCGACGCTGGCCGAAGGGCCCTATGAGCAGGTGTCGAAGAATCCCGCGGTGATCGAGGCCTACATGGGCAGCTCGAGCACCGAGCTGGTCGGAGCGCACTGATGGCGCAACGTTTTCTCGAGGTCGCGGGCGTGCAGGGCTGGTACGGCGAATCGCACGTCTTGCATGGCGTGAACTTCCACGTCAACAAAGGCGAAGTGGTCACGCTGCTCGGCCGCAACGGTGCCGGCCGCACCAGCACCTTGCGCGCGATCATGGGACTGACCGGTAGCCGCAAGGGCTCGATCAAGGTCCGTGGGCAGGAAGCGATCGGCATGGCCACGCATCGCATCGCGCGGCTGGGCATCGGCTATTGCCCGGAAGAGCGCGGCATCTTCTCCAGCCTGTCGGCCGAAGAGAACCTGATGCTGCCGCCGGTGCTCGGCCCGGGCGGCATGAGCGTCGAGCAGATCTACACGATGTTCCCGAACCTGCGTGAGCGCGCATCGAGCCAGGGCACGCGGCTGTCCGGCGGCGAGCAGCAGATGCTGGCGGTCGCGCGCATCCTGCGCACCGGCGCGCGGCTGCTGTTGCTCGATGAGATTTCAGAAGGCCTGGCGCCGGTGATCGTGCACAAGCTCGCCGAGATGGTGCTCGCGCTGCGCAAGCAGGGCTACACGGTGCTGATGGTCGAGCAGAATTTCCGCTTCGCTGCGCCACTGGCCGATCGCTTTTTGGTGATGGAGCACGGCCGCGTGATCCAGCAGTTCAGCCAGGCCGAACTGCCGCAGCGCATAGGCCAGTTGCATAAATACCTCGGCGTTTGATACCGCCTGTCTTGATCCACCTCCACTTGAACTCCGGAGTTTCCGCATGAACCTGAAGAAAACTTTCATCGCCTGCACGCTGGCCACGGCTGCGCTGTTCACCACCACCGCACCGGCGCATGCGCAGGTGTCGGGCGACGTGATCCGCATCGGCTTCATCACCGACATGTCGAGCGTGTATTCCGACCTCGACGGCCCGGCCGGTGCCGAGGCGATCCGCATGGCGGTGGCCGATATGGGCGGCGCGATCGACGGCAAGAAGATCGAGGTGCTGGTGGCCGATCACCAGAACAAGACCGATGTGGCCGCCTCGAAGGCGCGTGAATGGTTCGACCAGCAGGGGCTCGATGTGCTGATCGGTGGCACCAACTCCGGCGCCATGCTGGCGATGGCGAAAGTGGCGCTCGAGAAGAAAAAGCCGTTCATCGTCATCGGCTCCGGCAGCGCCGCGCTGACCAACGAGCAGTGCACGCCGTACACGGTGCATTACGCCTACGACACCGTCGCGCTCGGCAAGGGCACCGGCGGCGCGGTGGTCAAAGCCGGTGGCAAGTCGTGGTTTTTTCTGACGGCCGACTACGCCTTCGGGCAGGCGCTGCAGGCGGACACCACCACGGTCGTCAAGGCCAACGGCGGCACGGTGGTCGGCTCGGTGAAGCACCCGCTGAACGCCAGCGATTTCTCCTCTTTCTTGCTGCAGGCGCAGTCCAGCAAGGCGCAGATATTGGGGCTGGCGAATGCGGGCGGAGACACGGTCAATGCCATCAAGGCGGCCAACGAATTCGGGGTCACCAAGTCGATGAAGATGGCCGGGCTGCTGGTGTTCATCAACGACATCCACTCGCTGGGCCTGAAGACGACGCAGGGCATGTACCTGACCGACAGTTGGTACTGGAACCAGTCGCCCGACGCGCGCGCCTGGAGCCGCCGCTTCTTCGAGAAATGGAAGCGCATGCCGTCATCGGTGCAGGCGGCCGACTATTCAGCCGCGGCGCATTACTTGAATGCGGTCAAGGCGATAAAGACCGACGACGGCGACAAGGTGCTGGCGCACATGCGCAAGACGAAGATCAACGATTTCTATGCGAAGAACGGCACCATCCGCGATGACGGCCGCATGGTCCACGACATGTTCTTGATGCAGGTGAAGGCGCCTGAGCAGTCGAAGGAGCCTTGGGACTACTACAACCTGATCGCGACGATTGCGGGCGACGAAGCGTTCACGACGAAGGCGGAAACCAACTGCCCGTTGTGGAAGTGATTTCGAGCGACATCGTACTGACAGCGCTGTGACCGAGATCTTCGGCATCCCCGTCCAGGCGCTGCTCGGGCAGTTGCTGCTCGGGCTGGTCAACGGCTCGTTCTATGCGCTGCTCAGCCTCGGGCTGGCGGTGATCTTCGGGCTGCTGGGCATCGTCAATTTTGCGCACGGGGCGCTGTACATGATCGGCGCCTACGTAGCTTGGTTCGCGCTGGAGAAATTCGGCCTCGGCTACTGGTGGGCGCTGGCGTTGGCGCCGTTGATCGTCGGTGCGCTCGGCGCGCTGATCGAGCGCACGCTGCTCAAGCGCCTGTATCGGCTCGATCCGCTGTACGGCCTGCTGCTGACCTTCGGGCTGGCGTTGATCTTCGAAGGCGTGTTCCGCGACCAGTTCGGCGTGTCGGGCCAGCAGTACCCGGTTCCCGACGCGTTGCAGGGCGCGACCGATGTCGGCTTCATGGTGCTGCCCAACTACCGCGCCTGGGTCATCGTCGCGTCGCTCACGATCTGCGGCGTCACCTGGTTTTTGATCGAGCGCACGCGACTCGGCGCCACCTTGCGCGCGGGCACCGAAAACCCGGCGCTGGTGCAGGCTTTCGGCATCGACGTGCCGACCATGGTCACGCTGACTTATGCGGGCGGCGCCGCCCTCGCCGCGCTGGCCGGCGTGCTGGCCGCGCCGGTGATCCAGGTCACGCCGCTGATGGGCAGCAACCTGATCATCGTGGTGTTCGCGGTGGTGGTGATCGGCGGCATGGGCTCGATCCTCGGCTCGATCCTCTCCGGCCTGGCGCTCGGCCTGATCGAAGGGCTGACCCGGGTGGTCTACCCCGAGGCGTCGAGCATCGTCGTCTTCGTCGTGATGGCGATTGTTCTCATGTTCAAGCCCGTCGGCCTGTTCGGCAAGGAACGCTGATGAGCTCTGCATACGGCAAGTGGTTGTGGCTCGCGGGGCTGGTGGTGCTGCTGCTCGCGCCGTTCATCGGCCTGTACCCGGTCTTCATGATGAAGGCGCTGTGCTACGCGATCTTCGCGTGTGCGTTCAACCTGCTGCTGGGCTACACCGGGCTGCTGTCGTTCGGCCATGCGGCCTTTTTGGGCGCGGCGGCTTACGCCACGGGCTGGCTGGTGCGCAGCGCCGCCTGGTCGCCCGAGCTCGGCGTGCTGGCCGGCACCGGCATCGCCGCGCTGCTCGGGCTGGGGGTCGGACTGCTGGCGATCCGCCGCCAGGGCATCTATTTCGCGATGATCACGCTGGCGCTGGCGCAGATGGTGTATTTCGTTTGCCTGCAGGCGCCGTTCACCGGCGGCGAAGACGGCCTGCAAGGCGTGCCGCGCGGGGTGCTGTTCGGCGTCGTTCCGCTGGCGGGCGACATCACGATGTACTACGTCGTGCTGGCGGTGTTCGTCGCGGTGTTCGCGCTGATCGTGCGCATCGTCCACTCGCCGTTCGGCCAGGTGCTCAAAGCCATCCGCGAGAACGAGCCGCGCGCCGTCTCGCTCGGCTACGACGTCGATCGCTACAAGCTGCTGGCCTTCGTGTTGTCGACCGCACTCGCGGGCCTGGCCGGATCGTTGAAGACGCTGGTGCTGGGCTTCGCCACGCTGTCCGATGCGCACTGGTCGCTGTCGGGCGAGGTGGTGCTGATGACGCTGCTCGGCGGCATGGGCACCTTCGCGGGGCCGGTGATCGGCGCGTTCACCATCATCGGCTTGCAAGACTACCTGTCCGACCGCGTCGGCTCGTGGGTCACGGTGATCATCGGCGTGACCTTCGTACTCTGCGTCCTCGCGTTTCGCCGTGGGGTGGTCGGCGAGCTGCTGGCATGGCAGCAGCGGCGGGCGGGCCGGCGCTGAGTGGGGCCGCCCGCTGCGCTCGACGGGTGGGACGGCGCCTACATGCACAAGAGCGCTCGGCCACTTGTCCGTCGGGCCGCGTCGATCGAAGCTCACCCATCACACGCAAACGCATCGTGCGTTTGCAGGGTGAGCCTTTGGAGAACGACGTGCTCTACACCATTGCAGTGATCCTGTTGATCCTTTGGGTTCTGGGCCTGGTGACCTCATTCACCGCGGGCGGCTTGTTGCACATCTTGCTGGTCGCGGCGGTGATCGTCGTTGTGTACCAGTTGATCACCGGACGCAGCGTGGGCTAGACAAGTCAGTTTGACCCGCGCCGTCGTGCGCCGACGGCCGGTGCATCTGCACGTGGTGCATAGAGCACCGTTTGCGCAGACTGCAGGTAGCCCAGCACCAGATCGGCGATGCAGGCCTCGTCGTGGCCTGCCGACTGCGCGCCGTGCACCGTCTGTCCGTAAATCCAGCGCCGCACGCCGATGTAGAAGACGCCACCGTGCAGGCCCATCAACTGCTCGAGTTCGCGCACGTTCGGCTTGGCGCGGCTGGTGACGCCGCAGTGGCGCCGTGTCTCGCGGATCAGCCTCGGGAACAAGCGCTGGCGCAGGATGCCGAAGAAGCGGTCCGGAATCGATCGGTCGTTCAAGCCCGAAAACACCAGAATGCGAACGAAGTCGCGTTCGAGCACGACGTGGGCGTACTCGACATAGAAGCGAGTGAATTTGGTTCGCGCATCGAGCTGGCGGTCGTCGAGCAGCCGCTCCCATTGCGGCCGCCACAAGCCCTCGAACATCTGCAGGTAGACCCGGTCGATCAACGCCTGCTTGGTCGGGAAGTAGTGGTACAGCAGCGTGTGCGTGATACCGATGCTTTTCGCCAGGTCGCGCAACTGCCCGTCCAGCCCGCGCTCCGAAAAAAAACGGATTGCACCCGCCACGATCTGCCGTTCACGGTCGAGGGTGGACAAGCGCTTGCGCGCAGGGGGTGACACTTCCACGCTGCGAGGCACCGGTGGGTTGCGTTTGACAGACGGCATGGCTGACTGACAGATTCTGTCGAGAGGCATTCGGGAAAGTCCGGGCCTGGGCTTGTTTACCAACTGGTCAATCTTCATTAATATTGTTGAGCACGTGGTCAACAAGGCCATCGGTGGTTACCCAAGCGCGAGCAGGCCCGAATGGAATTGAGTGACGACATCCTGATTGATGCCCCGCGCGAACGCGTCTGGTGGGCCCTCAACGATCTCGATGTGCTGCGCGCCAGCATCACCGGCTGCGAAGAGATTGCGCAGGTGTCACCCACCGAGATGCAGGTCGGTGTGCGGATCAAGCTGGGCCCGGTGCGCGCGCGCTTCGCTGGCAAGATCCTGATGAGCGACGTGCGCGTCGAAGAGGGTTGTGTGCTGCATTTCGAAGGCACGGGCGGTGCGGCCGGTTTTGCCAAGGGGCGCTCGACCGTGACCTTGTCGAGCGAGGGTCCGGCAACCCGCTTGGGCTACACCGCTTCGGCGTCGATCGGCGGCAAGTTGGGGCAGGTTGGCGGCCGGATGATCGACGCGGCAGCCAAGCAGATGGCCGATCAGTTTTTCACCGCTTTCAAGGCCGCTCTCGGTACACCCGAGGCCTTGCCCACAGAGGACTCCCGATGAAAGCGCCTGCCTTCGACTACACCCGCGTCCGCCAGCTCGATGAGGTGTTCGGTTTGCTGGCACAGCACGGCGACGACGCTCGCGTGCTGGCCGGCGGGCAAACACTGCTGGCCACGCTGAACATGCGCTTGTCCGAACCCGCACTGCTGATCGACATCAATGGCATCGACGCGCTCAAGGGCATCTCGGTGCAGGGCGTTGGCGACGAGCGCGTGCTGCGCATCGGTGCGCTGGTGACGCACACCGAGATCGAAGGCTCGATGCTGGTTGCGCGCCACGCGCCGCTGCTCACGATGGCGGCGCCGCACATTGCCCACCGCACGATCCGCAACCGCGGCACCTGGGGCGGCTCGATCGCCTACGCCGACCCCGCCGCCGAGTGGCCGACCTGTCTGGTGGCGCTCGAAGGCACGGTGGTGGTGGCCGGTGCCGGTGGTGAGCGGCGCATCGCAGCGACCGATTTCTTCGTCGATCTGTACACCACCGCGCTGGCTGAAGGCGAGATCTTGGTCGCCTGCGAGTTGCCGCTGTGCGACAGCAGCGATGTGTTCGTGTTCGACGAACTGGCGCGCCGCCATGGCGACTACGCGACCGCCGGTGTCGCGCTGGCAGCACGGCGCGCGGCCGATGGCCTGCATCAATTGCGACTGGTCTTTCTGGGCATCGGAACCATACCGGTCCGCGCCCGCCGCACCGAGGCCGTGATCGAAGGCCAGACCATATCTCGCGCGCTGGTGGATCGGGCCATGGTCACGCTTCACAGCGAGCTGGAGCCGCTGGCCGACCTGACCCACGCGGCTGCCACCAAGCGGCACCTGGCCTGCGTGATCGCGCGCCGTGCGATAGACACCGCGCTGGCCACCGATCGTTCGCCGGTGTCGGTCGCGTGACCCCTGCTGCATCCATCCCGTCCAGGACGTACCGATGAACGATCTCCATCCGATCCACCTCACCGTCAACGGGCAATCCACCCGCTGCAACGTGGCGCCGCGCCAGCACCTGGTCGATTTCCTGCGCGAAGACCTGGGTCTGACCGGCTCTCATCTGGGCTGCGAACACGGCGTCTGCGGCGCCTGCACAGTGCGGCTCGACGATCAGGTGGTGCGCGGCTGCCTGGTGCTGGCGGTGCAGGCCGATGGCTGCCGGGTCGAGACGGTCGAGGGCGTGACCGACAGCGGCCGCTTGCGCGATCTGCAAGACGCATTCATGCAACGCAACGCGCTGCAATGCGGCTACTGCACCGCGGGCATGCTGATGGCGGCGGGAGAGCTGCTCGAGGTGAATCCCGACGCATCGCGTGAAGAAGTGCGGGTATGGATGTCGGGCAACTACTGCCGATGCACCGGCTATCACGCGATCGTCGATGCGGTGTGCGATGTGCTGGCCAGCCGCAAGGCGGCCATTGCCCTGGCCAAGGCCAGTGGTGAGATTGCCCAGGCCGCTGGCGCCAACCGTGGAGCCGCCGCATGAACGCGCCAGATCGCCACAACGTCGGACATCCAGCGCCACTGCGCAGCGTCACCGACGACCCGCGCTACATCGGCAGCTCGGTCGTGCGCACCAGCGCGCGCCGCCTGGTCGAAGGCCGCGGCACCTACCTCGACGACATCAAGCTGCCGCGCATGGCGCATGTCGTCTACTGGCGCTCGCCGGTGGCGCACTGCCGCATCACCGGCATCGTGCGCGCCGCGGCGCTGCAGATGCCGGGCGTGATCGCCGTCGTCGACGGTGCCGAAGTGGCCACCGTTTGCAAACCATGGGTCGCCACGCTGGGCCACCTGGCGGGCATGAAATCGGCACCGCAGCACGCGCTGGCGATCGATCGCGCCTGCTGGCAGGGCGAGCCGGTGGTGGCGGTGGTGGCCGAGACGCGTGCACAGGCCGAAGACGCGCTGCAGGTGCTGCAGGTGGATTGGGAGGCGTTGCCCGCCGCGCTCGAGATGGAGACCTCGCTGGCCGCAGCCACGCCGGTCATTCACCCCGCACTCGGCGACAACCTGTGCTTCACGCGCAGCCTGGACACCGGCGGCGTCGATGCCGCATTTGCGGCGGCCGAGGTGGTCTGCGAAGCCACCTTCAACTTCGGTCGCCACACCGGCGTGACGCTGGAGCCCCGGTGCCAGATTGCCGACTGGAATCCCGGCGACCAGCGGCTGACGGTCTACCACTCGCAGCAGGCGCCGCACATGATGCAAGACCTGTACTCGCGCCAGTTCAGCTTGCCTGAATCGGCTGTGCGCGTGGTCTGCAAGGACGTCGGCGGCTCGTTCGGCATCAAAGTGCATGCGTATCCGGACGACTTTGCGACCGTTGCGTTGTCGATCCTGCTGAAGCGCCCGATCAAGTTCGTCGCCGACCGGCTCGAATCGTTCACCAGCGACATCCACGCCCGCGAACACCGCATCCACGCCCGCATCGCGGCGTCGAAGGACGGCGACATCTTGGCTTTCGAGATCGACGACCTGACCGGCATCGGTCCGTACTCGATGTTCCCGCGCACCAGCGCGATCGAAGGCAACCAGGTCGTCAACCTGACCGGCGGGCCGTACCGGCACCAGCAATACCGCGCCAGTCTGAAGGTGGTGTTTTTGAACAAGACGCCGACCTGCCAGTACCGCGGCGTCGGCCACCCGATCGCCTGTGCGGTGACCGAAGGCCTGGTCGATCTGGCCGCGGCCAAGCTGGGCATGGACCCGCTGGCGTTTCGCAAGCGCAACGTGATGCGTGACGATGCCTACCCGGCCGCCGGCATCTCGGGCATCAAGCTCGAAGTGCTGTCGCACGAGGAATGCCTGCGCACCATCGAGACGCTGATGGACTACCCGGCCTTGCGTGCCGAGCAGGCCGCGCTGCGCAAGCGCGGCATTCATCGCGGCATCGGATTTGCGACGTTGATCGAATTGACCAACCCCGGCGCGGCGTTCTACGGCGTCGGCGGCGCGCGCATCGCGGCACAGGATGGCGCGACGATCCGGCTCGAACCCACCGGCTCGGTGACGGTGCTGGTCAGCGTCGGCGAGCAGGGGCAGGGCGCCGAAGGCATCTACACGCAGATCGCAGCCGATGCGGTCGGTGTCTGCATCGACAAGGTGCGCGTGGTCACCGGCGACACCGACGTAACGCCGTACGGCGGCGGCACCTGGGCCTCGCGCGGAGCGGGCATCGGCGGCGAGGCGGTGTTGCAAGCCGGGCTGGCACTGCGACAAAGCATCCTGAAGGTTGCGGCGGTGATCCTGAAACGCGACGGCGCGGAACTGGCCGTGCGCCGCGACGGGATCGTCGATGCGGCGACCGGCGCCGCGCTGATGCCGCTGGCCGAGCTCGGCCGCGTCGCGTACTTCCGTCCCGACACACTGCCGCCCGGCTTCACGCCCGAGCTGATGGTGACGCGCCATTACGCGCAGCGCGACTACCCGTTCATCTTCACCAACGGCGTGCAGGCGTCGTATGTCGAGGTCGATACCGACACCGGCTACGTCAAGCTGCTCAAGCACTGGGCGGTCGAGGACTGCGGCCGCGTCATCAACCCGCTGCTGGTCGACGAGCAGATGCGCGGCGCAATCGTGCAAGGCATCGGCGGCGCGATGTACGAAGAGTGTCTGTACGACGCGGAAGGCCAGCTTCGCAACGGCAACATGGCCGACTACCTGGTGCCGATGTCAGGCGAGATGCCCGACATCGTGGTCGCCCATGTGCAGACGCCGACGGCCAGTTCGAAGCTCGGCGCCAAAGGCGCCGGCGAGGCCGGCACCGCTGGTGCACCGGGCGCCGTGATGAACGCGATCAACGACGCGTTGCGCCCACACGGCGCAGCGGTGTTTTCGCAGCCGTTCACGCCGGAGAAGATTTTGCGGGCGCTGGGGCGGGTGGAATAGCGATCGGGGGGGGGTAGTGATTTCAATGGGCGCTGTGACTGCAAGCCGCACGGGTCCACTTGATCAATGGTCTTGCAGCTTGCGTTTGCCCATGGAAGGCACCCTTCGGGCCTTCGATGCATTCAGTTCCGGTCGCGCAGCTTCCTCAATCGACTCAGCCTTCTCGGATATCAAGTCTTGATCCAACGGTGAACTGAGCGTGATCGGAGCGACTGCCTGCTCGCTTTCGCACGCACACCAGCACGGCGCAAGGCAGCCCGCCAACCGGGCTGCAGGGTGATCGTGAGATGACGCTGGTTCATGGTGCACTCCTGGACGCAGCCACTGCCGCGATGAGATCTTCGATCAACGGCTCCACGGTGGTGAACGAGTACGGAAATTCCTTGCCTGCGATATGGCAGTGATCTCCCTCGCCACGCTCCCACCAGCAGTTGCGTTGACTGACGCTTGCGTCCGGGGAAAAGCCCTCAGCCAAACACGATCGTCCGGTGCCCACTGATCAGGATGCGGTCTTCGAGGTGGTTGCGCAGCCCGCGCGCCAGCACGGCTTTCTCGACGTCCTTGCCGCAGCGCACCAAATCCTCGACCGCGTCGCTGTGGTCGATGCGCATCACGTCCTGCTCGATGATCGGGCCTTCGTCGAGGTTTTCGGTCACGTAGTGGCAGGTCGCACCGATCAGTTTGACGCCGCGGTCCCAGGCCTGGTGATACGGCTTCGCGCCGACAAAGCTCGGCAGGAAGCTGTGGTGGATGTTGATGATCCGCCCCGGGTACTTGCGGCACAGCGACGACGGCAAGATCTGCATGTAGCGCGCCAGCACCATGGTGTCGGCGCCCGACGACTCGAACAGTGCTTCCAGTTTGGCGAACGCTTCGGGCTTGTTTTCCTTCGTCACCGGGATGTGGTGGAACGGCAGTCCGTGCCATTCGACCAGGCCGCGAAACACCTCGTGGTTGGAGGAGACGCCTGTGATGTCGACATCGAGTTCCTGGCTCTGCCAGCGCGCCAGCAGGTCGTACAGGCAGTGTTCCTGCGTCGACACCAGCAGCAGCACGCGGCGCCGCACCGCGCTGTCGCTGATGCGCCAGTCCATGCCGAATTCGGTGGCCACCGCAGCGAAGCGGTGCTTCAGTTCGGCGTGGTCGAACGGCAGCGAGTCGGCCCGCACCTCGACGCGCATGAAATAGCGGCCCGAGTCGGTGTCGGCGTGCTGGCTCGAACTGAGGATCCAGCCGCCGTGCTCGGCGAAGAAGCCGGTCACGCGCGCCACGATGCCGACGCGGTCGGGGCAGGAGAAGGTCAGGGTGTAGTGGTGGGTGCGATTCATGGCGTTCCGATCGGGCGGTTCTGGATGTCGCGGGCGTGCGGTCACACCGATTCTCCCGTGTCGTCGGCACTTGGCTTGCATACGGGGCAAACTGCCCGCCGATTGACGACGTGCCAGCCGAGACCGCCCATGAATCACAGCCGATCCGCTCGATCCTGATCGCCAAGCGCTCCGAGATCGCGATCCGCGTGTTGCGCGCCGCCGCCGAGATGCGCATCGGCACCATCGCCATCTACTGGCAGCAAGACCGCCAGGCGCTGCATCGCTTCAAGGCCGACGAAAGCTACCTGGTCGGTGAGGGCCGGAAACTGCTGGCCGCGTACCTCGACGGCGACGACATCCTGCGGGTGATCGAAGCCGGCATCCGCTGGATCGGGCCGACGCCCGCCGTGATGCGCATCCTCGGCAACAAGGTCGCCGCGCGCGAGCTTGCGGGCGTGTTCTCGCTCGGATGCTGGGGCGGCGCGACCTTCGACGTGGCGCTGCGCTTCCTGAAAGAAGACCCGTGGCAGCGCCTGACTCAAATGCGTGCGCAGGTCCCAACCTGCTGTTCCAGATGCTGCTGCGCGGCTCGAACGCGGTCGGCTACACCAACTACGCCGATAACGTGGTGCGCCATTTCGTCCAGCAGGCGGCGGTCCACGGCGTCGATTTGTTCCGCGTCTTTGATTCGCTGAACTGGGTCGAGAACATGCGCGCAGCGATCGGTGCGGTGGTCGAGAACGGTGGACTGTGCGAAGGCGCGATCTGCTACACCGGCGACCTGTTCGACGGCGCGCGGCCGAAGTACGACCTCACGTACCACCTCGGCATCGCGCGCGAACTGCACAAGGTCGACGTGCACCTGCTGGCGATCAAGGACATGGCGAGCACCTGTCGGCCGCGCGCGGCGGCGGCGCTCGTCAGGGCGCTGAAGGCTGAGACCGGCCTGCCGGTGCACTTCCACACCCACGACACCAGCGGCGCGTCGGCCGCGTCGGTGCTGGCGGCGATCGAGGCGGGCTGCGATGCGGTCGATGGCGCGCTCGACGCGATGAGTGGCCTGACCTCGCAGCCCAACCTGTCCTCGATTGCGGCGGCGCTGGTCGGCACCGATCGCGACCCCGGGCTGCCGCAGGATGCGCTGCATGCGGCCTCGATGTACTGGGAGGGTGGGCTGATCGGCCGCACCGACAGCGTCACCAGCTCAACGGATTGACCCGATAAAACTCGCTCAGCTCGCGGTACAGCGCCGCGTGCTCGGTGGCGAGGCGCTGTGGCTGCTCGAAAAAGACTTCAGAGCACACCGCGAAGAATTCCGCCGGGTCGGTGGCGCCGTAGTCGTCGAGCAGGCTGGGCTGGCCCGGCCTGGACGTGTTGTTGCAGCGCCGCGAATGCTTCGCCGAAGACGCGCGCCCAGCGTTCGCGGCGGCGGCGGCCAGCCAGCCTCGGGGCGCCGTTGGCACCGCCGTTGTCCTGGTCGAGCTGGTGTGCGAACTCGTGGATCACGACGTTGCGGCCGTCGCCGGCGACCTCAGCGCCTTCGAGCGTGTCCTGCCACGACAGGATCACCTGTCCCTGCGACCAGGATTCACCGGCCAGCGCTCGCCGCTGGTCCTGCACGACGCCGCTGCCATCGGCGTGTACGCGGTCGACGACGAAACCGCCGGGGTACACCAGGATCTGGCGCAGAGGTGCAAAGTAATCGCTGCGCCGGTTCAGGATCAACAGGCAGGCCTGCGCGGCGATCGTCACGCGCATCTCGTCGGTGACGACCAGCCCGCGACAACCGATGAAAGGCTTCTCGGCCAGGAAGACCTGGATGTGCTTCTTCAGTTGCAACTGAAGGTCGGCTGGCATGGCGCGGAAGTACGGCACCCGCTCGCGCAGGATCTGCCGCCACGCGGCCGGGAAGGGCTGGCGCCTCACGCCGCGTCGGCGCCACTCGGTGAACAGCGGCTCGCGCAGCAGCCAGATCAACAGCAGCAACGTCGCGATCGAAAGGATCAGCAGGGGCAAGGGAAGGCGGCGCGGTGCCGGCGTGTCGACAGGACCATCACCTGGGTGCGGGCGTGCACATTTCAATGATCCGGCCAGCGCGGGATGCGGCGAAAATGACGCCATGCGACTCAGTGCGACACAACAGCAAGCGATCAGCGCTGCCAGCCTGCGGTCGGGTGGCGCGCGCGCAAGGGGTCTGGCTGTGAGCTTGCCGCTCGAGGCCGCTTTGGCTCAATGCGCGCGGCATGCCGCGGTGCTTGCCTCTGCGCAGACGGCAGCACACGAACTGACCGGCTGGCTGCGCGAGATCGAACGCCGCGTCGCCGGTTGAACCAGGCTGCTTTCAGCGGAGCCACCATGAAAAATCGCAGCAGCACCGGCGGCCTGGTGTATTCAACCGACAGCGGGCGCATGTGCCCGGCGTGTCGGCAGCCGATCGATCTGTGCCGCTGCGGGCAGGCGGCGCCGGTCGCGTCGGACGGCGTCGTGCGGGTGTCGCGCGAAACGCAGGGTCGCAAGGGCAAGGGTGTCACCGTGATCCGCGGCGTGGCGCTGGACGCTGCAGCGCTGGCGCAGCTCGGGCGCGACCTGAAGACCGCCTGCGGCTCGGGCGGCACCGTCAAGGACGGCGCCATCGAGATCCAGGGCGACCACCGCGACCGGGTGCTGGAACTGCTGAAAAATGCCGGCATGACAGTCAAGCGCGCAGGCGGATGACGGCCCGATGAACGAGCCTTCGGTCGCGTTGACCGTCGCCTGCTTGTGCGCCGAGTGGTGCGGCACCTGCCGCGACTACCGCGCGGTCTTCGAGCGGGCGCTGCAGGCCCGAAGCGGCAGGGGCATCGTCGGACGCTGGATCGACCTCGAAGACGAGTCTGAGCTGGTCGGCGGGATCGATGTCGTCGACTTCCCGACCTTGCTGATCGCGCGCGGCGACGCAGTGCTGTTCTTCGGCACCGTCACCCCGCATGCGGCCACGTTGACGCGCCTGATGCAGGCAGCGCTCGACGGCCAGACGCACTTGGGCGGTGACGCGCCCGATGCCGACGTGCAGGCGCTGACGGCGCGCCTGCGGTCGCAGTTCAGCGGGCGCTGACGCCGATCTAGCGATCGGCCGACGGCACTGAGGTGTCGTCCTACAGCGACGCACGCGCCGTCCCGACAGAACCCGCCTGTCCGGCTGGGCACAGTGCAGCGGATCGGTCGGGGCTGGCGCACCACAGCGCCGGGTCTGCCGATGCCACTCCCTCCACTTTGAACAGGAATCGACCATGAACAAGGATCAGATCAAGGGCCGCGCCGAGCAGGTCAAGGGCGCTGTCAAGGAAACCACCGGCAAGGTCATCGGCAACAAGAACCTCGAAACTGAAGGCAAGGTCGACAAGACCTCCGGCAAGGTTCAGTCGGGTTATGGCGATGCCAAGGAAAAGCTCAAAGACAAGATCGACAGGGTCTGACCGACCGAATCGATCACGCCGAGCTGGGCCGGGACATTCCCGGCCTTTTTTATGCTGAGCGCATCGTTCGAAGTTGGTGTTGCATCCTTGCCGACTGCGCCCTGGCAGCCTGCCGAACCCGGCCATGGCAGCCACTACACTGCGCGCTCGGCCGGTGCAGGCAGTCGGCGGTGGAGCGATCAGGCATGGTGCGGTGGGCAGCGGAA
Organism: Rhizobacter sp.; assembly: GCA_031390425.1. Classification (GTDB taxonomy): domain Bacteria; phylum Pseudomonadota; class Gammaproteobacteria; order Burkholderiales; family Burkholderiaceae_C; genus PBB1. The sequence goes on from JANMTL010000037.1 coordinate 17,265, forward strand.
ATCCAGAAACGCAGGGGTGTCCAAGCGGCATCGAAGCGGCATGCTTGACCCGACGATCGACCCCGCTGCCGTGCTTGCGTCGGACCGTCGGCGCAAGCTGCAGATGCTGGCGGCGCAACCCGACAGCGTGTTCGAGTTGGTCGTTCGCAGCGCGGCTCAACTGACCGAAAGCGACTTCGCGGCGATCAGCCTGGTCGGCGAAGAATGGCAGTGGTTCAAGGTCGGCGTCGGCCTCGAAGCGGTGCACATCCCGCTGTCGCTGTCGTTTTGCGCGCAGGGCGTCGTGTCGGGCTCGATGTTCGAGGTGCCCGATGCCGTCGCCGACAGCCGCTACGCACAGCATCCGCTGGTGGCGGGTGCGGCGGGCGTTCGCAGCTATGCCGGCTTCCCGATCGAATTCGAAGGCGAGCGGCTGGGCATGTTGTGCGTGATGGCCGCGCGCGTGCGCACGCTGACGCCCGAGCAGCAGCGCTGGTTGCAGCAACTGGCGCGCGGCGCCTCCGAGGCGGCGGCCAGCCACGAGCGCATCTTCAAGCTGCAGATCAGCGAGCGGCGCCTGCTCGATTTCGCGTCGGCGTCGAGCGACTGGTTGTGGGAAACCGATGCCTCGCATCGCTACACCTGGCTGTCGGATCGCTTCGAAGACCTGACCGCGTTGACGGTGCAGTCGCAAGTCAACCAACTGCCGCCCGATTCGCCGATGCGCGACGGCGCCGGCCGACGGGTCGAGCCGACGCTCGGCTTTCACGAGGTGCTCGATCGGCAGCAGGCATTCGCGCGGGTGGTGGTGCTGCAGCCGACGCCACTGGGCGACCGCCTGATCTCGTACAGCGCGATCGCCAAGTTCCGCAGCGACGGCCTGTTCAAGGGCTACCGCGGAACCGCACAGGACGTGACCCACCGCATCGGCGCCGAGCGCCACGAACGCGAGGTCTCCGACACGCTGCGCCTGTTGGCGCAGCACGTGCCCGGCATGCTGTATCAGCAGTTGATTCGCACCGATGGCAGCGGTTACTTTTCCTACGTGAGCGAAAGCGTTCGGCAGCTGTTCGAGTTGACGCCGCAAGCGCTGGCCGAGGACAGCGATGTGCTGTTCGAGCGCGTCCACCCCGACGATCGCAAGGGCGTCAAGCTGCAGATCGGCGCGGCAGGCGTCAGTGGACAGCCGTGGTCGCAAACCTTTCGGGTGCTGCTGCCGCAGGCGGGTCAGCGTGTGTTGAGCGGCTTCGCCAGCCCGCGTCCGGCGCCCGACGGCAGCCTGCTGTGGCACGGCTTCATTGCCGACGTGACCGAGTCGGAAAGAGCGGCCGCCGAGACCGCCCGCTCCGGCCAGCAGTGGGAGCTGGCCTCGCAGGCGGCCGGCATCGGCATCTTCGAGCTGAACCTGTCGACCGCGACGATCACGCTCGACCGCAACGCGTGCCAAGTGCACCGCCTGCCGACCGAGTCGCCGACCGCGTTCGTGCTGACACAGTGGCTGGACATGCTGAAGCCGTCGGCGCGCGAGAGCGCGCAGGCCTTCATCAGCCTCGCCGCCGTGTCGGGCGGCATCCAGCGCGAGGTGCTGGGCGTCGTCACGCCGACCGGTGAATCGCGCCAGCTCGAATTCGTGGCGCGTGCACAGGCCAACCGCGATCAGACGCGATCGCGCACGCCGGTGTTGATCGGCGTCTGCCGCGACATCACCGAAGAGCAAGCGCTCGAGCGGCTGCGCCAGGAGATGGCCGAGACGCGCGAGGCCAACCGCAGCAAGAGCGAGCTGCTGTCGCGCATCAGCCATGAGTTGCGCACACCGCTCAACGGCATCCTCGGGTTTGCGCAACTGCTCGAAGGCGATCGCAAGGAGCCGTTGACCAGCGTCCAGAAGCAGCGCGTGCAGACCATCCGCATGTCCGGCACCCGGCTGCTCAGCCTGGTCAACGACGTGCTGGAGCTGTCGCGCGTGGAGCAGCACATGTTCTCGCTGCAGCGCGAATCGGTGTCGGTCAACGACGTCGTGACCAGCGGCATCGCGGTGCTGCAACCGCTGGCGCTGGAGCGTGCGGTGCGCGTCGATTTCATCGGCGCCGAGCACGCGGTTTACGCCAAAGCCGACCGCCGCGCGATGGACCAAGTGTTCACCAACCTGCTGTCGAACGCGATCAAGTACAACCGGCCCGGCGGACACGTCAACGTGGTGGTCGAGCCACTGGGCGCATCGAAGGTGCTGATCAGCCTGGAGGATTCAGGCGTCGGCATGAGCGTCTCGCAGCTCGACCAGTTGTTCCAGCCGTTCAACCGCGTCGGTGCCGAGAAAACCCAGGTCGAGGGCACGGGGCTCGGGCTCGTCATCGCCCGCGAGCTGACGCAGGGCATGGGCGGCACGATCGAGGTGACGTCGACGCCGCAGACCGGCTCGTGCTTCACCGTCAAGCTGCCGCTGGCCAAGAGTTCGCGGCGCGGTGCGGATTCGACCGACACGATGCCGTTGCAGACCGACTGGATCGAGGCCGCCGGCGGCACCGCGCTGTACATCGAGGACGACCCGGTCAACGCGATGCTGATGCGCGAGGTGTTCGGCCGGCTCGGCAACTGGAGGTTGCTGGAAGCATCGACCGGTGCCGAAGGCTTGCGGCTTGCGCAGGCCGAGCAGCCGCAACTGCTGCTGACCGACATGAACCTGCCCGACATGTCGGGCCTCGACATCGTGCGAAAAATCCGCCTGCACCCGGCCACCCGCAACATGCATGTGATCGCGGTGACGGCCGACGCGCTGCCGCAGCAGCAAGAGCTGGCCAAGCAGATCGGCGTCGATGGCTACTGGACCAAACCGCTCGATCTGAGCCTGATCCTTAAACACCTGCGCGGGTTCTTCGCGGGCGGCTCCGAGTTCCCGACCTCGACCAAGTAGCGCGGGCGATGCGGCG